>JAJPJO010000058.1 GCA_021324135.1 Pseudomonadota bacterium
ATGCGGATGCAAGAGGTCAGGCAGCAAATCAACCCGAGTTTGGCGACTCAAACGAGCGCCGGCACGAAAAAAAAGAAAGGTGCTAAGTCTGCTGCGCAGAAGGTCAAACAAAGTCCGGCAGCTCGCAAAGGTAAAGGCGGCAGCAAGCAGAAAAATAGCGCGGCTGGTGCTGCGAAGAGCAATACTTCAGCAACCAAATAGGTCGCTTCCGAATACGGAGTTCGCTTCCGAATATGGAGTTCGCCTCCGAATATGGAGTTCGCTTCCAATATATTCGTTGCCGCGGACGGACACTTTGCCGCAGGCAATCGCCAATAATAATTCAGTCCGCGTAAAGAACAGTTCACCGACTGCTTGCCTGAGCATGCCGGCGCATTTGAGGCTTGATAGCATGGAAAAACGCCTGGCATTGCCATGCGAGATTGGAAACTCGTGTGCGGCATAAACAAGGACGAGGCAGAGCAAATGTCTGACGGCAGCTTTCTAAGGCGCATAGTCGGTAAACCTGGAGCCGGTCTAGGTAAACCTGGAGTCGGTCTAGTTAAGCCTGGAGTCGATCTGGGTCAACCTGGAGTCGAGCGTCGCTCAAAGAAGCCCTTTGTGCAAGCCGAGCCCCAGTCATTCTTGCAGAGGCTGAATCTGGCATGCTTGAGCATTCTTCGTTTCGCCTGGCGTTGTACTAAGTTGTTCGCCTTCTTTTCGGTTTGCTTCTGGATTGGCTTCCAGCCATGCGTCATGATGAGCATGTTTGAGTTTATTCCGCTGAAATATCCTGATGGCAAATATGAGCGCCGAACCGTATCTGGTATCACAGCGCAGGACGTTTACTTCCTAACGAGCGATGGAAAGAAGCTTCAGGCCTGGTATTTCGATGTTCCCAATGCGCGAAAAACGATTCTCGTTCACCACGGTCACGGCGGAAATGTAACCTACTATCTCGACATCATCTCAATATTCTTGCAGCTCGATTGCTCGGTATTTCTCTACGATTACGAAGGCTATGGTCGCAGTGAAGGTCGTCCGTCGAACGAAAGAGTCATCGCTGATGGCCAGGCAGCTTATGATTTTTGCGCCAGGCATCTGCAAATCCCAGCCAACCGGATTATTCACTGCGGTGTTTCACTGGGCACGGCGGTCGCTTGCAATGTTTGTCTGACTCGGCCGGGTTGCGCCCTTATCCTTCTGGCTCCTTATACATCGATCAACAATGTTGGCAAGGATCTCTGGCCGTTGCTCAGCACGTACCCCGCATTTATGTTTCCACCTGATCTGAGCAGCGCAGAGTTCATTCGAGTCAATCGAACAATGCCCATCTACATTGCAGCCAACATTAAGGATCCGGTGATCAAAATTCATCAAAGCGATGCGGTGTATGCCGCGGCGCGCTGTCGCAAAGCCTACTTTCGTTGTGCTGAACGCTGGCACTGCGACTATCCCATCGAAGAGGAAAAGAATTTCTTCAAGGCGATGTTGGCTGAGCTGCCCTGAGCAGAACCCCGATCACCACTTGTTCTTCATTTGATTGAGAAGGTCGTGCAACAAGCTCTTCGCTGCTTCAGGCACGACAAATTTCTCGAAATATTTTTTGCCGCCGCCCATGTCGGAAGTCCACGGAGCCTTTGCAATCGTCAACTTATCCACTTGCGCGACGGCTTGGCCGGTGCTGCAGTCGATAATCTTGCCGGATACAATCACCTGGTAGCGATTCGAGAACGTGGTCGGATACCAGAGCACTTCATCAATCACTCCTGTCAGCACATAAGGAACACCCAATTTCTGTCCGACCAGTTTCCAGTCTCCTTCTCTCCAGCGGCTGCAATTGAATAAGTGGGTATTGTTCAGTGCCGGAAAGTTAGCTCGAATGCCGTCGCCCACGCGCAAATGGTTTTGAACTTTATCTTTTAGTTTGGCGGTGTGCGACAGGTCTTCGTCGAGGCAGGCGCTCAACGTCTCGGGAAGATTCATCAATTCCTGCGGACTGGATACAGCGCCCCACAAATCACCTTGCGATGATCTGACGTTGACATTGAGGGGACCTCCAAAAGGCACCACTCCTATAGAGCCGGGGATAATCTCCGTGATTTGCGTCCCGCCTTCCAGGGGCGGAGTCTTTCCTCCGGACCTTTTGTTGTGGCTCCCGCTTATCTGGGGCGCCGCACCTGTGTTGCCGCCTGAGGTTGACGACTGTGCCGGCGCGCTTCCAGCCGCGTTGGCAACCCCTGTCGAGCTCTGGGATGTCTGCTGCGAAGCGCCTGTTGATTGCGCGGACCCAGAGTGCCCGGACCCAGACTGCGCATCTGAGGTGGTGGTCTTTCCTGCGGTGCCGGTCTGCGATGAAGCTATTGCTGGTCCTTCACCGGCTGAGCCGGCAGAGGCATCATCACCCTCCAGCCTGTACGGTTCGGTTTGCCGCGGTCGGGCCGGCACCGCCATTAGTGCCAGCTCGCTGCCGTTCCAATTCATTTTCATGACCGGCGTTTGCTCGACGCGGCGGTCGAATTTGACTTCTTCCTCGACAAGATCCTTGAGGGAGTCAAATGCCTCCGACAATTTTGTTGTCGCTCCCTTAGTCATAAAGGACTCGATAAGTCGTCGGGTAAAAACGCCGTTTTTATAACGCATGGACTCCCACGATCTTTGCTGAGCGTCGCTCGAGCTCACGACAATCTGACCGACTCCGGCGATGTCTGAAACGTTGAAGTTGGATGAGCGCACCAGTCCCTTGCCGCCACCGGCCTCAGCGGCGCCGCTGTTGCAGGCATCGAGAAAAACAACCACCCGGTCGCATTGGGTGCGCTTCTTAATCGTGTCCGATAGATCTTGAAGCTCGATTGCCGTTGAGAAGAGCGCCTCGACATTGGTATCGTAGGCGATCAGGAAATTCTGCCCGGCGACGTCCAGCTCCTTCGGGCTGCCGTGTGTGGAGGCGAAGATCAAGACAACGTCGTCTTCCAGGACTCGCCGCGGCAGCCAATCATCGCCGATTACTCGTTTGATTGTAGTTACGGTCGCCTTCTCGTTGGTCAGGAGGAGCACGTGGTCTCTGGCAAAGTTACCTTTGCTGACCAGAAAGTCTGCAAAATCAGCTGCATCCTTGGCTGGATAACTGAGCTTTGGTATGCGTTTATCCTTGAAGTGATCGATGCCGATTACCACCGCCCATTTGTCGCGGATCGGCCGATCGCGCACGGTTGCTCTGGCGGTTCCCGGTTGCCCGGCGGGGTGCGGGCGGGCGGTCTCAGCAGCAAAAGCTTGTGATGCAAAAAGTAAAAAAATCAGCAGTAGCGGCGCCAAACTCTTCATCTCTAAAATTCGGACTCATGGTTCAGGGAGGACCACCTTTTATGTGCCACTCTTCAGCCCGGGCGCAAACGCATGCGGCGCATAATAGCCCGCTCGGCAATAGGCACTTGCCAGTTGTACAAATAATAGGTAAAAACGATTGTTGAATCCAGCGCTGGATGACAAGTGCAAAGCGCGGATAATGTCTTCGGAACTCCGAGGCGGATCTAAATGGCAAGGCAAAATATAGTGCAACGAATGGCGGTGGTGAACACGGCAGCACTTTTGCTCGCTCTGCCTTGCCAGGCGGCTGGCACCGTATCTGGTGGCGATGCTCAGCAGCCCCAAACCGCTTCGACCGGCTCAGAGAAAAGCAAGTCGGTGGAACGGACGGCAGGCAAGACCATCGCCAGGTTGCATAAGATGCATGCGATGTTCACCGATGATCTGCACAAATACGTTCGCAATGGGCTGGTAGACTATGCCAGGTGGAAGCAGAGCCCGGAGAGATTGCAGAATTACTTGAATCAACTCGGCAAGATAACCCAGGCTGAGTATCAGAGCCTGCCCGAGAAAGAGAAGCTGGCAATCTGGATAAATGCATACAATGCCTACACCATCAAGCTGGTGCTTGACTCGTATCCTATTAAGGGAGATAAATCGTACTATCCCGCTGACAGCATCAGACAGATTGAGGGCTTTTGGGAAAACAACCGCCTCAGTGTTTGCGGGCGATCGCTCACTTTAGACACTATGGAGCACGAGATTTTGCGGCGGGATTTTTTTGACCCCCGCACCCATTTTGCCGTGGTTTGCGCCGCCAGGGGCTGCGGCAAGTTGCACAGGCATGCCTACACGGGAGACAATCTCGACGCTCGCCTGGACGAAGCGACCAGCAAATTCCTCTCTGATGAGAAGAACGTAAAGATCGATACCGGCAAGAAGGTATTGCATCTATCCACGCTCTTCAAGTATTTTCCTTTAGATTTTGCCAAGCAGGTTGGGCTTGAAAAGCGTTTTCCTCCGCCCACCGATGATGAGATTGTGAGAGCCTACGTTTTTGCAAAGGCACCACAGCTGGTGCAACTCCATTTACCCGAGGAAGAGCGCAAGCAATATTCCGTGGAATACGAGCCATATGACTGGTCTTTGAATGATACTGCAGAGCAGCGCAGCGGTGGCGACTAAAATTTTTCAAGAGAGGTATGAGTACGAGATGAAACGGCCTGAGTCTATGAGAGCTGTTGCAGCAATGGCAGGAACAGCGTTGTTATTGTCGATGGGAATCGGTTCCAGCTTCCTCGGCGGCGTTGCTACTGCCGCTGCCGGCTCGCACAAGAAGGGCGTTCTGCAGCCTCCTGTAATATACGGTGGGTTCCAGCATTCACGCATCTATCTTCCGCAGGGAGACGTGGCATTTGCTGATGAAGCTTATGATTTCAAACTAGGTAAGAAGAAGTCGGAAGTGCTCTGGCGCAAGCCGGAAGCGGCTCTGGGCCCGCCTGATTTTTCCGACTATGAAGCCGATCGACTGGCGCAGAAGCCTCATTTTCTCTGTCTCGGATCGACCGGGTCCGTCATCCTTCACTTTTCCGACAACGCGCTTGTCGATGGTCCAGGACCGGATCTTTATATCTTCGAGCCGAGCATATCTCGAACCAGCTCGATCGTTCTCGAGATATCACGCGACGGCGTCAACTGGACCAGGTTGCCAGACCAGGTCCAGACCGCAAGGGAAGTGGATATCTCCAAGGCGGCAAAGCCAGGCGAACCCTATCATTTCGTGCGGATCACGGACGCGAGCGCAATCGATGAAGCCGATCAATGGCCGGGAGCGAATATAGACGCCGTTGCCGCCTTGAACTCGGCGCTCAAGATTTCTATTGATGATAAAGCTTTGTTCGATGACGACAATAAATTCGTAGCCGGAGCTGCAAATGAGCTAAACAAAGTCAAAGATCTTTGGGAAAACGTCAATGGAAACAAAGTAATCATCGAAGCCTATGGCGAGCAAATCGGCAAGATGCATACCTCCGAGAAGGTTCTTCAAGAGCAAGTCGATCAGGTAAAAGATTGGCTGACGAAGGAGGCAAAGATTCCGGCCGATCGCATCAGCACGCAAATCTTCGAAGATGCGCGATCGCTGGCTGTCCGGGATGTGCCAAAAGAGCACGGAAAGGATAGCAGGGTGGACTGCACTGTCATCCTGAACAACAGAGACACCGTCGGCAGTGGCATAACAACCCGACCGGTCGAATATATCGACGGCAAATGGAATTCGAATCTCGGTCCGGTGATCATCGCCGCTCGCTTCAATCCCAAGACAAAGCAAACAAGCATCGCCGGCGAATGGGTGGAGGTACCGACAAAAGGGGCCGTGATTCAGGATGGCACCTACAATCCCAAGACGGGAGATCTTTCATTTACTTTCCGCCAGTACAATCAAACTCACGGTACCGGAACGTTCCACCTCGGAGCTGATCCCAATCGAGTGCGCGGACAGTGGAAGTCCGAGGACGGCAAAACCAGTGAGTGGATATTGGAGCGACCGTTGTATTAGTTGACCACGTTTCATCTCTGAAATCAGTATCGAGGATTTAGCATGACTAGCTTGAACGGCAGAGTTCTACTCATCACCGGGGCATCTCGCGGAATTGGTCTGGCAATCGCTTTGCGTGCCGCCAGGGATGGTGCCAAGATCGCCATACTGGCCAAGACCGTGGAGGAGGATCCAAGGTTGCCGGGAACGATCTACACGGCAGCGAACGATATCGAGACGGCAGGAGGCAAGGCTCTGGCAATCAAATGCGATGTGCGAAATGAGGAAGAGGTGAAAAGCGCGATAGAGAGCAGCGCCGAGCATTTCGGCGGCCTGGACGCTTTGATAAACAATGCCAGCGCCATCAGTTTGACCGGAACCGAAAAGACCGAGATGAAGCGTTTTGATCTCATGCATCAGGTAAACGCTCGGGCGACATACATGTGCTCGAAGTATGCCATCCCCTACCTGAGAGGCTCGAGCAATCCTCATATCCTGACTCTCTCACCGCCTCTCAATCTCAGCGCCCGCTGGTTCGCCCCTCATCTGGCATACACAATGTCGAAGTACGGCATGAGCATGTGTACTCTCGGTCTTGCAGAGGAGCTGAAGAAGGACGGCATTGCAGTGAATTCGCTCTGGCCGGAAACAGGCATCGCCACGTCCGCGGTGAAGAATCTGCTGGGTGGTGATGCGGCCATGAAGAAATGCCGTACACCGGATATAGTGGCAGATGCGGCACACTGGATTTTGACCCGCCCGGCCAGAGAGACAACCGGAAATTTCTTCATAGACGTAGATGTGATGCGGCGCGCCGGCGTGAAAGATTTGTCTGCCTACGCAATCAGTCCCGATGAGGAGCTGATACGAGACTTCTTCCTCGATCCGGCCGGCGAGCCGGTTCGCTGAGCCAGGAATCTCACTGCAATCGGGCTCGTTCTTAAGCGCCTGATAGTTCCATACAGCTAATAGTTGCATACAGCGAACGACCACATGTGACCTCACTGCGAAGCAAGGGAGAAGTGATTATGAGCAGTTGTTTCAGCCTGAAGACTCAAGGAAAAGTAGCGGAGATAACATTTAACCGCCCGGAGAAACGCAATTCATTTCTGCCCGATTTCTGGACGGAATTTCCAGCCGCCGTTGCCGAGCTGTCGCAACGCGGAGATGTGCGTTGCATAATCATTCAGGCTGAAGGAAAGCATTTCTCCTCGGGAATGGACCTGAGCGTCTTTGCCTCGCCGGGAAAATTCTTGAGCGCGACGCCTCACCAGCGCGAGCAGCTCCGCAACCTGATTCTGATTTTGCAGCAGGCGCTGACCAGTCTCGAGAAGTGCCGCATTCCGGTTATCGCAGCGATCCAGGGCGGCTGCCTGGGTGCGGCTCTGGATCTGGTTTGCGCTTGCGATTTTCGCTATGCGACAGATGACGCTTATTTTTGTATTCAGGAAACCAACATCGGCATTCTTGCCGATCTGGGCACCCTGCAGCGTCTGCCTCGTAAAATGCCTGAGGGCGCCGTTCGCGAGCTTGCTTATGCCGGCACCAAGCTGTCGGCTCATCGCGCCCGTGATCTGGGCTTCGTCAATGAAGTTTTTGACGATGTGAGCGAGATGCAAGAACACGCGCTGAAAGTAGCTGAGGTAATTGCCGGCAAGCCACCACTTGTAGTGGCGGCTGCCAAAGAGTGCATCAATTATGCAATGAATCATGACATTCAAGACAGCCTCCAGTATGTCGCAAACATGCAGGCGTTTGTCTTCGATCCCTTTGATGTGACCCGGCAGATGCAGAGTAAAGGAGAACCGCCTGAGCACGCCGATCTCAGACCCATTTCATCATCCTTATGAAGGCAAAAGGCCCCACTCCAGGGGCGATGGGACAATTCCCATGCTGAAGGTACACTCTGGACACAAGTCCGCGAAATAATGCCAGTACCGCGAAGGACACCAACATGCTCAGCCATTCATTCATATGGTTGATGCTGTCCTCGCGATGCTTGCATCGACACCCCGTGAAAAGAACAGGTTTAAGCAAATGACTATACAACAGTCAGGTGATGCCGTCATTGCCGGTCCAATTTGCGCCCCGGAGAAAAACGGCAGCGTTAGCGATTCGAAAAGCCGCTTCAATGCCTTCGACTATCAACAAGGTGCGGCGCTGAAAAACTTGAGCAGGCCGAACGTTGTAGATGCCAATGGTTTCTTGTGTTTTCAGGAT
This sequence comes from Pseudomonadota bacterium, assembly GCA_021324135.1. Lineage (GTDB taxonomy): Bacteria > Cyanobacteriota > Vampirovibrionia > Obscuribacterales > Obscuribacteraceae > JAJPJO01. Next base: position 8,042 of record JAJPJO010000058.1, read on the forward strand.
GCCAGGGAAGCTCCAAAGGGAGAAACAGAGACGCCGAAAACTGCCGAGTCGCAGAAGCCTGCGGCAGCCGCTAAACCCGCCGAGCTCCCGAAGCCCAGAGTAACCATGCCTGATGCGCTGAAAAATTTAGAGCCTTCATCGACAAAGATTGACTCCGATGGAACAATCGTTCGAACCTTCGATAACGGCTATGTGCACAAAATGCATAAAAACGGTTCGGAGGAACTCCTTAAAGACGGGCTGACAATGCGGCAAATGCAATGCAGCGATCTGTCGAAATTGACGAAGCAGTGGTATCAGGATGAGATCTCATATGAATATCAGTCAGGAAAGAGCGGCGAAAAACCAACTGTTTCTAAGCTGACAGTCAAGACTTTGCTGAACGATAAAGAGACCGAGCAAACTTATAAAGTCGGAGAAGAAGCGTCCAATCCCGGTCGGGATGGGAAGAAGAGCAAGGTAACCGAGATTACGGCTATACCCGGCAAAGAAGGCGGTTTTGAAATCAAATTCGCAAATGGCAGCTCCAAAGCGGCATATCTCGATGGTCGATCGACCGAGGATGATGGAAAAGGCTGGAAGCATAGCGAAGAGTTCCTGCGCAGCGAGCAAAATGCTCCTGATGGAAAGAGCAAGTTGCCGGCCGGCACCTGGCTGAAGCACGCCCTTCCAAGAGATCTTCCAGCCTCAGCTACAGAGGCGTATCTTCCTGAAGGGTCTGATCCGCGCTCGTCGTGCACGTATCTCAAGGATAGCAAAGGCGTGCAACAGGTCTCCGAGTCGTTCAAAAAAGAAAGAGACTTCACCGTTAAGGTGAATGGCAAAGATCACACGGAGAAGGGCATCATTAGCTGGGATCGGCAAAAGGATGGATCACTTCTCTTGTATCGCCCGGATCCGAAAGAGGAGGGGCAAATGGTGCCCAGCGTTTATCTGCGCGCCGACAAAACCGGCAAATTCATCCGCGTCGAGAAGCCGCCAAAAGACTTGCCTTGATCTTATCAACTCTGAGGAGCTACAGGCTGGAGGCATGCTGTATAATGGGCGCGTTTGCCAGGCGGACCCTGGCTCAGGCCTGACTCTTTCGAGGCAAAAATGAAAAACGGATCAAGTGCTGCCACCAATCTATCTTTGCTCGCTTTGTCATTGGCGCTTGCGCTCTCGTCACAGCCTTGCCTGGCTGCTGATGGTCCCAAGACAGTGCAACAATTTGCCGAGCAATATATGGCGGCGTTCAACAAGCAAGACCGGGACACGATTAAGAAGCTGCACTACTTGCCGAAGAAGAAATCCGATCTGCAGGACATGATCGATCAGCTGGACGAGGCGCAAATGAGTGCCGGGGTGAAATACAACAAGTTCGAGATTACCGCGGCCGACAAAGAACTCAACAAGCCTAAACTCGGTCCTGATGGAGTCTTCTATAAATCAACCCTGCCGTGCACTAACATGTTAAAGCTGATTGGCGGCGATAAGAACTCAACCACCTCGACTGCTTTTCCAGTGGGACAGAAGGACGGCGTCTACTATGCCATTTGCGCCGAGCCTGATGATTCAGCCGCGCCTCCTGAATACAAGTTCGGTTGGCAGCGATTCACTCCTCCAAAAGCGAACTGGTCCGTGCTTATGCCCAATGAGCCGGAGCCGGGCCGAGCCGCGCTGGCGATGCAAGCCGGAACAAGCACGGTCGAGGATCCCGATGCCTATGGGGTGGTCAGGAACACTGCATCAATCAAAACCACTCAACACCTCTTCTCTTGCGGGCAAGAAGGCAAGCGCGAGAATGCTCCGGACAACAAACAAAAGTACCATGTTTCCTGCACCACATATAGTGCCGAAACTCTGAAAGACTGGTTCAGTGATGCGAAGAAGAACCTCGATGAAGCCGTCGATAAAGCGGCTCGATTTGCCGAAGGCAAAGTCACTGCGCAGAAAGAGGTGCAGTTGAACGGGTCGCCGGGGCGAGAGTTTGAGATTAAGGGTGGCAATGGATCGATCACGATCGGTCGGGCGTATTGGATCAAAGATGCGCTCTACGAGCTGACTGTCGAGTGTCAGGCACCCCCAAATCGAAGTGAGATCGACAAGTTCCTCACATCACTGCAAGTAAATTAGCCCTGGAGAAGGGCTTCTAGTTTCTGCCCCTTCTCGGCGCCTGTGGTGGCATCCAGCCCGGGAAAAAACGGTTGCGGATCTTTGCCGGTATGCCATCCTCGATCCATCGATCGGCAAGCTCGTTCTGATGAGTGGCTCGCAAAAAATGTATGTATTGAGCAATGGCTCTCCAGTGTGGCTTATAGCCCATTTTCTTGTTGCGCTGCATACTGCGCTCCAGGGCAGCCGCCTTCTCCAGTGGCTTTTCCGCTTCCTTCAAGTTGCCGTCTTCCATGTAGGCTGTTCCTAGTGATACCAGAATTGGTATCGTGCTCGCGTCGTTCTCCCCGGCATCTTGAGCCTGTATTTGCCAGGCTTTGAGGTAAAACTTCTCGGCATGTTGGAAATCACGGTTGCGGCTGCACAAATCGCCGAGACTGGTGAACATCTTGCTCGAGCGCGGAAACCATTTTGGCTCGCGATCATATTCCCTGGTTATTTGTTGGAGCAGCGGCAGCGCCTGTGCATCCCGCCTGTCCATATTGTATGCGTTTAAAAGATTTACTTGATTTGGAACTATTGTCGCTTTCCCTTGATGCTCACGTTCCTGGAGCTTGAGGCAGCGCTCGAGCAGACCTGCGCCGCGTGACCAATCGCCACCTTCAAAGGCGATGTTTGCCTGCTCTTGCAAAACTTCTATTTCGGTGAGCTGCCTCTGCATCGCCAGCATGTTTTGAAGGTGCTTGATTTTGGTTTGATCCGTCTGCGTGTGAGGAGACGATTTAGAAGCTGCCTTCTTGGGCATCTCCCCTTCCTTGATTGCCTGCAGTTTTGGCTGAATGGTACCTGATGAGCCGGGTCCAGTACTGGCACTGTGTGCAGTCATTGCCTGGGTAGCAGCGTTCTGAACAGGGACTGCCGGTTTGCTGGCTGTTTGAGTGCTCGTGACCTGGGTTGCTGCTTGAGTGGCACCTTCCGAATCGCCGTCGCCGCTTTGCCTCTGGGTGTTGTGCTGGAAGCTCTGACTGTAAATCGCGCAAGCTGTAGCGGCTGCTGCAAGCAGCCCAAGAGCCGATGCCAGAATTACGCTCTTGCGATCGAATCTATGAAAGAGTAGCGTCGGTTGTCCAGGCGCCTCTGGTGGAGAACTTTCTGATTGTTTTGAAGATGAGACTCCAGGATTCTTTGATGAAGCTCCTGTTGAAGCCGCGGATGAGGCAGAGTATCCGCTCGCAGCCTGCTCGCGTTTGAACGACGGACCAAGCAAAGCTCCAGTGAGCGAAGCTGATCGCTTGTCTCTTGCGACCGGATTGCAAACCGCGTTCAATTCATCCAGCAATTCGAGCATGGACTGCTGGCGTTGCTCCGGATACTTAGAAAGCGATTTGAGAACAATGTCCTCCAGCCCATCGGGCAGTCTGATATCTGGATTAGCTTCGCTAAGTGGCTTCGGCATCTCGGTGATTTGCGCATAAATGGTGCCGAGAGGATTGGCGCCGGTTAAGGGGACCTTGCCGGTCAGGCAGCGATACATAACGCAGCCGAGCGCATAAATGTCGGCGCGATGATCGAATGGCAGTCCCTGACACTGTTCCGGCGACATGTAGTGGGGGCTGCCTATGACCATGCCGGTCTTTGTCAGCCGGTTCTGCTCGGCATCCTCGAGCGCTTTAGCCAGCCCGAAGTCGACGATTTTCAGAACGTCCTGCTTATCCTCCTCTTGCACGAGCATCATGTTCGCGTCCTTCAAGTCGCGATGGACGATGCTTTTCTTGTGGGCATGATGCAGAGCGCTGCAAGCCTGCGAGATGATGTGATAGAACATTTGAATGTCCATCGGACCATATTGCTCGATGCCGTGATCGAGCGTTATACCTTGCAGATAATCCATGACGATATATGCCTGGTTGTCCGGCGCCAGCCCGAAGTCATAAACCACGACGATGTTCGGGTGCTTGAGAGTGCTGATGGCGCGCGCCTCATTCTGGAAGCGAGCAAAAGCCCGCGAGTCCAGGGCCATCTCCTGGCGCAAACACTTTATTGCCACCAGCCGCCCCATCATTTCATGCTCGGCCTTGTAGACCACGCCCATACCGCCGCGGCCGACCACCGACAAGATTTTGTACTTGTCCTCGAATAAGCTGCCCACGCTCAGCAGGACTTGATCTTCCTGCACCGGCGTTTCTGGAATTTCATTCAACTCAGACAAGCAAAGGCATCCTTGCATTCCCCAAAGAGATTTTCCCTCATTCAGGGGGTGGAAAACCAGTGCTTATTTTGTTTGCCCTTTATGTTGATCGATTATTTGCATCAGCTTATCGAGGTTTTCATCCGTGCACTCCTGCCGCCCGTATGAGCCATGGTACGTGTCGAACATTCCATCAGTGGCGACGGCGTTTGGAACAAACAGGATCCACTTGCTGTTTTTCCTGGGCATGAGATCTTCGCCAAACTTCCAATCGCTCGGTTTTTGCTCGTTCTTGATCTTCTGGTGGAATTCGTAGCGCACGGGCAGCGATGAATGGAGGTAGCCTTTCAGCACCTTCAGGACTTTGAAGTGCGCCCTCGGCGGGCTGTAAAAGCCTATGTCATCACTCTGGTCATATCCTTTATATTCCGCTATGGCTATGCTTTCGCTGCGCATGAAGGCTGCTTCGTAATTGAGCTCGTCTTTGTCATTGGCGACAGTCGGCGGCTTATAGCTCGGCTCCACTGGTGGTGGCAGCGTCGGCAGTATTTTGTATGTTCCCGGGGTGGGAGCGGGCTCGAATAAAGCCTTTTCAATGATCTGGGCGATTCTCTTTTCAATGATCGATCCTGACGGCTTTGCCAGCGCTTCTTTGAAAAACAGCTCGGCATCATCAAAACGATTCATCTGGTAGAGACTCTCGCCATACTCGAACAAGAGTTTATCCCTGTAGGTCGGTCTCAGCTCCATGAGGCCCTTCAGCGCCAGCGCGCATTGATCCCATTGCTTCAGGGCATGGCTCGCCTTATACAAACCGAAATAGAAGTCCTCCTGCTTTGGTTGCAGGCAAACCAACTTCTTGTACTCAGCCTGGGCTCCGCTCCAATCGCCGCTCTTCAGCGCTTTGGCTGCGACCTTGGCTGAATTCGATACCGTCAGCGATCCGTAGATGCCGCCATCACCCAATTCAACGCTTACAACCGGAGCCATAAAGCCGATCAGCGGTAAGCCCAGCGGCACGGATTCTTCCTCAGCCATGCAGACCGGGGCGCCAAGAGCAAGAAATGAAAGGGAAAGTGCGATAGACAGCCAGGCATTGATCGAGCGTCGATTCGGGCTTCTTGATCGGGAGAATATCGGTTCGGAAAAACTGAGGGCGCGAATACCTAACGACACCGCTGGCGGTGCCATGACTTTGTTCTGCATCTTGTGCCACTCCAAGAAAAGTTTTGACAGCAAAACGGCGGCCCCGCCTATTACCATCTTGCACGTGCTCGACATCCTGCGCTAGGTCTGCGGCAACTTTTGTAAAGTAAAGATAATATCGACGAGATGCAAAACGTTACCGAACTTCGTAGATTCCCCACGTCTTTCGAGACAGAGCCGGGTCTTCTCCTTATAGTAGTTCTCTATGGCGAGATTCAGGCGGGGGAAAAGATATGGCTTCCAGTCACGACCACCATATTGTGCCTCTTCACGAGCGAAGGGCGCCGTTGACCATGGGACTCTTGTGGATCAGCATGATCGTCTTTTTTCCCGGCGTGCTCGTCGGTTTCGTCTGGCATAAAGAAGGTTTGTCACTCTCACAAGTGCTGATCTGCACGTCGGTGAGCTGTGTACTGATGATGATGTACGCTTTGCCTGCCGCGCACATCGGCTCGCTGAGCGGTCAGAGCTATGGCGCTCTCATCAGAGGCGTGTTCGGCAAGGTCGGCAACCGGGTGGTGGCAGCCAATCTCGTCTGGATGTTCATAGCCTGGTACGGACTGTGCTCGCTTTTTCTTGCTGAGGGGCTGAAGGGCTTGTTTCATTGGAACGTGCCGGTCATCCTGATTGCCCCGGCACTGGCGATGATCATGGCCTGCAACAATTTTTGGGGCTTCAAGGGCGTGGCTAATTTCGCCCGCTTCTTTGCCGCGCCGCTCCTGATTGCCTGGGTCTTTTACACGCTGTTTAAAACCGTCTCTACCGCCAGCCCGGCGCTTCTCACTCAGAGCGGAACGTGTTCGTTCGAGCTGGCACTGTCGATGGTGGCAAACTTCGTCATAGGCGTCTGCGTCTGGGGCAATGAAGCTGACTATTGGCGGCATGGAAAGCCGAAATTGCATCACTCCGGCATACCGATATTCATTTCCTACCTGCTGGGAATGATCGTCTTTCCGACTACCGGTTGGATGGTGGCGAGCATGACCGGCATTAGCGATTACGGCAAAGCGACTGAGTTTATGAACGACTATTCTTTCGGCGGTATAGCCATCGTCGGCGCCGTCGTTCTAATTGCCTCGTACTTCGCCGCTAATGACAGCAATCTTTATGGCTCGACCAACGGTCTGGCGCAACTGGTCAAGCTGCCGCACCGAGTGTCGGTAATTCTTCTCACCGTATGTGGTGGCATCGTCGCGGCCCTCATGTCGTTTTTGGGTTGCGCCCAGGCGATCGAGAAAGTCACTTCGCTCAACTGTGTAATCATGGCCATGCCGACAGTGATTCTGGGCGCGGAATACTTTTTGATTCGCCGATGGCTCAAAATCCCGGCGGAATTCTCGAGCGTCGCCACTGACGATGAGTTGCCCGGCTGGAGGTTGCCGGCTATGGTCGCCCTTGTGATGGGCTGCGCCGTTGGCATATTGACTGCCGGTGTATTACCGGGATGCGATCTGCTTCACGTCGGCATCTGCTCCGTGCAAGCATGGCTTGTCGGATTGATCGTCTACGTTTCCATGCGCTGCCTCGAGCACAAGCGCGAGCAGGAGGAGATTGCCCTGATGCGTGTTCTCTTCGAATCGACGCTGCATGAGGCTGAGCATGAAGCCGTGGAAGTGATTTAAATCGAGCTTGCTGATGCCTTTGAACTTATCTCTACCGTATGTGGTGGCATGAAAGCGTTCATGGCATGGAGATTGTACAAAAGCACCCCGGCCGTTTCGAAGAAGCGTTGCATCCGGCCGTCCTGAAATCGCGAACATCCATTTGCTTACACCCCTCTCTTAAGATAGAGTGGATATTTCATCTGCAAAATGTGCTTTATTACTGAGGGCGGGGAATAAGGAAAGCGGTTTTGGCGATCATCTGCGGTGTCAAAGTGACAAATGAGGTAAATCATGTCGAATATAGCAAGCGAACTGGAGAAGGCGGCAGCTTTGCTCAGTCGGCAGCAGTTCAAGCAAGCGATTGATTGTCTCGAGCGCGCTTTGACGAGCGAGCCTCAAAACGCGCAAGCCTGGTATTACAAGGGTTGCGCTTTCTCGAAATTGGAGGACTATCAGCAGGCGATCAGCTGCTTTACCGAGTCGGCAAAATACGCCGGCGAGCGCGCCTGCCTGCCGCTCTACAATATGGGAAACGCATATCAATCCTTGAACAAGTTTGATGAAGCGATGGAATCGTTTCGCGCCGCCTTGAAAGTTGATAACACCATGGCTGATGCCTGGATCAACTTAGGGCGCTTGCTGGACGACCGCGGCGATCATGAAGAGGCGCTGGCTTGCTACGAGCTCGCTCTGCAATTTCAGCCCGACGATGAGGTGGCGTGGTGCAATCGAGGCAACACATTGCGCTCCCTGAGACGCTTTGAAGAGGCACTCTCTTCCTACGACCGGGCGCTTGAATTGGCGGCGCGCGATTCGGATACGACTTATCTGGCTCTGGCCGGGGTGGCGGGCTGTCTTCCACATCTAGGACGGGAGGACGAGGCGCTTGAGTTGATCAATGAGTTGCTCAAGTCCGGCGACGCACCACCACTGCTTGTTGATAAGGCGATCATTCTGGCGTCGAAGAAACAATTCCCCGAGGCGCTGGATGTCATCGATTATGTAATTCAATTGGGCACAGAGACGGCTGAGGTGTATAACAACCGCGGCGAGATTCTCGCTAAGTTGGAGCGAAACGATGATGCGGTTGCCGCCTTCGACAAAGCTATCGCCACCGATTCCACTTTCCATCCTGCCTGGTTCGGGAAAGCACGCGTCTGCTTCAATGCCGGCAAGAAAAAAGAAGCAGCCGATGCCATAGCGAGATATTTCGAGTTGAGCAAAACAGATGATGACTTGCAAGAAGCCGCTGTGGCACTGAAAAAAATGCTCGAATCACAACACTAAATCCAGACCGCGCCGCGATCGGCAGCTCGTTTTGCCGGGACTGACTATTTTTGCATGGCGCGCTCGGGCGAAGCTTCGCCGTCGGCATTGCCGGTCGATGCGGACTGGCTTTCAGTGCTGTCCTTCTGTTGCAGGGCTCGGGCGAGGAAGTTCGCCGTGATTGCCTGTCTGAGGCTGATGTCGATACCGGGCGCCGGATCCGGCAAGGCATTGTTGAACGCCAGCTCGGAATTGTTGTCGAAGTGCCCGACCAGATGCAGGATCTGACCGTTGCCATAGCTGAGCGTGAAAGCCAGCACACCAAGATTGTCGGGATCTTCTCGCATGAGCATGCGGCTGCGCACGAGCACTTTTACCGGACCCGGGCGGTTGATTTTTACGGTTTGACTTTTGTTGTCCAATTTCCAGTGTGCCACCGGCGGAGTATTGGCCAGGAGATCTGTCTCATCGCGAGCGACCTCCACGGCATCGACGACTCGGTTGGCAGTGAAGCCGCCGTTCCAGGTGACATAGCCGGGAAATGCTTTTTGCAAAACGCCGGACAACGCCCAGTCAGTCGTCACCAGCGAGCCGCCCATGGCGACGAAACGTCTCAGCGAGAGAAGCGCTTCGTTAGGCAATTCACCGGCGCAATTGACGATTACCACTTTGGTTTTTTCCAGGTTGACTTCGGCAAATCTTTGTCCGGTCACTCTTGTGAAAGGCAGACCGAACGATCGCAATGCATGAGCGGAGTCATCCCATTGTCCTTTCACCTCGACGATTTCGTCTTTGGTGATTTTCGCGGACAGCCCCGGATGTGTCTCATCCAACCAGGCGCGAAATGATTTTGGCGAAACGGCGGTCGTCTTCGGAATCGCGTACATGGGCGCTTGCATCAATAAAGATGCCGCCTGGGCGTCAATGCCCGGCGCTTGAAAATTCGAGGACGTTCCCACGGCGCTGATATGCGCCTCGAGTGGTGCCGAGCTTCGTCGCGGTTGGCCGTTTGGACCTAATTCGATGCCGCCTGCGTCTGATACATCTTTGACGACCGTACCCGGCGGCGGAGTGAACGAGTCGTGCGCGTGCCGCTCGGGTGAGGCTGAGTGTTTGGGAAGGCGCGGCGCGTCCACGTCATTATCGATCGGCATGTCGGTGCCCTTCGGAACGCGCAGTTCGTTGACGTCACCCTCGACCCAATCCGATTTGCCCAGAGCCGGGCTGCACAAAAGAGCGAGCACTGAAGAACAAATGAGCGCACGGCGAGCAAAGTTCAACCGGTGTTGTTCCGGAGTTGCCACTTTCTTCGTCTTATTTGATGAGCGAGGTGAAGCCATAACCAAACCAAGACGTTACAGCCCTCAATGTAACCCCTGACGATCGATGACGGCAATAGTTTCCAAGTCATAATGCCTAAAGGCTTATTAAACTGTTATACGGGCGCAAGGGCGAGAATGCTTTTTCAGGCTCTCTTTCTCAACCGCCGAGCAGGCTTGCTCACGTTGTTGATCGATCGCCTCAGCCCGGCTAAGGTTTTGAGGTTTGGCAGAATCACTTCCTTCATTTCTTCAAGCTCGTACAAACCGATCTCCCGTCTGTCGTAACGCCGGCAAACGTCCTCCCAGAGCTCGAACAATCGTTTGGGATCGCAAGTTTCCCTTGCCTTTTTTTGGAACTCAAGTAGGTCAAACGGTTCGATGATCGTGGCCTCCAAATACCTCTACTTAGAGCATGCAAATAATTTCCAGTTATGTCAAGTTAGACAGACGATAAATCTAAGTACAACCACAAGTAGTACCACGTTCAAATATTGATGGATACTGACTTATGGGTTCCGCATATAAAAAGGAAAAATTTTTGTGAGACGATAATTCTTGGAGACTTGCTCTTAGCTCAGTCGCTAAAACTGTTTCGGTGAATCGCATATGATATTTGGAGAACAGAGAGAAGCGCAAAGCGCGATCGAAAATGAATTCTGATCTCTATACGGTTTTGTGGTTTTTGAGCTTGCTGGGCTTGTTCCTGGCGGTTGTCGTCGGCCGTCTGCAAACGCGCGATGACGAAATTGAGCGGCAAGTTGCCAACCAGCTCAAAGCTGTAAAGAGTCTGGAAGAGGATTATCGCAAGCTCTCCCAGATGGCCGAGGAACTTGGTGCCACTCACCGGGATGAAATACTTCCGCTTTTGCGAGCAAGCGGCGTGCACGATAGCCTTACTCCGGGCACGCTTTTGAGGAGAGCCCTGTCTGTTTACGAAGCAATCGAGCATGTCGATGATCCGGAGCGAAGTGATACCACGTTTCAAAAAACGGTTGCCGAGTTGGGTTTGCAGGGACCTTCGGAATTGCAGCGCGCCGACTTGAAATCGCTTTTGCGTTTAGCGCGTCTGGTGATTCATTCCAAAGATAAGGGAGAATCGGCTCCTGCCTTCAGGACCGATCTGGCATCGGCAATGAAAGAGGAAAGAATCTTCTTATCGGATGGAGGCAAACTTCGTTTGCGTGAAGTTCTATCGATTCTCAATCGAAGCGACATGCAGTCGCTGGTCGAGGAGTATCGGGAGCATATACCGATTGTCGAGGAACTTCTCTTGAGCGAAACCAGTCAGACAAGTCAGGTTTAACTGAAGCGATTCAAGTTGCCTTTGTCGCGCCTGCTCAAAACAGATGCTCATCCGTGTTGCTCGGGCGTTTGGCCCTGGCGTGGAGATAATCTTTGTATTCGCTGCGGTCGACCATGACGACTCGGCCTCTTTTGGAGGCGGTGAATTTTGCCAGTGCTTTTTCGCTCAAGGAGGGTTGGTTATAAACCACCAGAATCATCAGCTTGTTCTTTTCAACAGCCGCGTTCAGGAAGCGGTCGCTGAACTTATTACTGCCGACATTCAGCACCTCCAGTGTATCGATATGATCGAGCACAGCCAGGAGCGCGTCCTCATCGAGGTTATTGTCGGCAAGGTTGAGATGCCACAGCTCTTTCAGTCCATAGAGCTGGGATAAGTCTGCGTTTTCAATATGACAGCCCTCGAGCGCCAGATGCCGAAGCGCTTTCAAATTATTGAGAAAGCGCAGGTGAGTCTTACCTACCTCGCGGTTGTATGACAAAGAGAGCGAGCGCAGGGTCTTCATCTCGGCGATGTAATGCAAAGCCTCCTCAGGCAGTTGTGTCTGTTGCAGATTGAGCAGCTGCAACTTTTTCAATTCCGGCAAATGTTTAAGACCATTCATGCTGAAAGTGTTTTCGCTGATGTCCAGCCATTCCAGACTTTTGATACCGCATATGGTTAAGAGTCCGCGGTCCGTGATTTCCGTATTCCTGACTCTTAGCACTATCGGGTGAAGGTGTTTGATGTAATCGATGCCCTTATCGCTAACCTCGCCTTCATTAACCGATATCACCGTGGTCTCACCGTTCTGGGCAATCCTGCGCATCCTTTCGTCATTGTTTTTGTTGCTTTTGTCCAGGTAGGCATCGAAAATCTTCGCTCCCACGTTTCCAGGCAGGATATCGGTGTCCGGCTGTTTCGCTCTTTTGTCATTGTCGTACGATTGATGGGCAGCCAATCGTTTTTCCGTCTGGGACGGGGCCATTTTCGCCATGAAGGCGAAAACGAACAGGACGAGGAGGGCTACTGCGCACATGAAGAAAGTCAGCGTCCGTCTTGCTGCTCTTGTGAGAGCGGCAGCCTGCATCTCGCGCTCCACATATGGTGCGGCTTCCTCACTGGTCATTTCATCAAGCAAGGCGTCACGCAGGTGGTAGAGAGCCTGGTCGAACGCCTCCATGTTGCTGAAGCGGTTGCGCGGCTCCTTCTCGAGTGCTTTGAATATTATTCTCTCGATTTCATCGGCGATCATCTCGCTTTGCCCTTTCGCCAGGACAATCTTCCTTAGCGAGGGCGGCGCATCATTCTTCTGCTTATGCGCAATTTCAAGGGGCGAACCGGTGAATGGCGTCACACCGCAAACAAGCTCGAAAAAAATGCAGCCGAGCGAATAAATATCGCTGCGTTGATCCGGGCTTTTGTTTTCAGCCTGCTCGGGGCTCATGTACTGCGGCGTGCCCACGAAGGCGCCGTCGGGAGTGCGGATGTGCCCTGATGCTTCCTGGTTCATGAGGGCAGCGATGCCGAAATCAATAATTTTGATCGAGGCTGAAACGGCCGAGCCGGCAAGAAGCATCATGATATTGCTCGGTTTCAGATCGCGATGCAAAACGTTTTTCTTGTGAGCGTAGATCATCGCCCTGGCGATCTGGTGAGCGATGTCCACTGCTTCGATGACGCTCAGACCCTCAGGCGCCTCTTTGATCAATTGAGCGAGCGTGATGCCCTCGACATACTCGAGCACCATGAACGGCTTGTCGCCCGATTCAATACCAAAGTTCAGAACCTTGACGAATGCCGGATGCTTGAGTTGGGAAATCGTCTTGGCCTCGCTCTGGAAGCGGAGCATGTGTTTGGGATTAAACTGCGAGGCAATCAGGATCTTCAAGGCGACAATTTGATCGAGATAAGGATCCCGGGCTTTGTAAACCACTCCCATGCCGCCGGAGCCGAGCTCTTCAATGATCTGGTAGCGTTCGATTTTAGCGGGGAGCGGTTTCTTCATGCAGTTTCCATACCCACTTCCTGGGAGCGGGAGTCAATATTATCTCTGAAAACCCCGACGGACTCAGTCTCCTGAGTCCGCCCCTTTGTCAGAAAAATTGTTCGATCCGACCGCGATCCCTAATCAGCGTGTCCGTAAACATCGGACTGGCTATTGGAGCGCTCGAAGAACATCTCTTCGCACAACTGTTTTACATAAGGAATATTGCTTTTGAATGATTCAAAGCATTTTGCAAAGAAGCCCTGGCATTCTCGTTTGGGAGGCGTCAATCCGCCGTGATGGAGGTATTGAAGCTCGTCGAGGTTGAGGGGCTGCAGTGACTTGAGAGCGGAGTATCTGCCCATCTGAGTTGTAATTTTTGCATTACTAGTCATCAGAGTCTTCCCCTGTGCTCTTGCAATTTGCCTTTTTTCGAAACAGCTGTGAGTGGTGGTTCGATGATTATGAGTTTAGGGGATAGTTGTGACAAATTTGTGGAATCAAAGCCCGTCTGAAAAAATTCCCATGAGCGAGCCTTTTACTCCGGTTCCACCAGCTTGTAACCAACGCCGTGGACGGTGTTGAGCATGGATTGCTTGCCTTCATCGTCGATTTTCTTGCGCAACCTTTTTATATAGGTGCGGATCGTTTCGGGTGAGGCTTCCGAATCCGACGTCCAGACGCGGTCGAGCAATGCCTCGGCGCTGAACACCTGGTTGGGATGGCGCATGAAAAACTCGAGCAGGGCGAACTCTTTAGGCAAAAGCTGAATGACTTCGTCGACTTTGGTCACTTTATAGGTAGCGGTATCCATGACGATCGGGCCGACCTTCAGAACCGTTCCCGAGAAAGCCGACGGGCGCCTGAGAAGGGCTCGTATGCGAGCGGAGAGCTCTTTCAGCTCAAATGGTTTAGTCAGGTAGTCATCCGCCCCGGCGTCCAGCCCCGCCTCTTTTTCATCTACGTGCCTTTTGGCCGTCAACATTAATATAGGGGTAGTGCCGCCGCGATTTCGGAATTTGCGGCACACCTCGACGCCGCTCACGCCCGGCAACATCCAGTCGAGAATGATGGCATCATACTGATAAACGGTCAGAGACGAGAGCGCGTCCTCGCCATTGGCGACAAAATCGACCACATGATGGTCGTTTTTCAACCAGGCAATGACCAGCTCGGCTATGTCAGGCTCGTCTTCGACTAAAAGGATCTTGGCCATGTAGATGAATATACAACGTGTGCCGGCGGCTCGTTGTCAGGGGATGGGGGCTCCTCACCCAACAATCATACCCGAGCTGAATGGCAAGCTTGACTGATTTGGGAAGATTGACCCTGGCATGGGAGTTCCACCATTGTAGACGGAGGGCTTTAATCGTATCTTTCTAGACAAGCGGCCCCCAAAGGCAATACGGCGCAACGTTTCTTCCCCGCAGGATCAGATCCAAGACATGGGCAACGAGAGATTCCACATAGGGCATCCAGACGCTCCCAAGGAGGGCGAAAAGGGAAAACCCTACAGAGCGGCTGGCGCAAGACTCAGCCAGGAAGCGGACCAGTACAACAGGGCGAAGCGCGACAATGATGTCGGCCTTGGTGGCTTCGCCGGCGAAACGTTTCAAAGCCTGGCGTATCAAGGATCGGCGGCCTGGATCAAAGGTGCCGGACAACTGCTCGACGATGGTGGAAACGCTTTTGGTTTGTATAAAGGCAATAAACTCGCCGACACAGTGACCGATGGCTTCTCGCTTGTTGGGATAAACAAACCCGAGGAAGCGACGTACGGGTCGAAACGCTGGTACGCTCAGCAGGTCGGCAGCGGTTTTGGATATGCCGTGCCGTTTGCCATTACGCACAATTTCCGAAGCCTGACCGGCTTGTCGGTTGTGGCTCGCACCGAGCAAACGGTTGCCTCGACCGGTCGTTTGATGTCGGCTGCTAATGCTATTAAGGTAGGAGATGCTGCTGTAACCGGTTTTGCCAGCGACTTCATCTTCAGACCGCTCGAGGGTGATGAGGCGAAGGGCAGTATCGCCGATCACATGCTGCAGCGCACTAAGCATGGTGCCAGCGGTGCCGTGGTCCTGGGAACCATGACGGCAACAAGCTTGCCGCTGCGCCAGGCGACTCGATCGCTGGCGGCAGCTCTGGCTGGTCCTGGAGTCGGCAACAAGGTAGCGCGCGGATTTTATGATGTCGGCGTCGGCATGGCTACAGGCGTTCCAGCCGGCGAAGCAAGCGCTTTCACGAATGCCGGGCTCGATCACCATCGTTTGCCGACGGCCGAGGAGCGAGCCCAGGCGAGATGGTCCATGGCGTTCACCGGCGGCGTTTTGAGCCTCGGTCATGTGGTTGCCCGAGATCAAAAATCGCTCGATCAGGCGATCGAGCAACGCAGTCGCAAAAAGAACTTAGGATCGCTTCTTGATGAGCGATCGCGCGCCGCCAAAGAAGGCGGCACCACAGATGGTGCGAGAACCGAGGCAACATCGCCCGAGGCCAAGGTAACCAGACCGGCTACCGGTTCGGCAGCCGATGCTCTGTTAAAATCCGAGCCCGCTGGAACCAAGGAAACTGTCAAAAAAGACGGACGCGAGCCCGGGCGAACAGAAGGTCCGGACGGCAAAGGACCGAAGAAGGGTTCGACCTTTGCCAGTGCTGATGTCGATGGCAAAGGCGAGAATGTTCAAAACGTCGAGATTCCAAAAGCGCGCGCCGCTGTTCTCCAGCCGGCGCTGCAATCCATGGCCAATATGGCTTATGAAGCGTCGCGGCCGGGTGCGGATGCTCAGCAGCACGCCGAGGCTTTTCAAAAAATCGTGCAGGGCGATCCGGCGGCGCTGGCAAAAGTGCATCCGGACCTCAAGCCTGAGGATTTGCCGATTCTCGAGCAAGCTCTCAAGCAGGTTGCTCAGGGCTATGGTAATGCGGAGCTGAGCGCTTTTGTCGAGAAGGCATTCAAGCCGAAAGAAACAGCGGTCAGACCCGAAGATCGAGCCACAGTCAGGCCCGAAGATCGAGAGGCAACGGACCAGCCGAAAGACCAACCCGGTCAAGCGCGACTGAAGCTCGACATACCTCCTGAGCGCGTCGAGTTGCGCAATCACATTCAAGAGCTCGCC
The DNA here is from genome assembly GCA_021324135.1 of Pseudomonadota bacterium. Taxonomy (GTDB): domain Bacteria; phylum Cyanobacteriota; class Vampirovibrionia; order Obscuribacterales; family Obscuribacteraceae; genus JAJPJO01. Next base: position 24,107 of record JAJPJO010000058.1, read on the forward strand.
AGTCTCGCGCATGAAGTGTCGCGTGAAGGTGCGCCCATGGAGAAGCAAGTCGAGTTCGCCAAACTGACTCAGGGCGATCCGGCCGAGCTTGCCAAATACAACCTTACCGCCGAAGATCTTCCGCATCTGCGCGAATCGCTCTTGCGCATTGCCGAGAATTTCAAAAACGCACCTGGTGGCGATGCCCGCATGCTGCAGTATGTGCAGCAATCATACATTTTCAGCGAGGCTCATCAAGCATCCAGACCGGGCGCCGGCGCAGAGCAAGTGGCTGACTTCATCAAGCTTGGCCGTGGCGATGCCGCCACTCTGGCTAAGTATCACCTCAGCGCCGAGGATTTGCCGGCCCTCAAAGAAGCGCTCATGCAGAGTGCCGAGGCCTACAAAGCTCCTGGTCAGAAGCAGCTCATCGCCATGATTCATGAAGCGTTTATGCCAAGAGACGGTGTCGAGTTCACTCGCGCCGACGGCAAGATTCGCGTGCCTCTGAACGAAGCGCAGATGCAGCGCTGGGGGCAGTTCATGCAGTTGCTCAATGGCGGCGCCAAGGAAGGCGGCGGATTTAATGGCGTTCCAAGCGATCCGGCCGGCTATGCCAAGTGGCGTCAGGATGTAATCACCTGGCTTAAGGATGATGCAAACGCAGATCTCATGCCGCTCGCCAAAGCGTTCGGCGATCTCAATCGTCATAGCGAAGTGGCGGGGCCGTTCGATCATGTTTTCGGAACGACTAACATCGCACGTTTCGCCGACGCCGCCAATGCTTATGCCGAGCCCGGCAAGCGCCTCGTCATTGATACCACGCCGACGACGCTCGATCATGCCCGGCAAGTCACCGAGGCTACTCGTCCGCGCGCGGTTGTCGATCAGCCGGCTGCAGTTGATGAGTCGGCAGCCCCCAGAGGCAAAGTTATATTGAAACGCGTCGATCTCGGCAAAAGCCTTGATGAAGCCGAAGCGGGCCGTCGTGGCGGTGGCAGAGAGACAGGGCTTCTGGGCGGTAGACTGCTCAATGTCCGATCGCATGGCATTGTCGGTGCTGAGGGCCGCGAAGGTGGATCGGAAACAGGTGCTGAAGGCAGAGAGCAACCGACGGAGAAGACTCCGGAAGTGGTGCGCGATCCGGCGGCAATTGAAGCAGGCAAGCAACAGAAGTTTGAGGAGCGGCAAGCGGCGTTCGAGCGCAATTTAGAGAAAGCCGATCAACCTCAAATGGCAACCGCGCTTCGAGTCGACGCCATGCTGCTCGCCGACAATTTTGGCAGGATGAACACACAGCAGTTCGCGACCTGGTTGCATTAAGCTTATGAAAAACCGCCTGGTGGCGCCGATGGTGCGATCAATTTGCGCACCCTCTCGATAACCAACCGCGAAGTATTAGCCTCGCCAGCCGTTGTTGAGGCATACAATCAGTTTATCGCCGGCGACCCGACGACGCTCGAGTCGATCAGAAAATTCCTCAGCGCGCCGGATGGAAAAGCGCCGCCTCTGAGCGAAGCAATGAAGCAGTATATCGAGTTCCGGGTCGCTCAAGTCGAGGATATGGACGGAGCTACGGCTCAGCAAAAACTGGATGCCGCTTTCCCGCCTGGCTTCATCGGACAGCTCAAGCAGACTTATATTGCCGGTGATGGCGGCAAAGGCGCCATGCAAAAACTTATGGAAGTGGACCAGCCGCCGAAGTATTCAGCGGAATTGCCGCAGCCGCTGGTCGACTTGCTCGAAGCCGCTCGCCGCGAGCAAAAGGGTCCGAGCAAAGAGCGTGATGCCAGACCGCAGTCGAACGATTTGAACGCTCGCCTGGCCATGCTCAATGAACTCGTCAAAGTGCAGGATCCGACATTGCGGGCTCAGTTGTTCGAGCTCGGCAAATCTGATCCAATGGCTTTGAAAAATATTCTGCCGAAGTTGAATCCGGAAAGATCGGCTGCCGAGTATCAAGAGCTTCTCAAACTGGTGGCACCGCACGCCAAGAGCATTGGTGAAGTGCAGCGGCTGCTCGATGCCATGTTCTGGGCAAACAAATCCGATCGCAGCTTGCGCGATGCAACCAAGCCGCCGCGCCGCGATGATACAAGACCAAAACCACCGACCGATCCTGCGAAACTGGAGGAATTGAGAGAACGGGCTGAGAGAGATCGTCAATTTGCAGTGGCTGTGGCGGACGGACTCGTGCCGCAGACCGATACGAACTTCCAGCGTGTCCATGAAATTGTCGATGGGTTTATTAACGGCAGGATACGTGATCCGCGTCCAGCTGAACCAGGCGCCGATGAAGGCGGCGGGGAAAAAAAAAGCCCTTCCAAAGCGGAGACGGGGGTAAAGGGCGGTTCCCTGGCGGCAAAGGCCCTCGCTCTTGAGCCGAAAGGCGGCAAGCGTGACGGCGGCGATCAGGGCGGCAAACGCGATGCCGGCGATCAGGGTGGCAAGCGTGATGGCGGCGATCAGGGCCCGCCCGCAGACGATCCCACACGACGTGCTTCCGGACCTCAACCAGGTACCGACGATGGCAGCGGCACTAACACCACGCGCGTAGAGCCTGCCACTAGCGGTGGTGCGGTCGATGTCTCAGCTTTGCGTCCGTTGCATGATAAGGTTCAAGTTGGCGGTAAGGAAGTTCTGTTCGTCGCAGTCGATCCGCGCACAAAGGACGTGGTTGTCAGAACCGGCAAGCCGACAAAGGAAGCAGAAACCACATACACTGCCAAGCAGCTCAACAAGGAAATTCAGGACAAGGGCAGCGGTCCCAAGTGGGTCCACATCACCAGTGAGAACGGCATTGATATCTACCGCGACAAAGAAGGACATTTTCATGGCGTGCGGCCGCACGGCTCTGGTTACCGAATTTCCGATCGTCCGGAGTATGAAGGGCATAAGCCTGAAACCGTTTTGTCCAAGGACGCCGTAGCGCCGACTGCAAACGATCAAGGTGCTGGTAAAACTAAGGCCGCTGATCCGGTTATTCCTGATGTTGACGACAAAGGCACCGCGGCGGCGCAGCCCGACCGGACGCAACAACCAGATTCGAAAACGCAACAACCTGATCCGAAAGCACAACGACCTGATCAAGGGCTAAGACCTGATGCACAGAAACAACGTCAGGCTCGCCCACCTGAGCGCAGAGACGATGTGCGCGTTCAAGATGACCCGGCATTCGAGCGCTATCGCGGCTTCATGCAGCTAACATCCCGAGGTGTTGAAGTCGTGGCAAAAGACAACCACGAGAACAAAGTGGATCTAGTGGCTTTCGACGGTCATGTCATGCCGGATCTGAGCGATGTGGAAGCGAAAATAACCGCAGATTACGATACAAAAGGATTCACCAATGAAGCACGCGATGCGCTTGTGAAGGCCCTGAGAGAAAGAGGGTATAGAACACGAACCGTTAAGGGTCGCGATAATGCGACAACCTCCGTCGATGAAGCGGTCGAGATGTCCAAAAAAGTCATGCAAGCAGGGCAGGGTCAAAACGCTGCTGAGTTTGTCGAGACGATGAAGAAAGTGATTGGCGAAGATCTTCCAAGACATGACGCCATTGCAATGGGCAGCTACACCGCCACATACTTCAAGCGCATCATCTCGGACGCCAAGCCTCGCATCAGTCAACTGCATCAAACCGAGGAAGGTATCGTACCCGAAATAGAATTGAACTGGCCGGGGCGTCGGGGCAGAGTGAGAGGACTGGTTCTAAACAACGGCACGGATATTACCGGTCTATTGCTTGTAGACACCCAGGAAGTGCTCAAGGTCTCCGATTTGCCGAAACCGAAAAATGACGGCGAGCCATAACTTAAGCAGCTCACTGGCATCAGCCGTTTTGGAATCGAACAACATCAGCCGTCGATGTGCATCACCGCTGGCTTCCCAGCGATCATCACCCAGAACTGCTTAGGTTGTGACATATATTTTTGGGTCAAGTTTCATCTAGCGCGGCTGGCTTAGAGTTTATAAAGCCTGTATTCATCAAGGTCTTCACGGTTGCGCCTTTTCGTCAATTTGAAATTTTAGAAATAAGATATGTCACGCCCTAAGATCCTGCGCTGCAGGCTCTTAGAACGAGGATGTCATAAAGAATGCAACTGCGGCGTTTTTCACAAAGAATGCGGCGGTCGGTAAGCCGAGTGGCCGCTTCAGCGGTAAAGGCAGGTAATGGTAGCCTTTGAGGCTTTGTAACGTTTTTGGGTACACAAAGGCAACACATCCTGCATAGACTGACTTTCTATATTACTAGCCCCAGATTCATCCAATCTTTTTACTCACGGTCCTCTCCTTCGTTCCCCCCGAAGTCTGCCCGCAACTGATGACCACTGCTTCAACAACTGAACTGAGCACGCCGCCTCCGGGATCGGAGCGACCGCAAAGAAATACACAGGACACGACGAGAACACAATCGTCGAGCCGTTTGATGGATCAGTATTTGTCCTTGACCGACAGGAATTCGTCGACGCACGGCACAGGTAATCAGGGCAACGGAAACGGCAACGACTCGACGACTAAGAAGACTAATACAGATGGAACTACCGAGCGCCGGGCTGACGGCAGCGTGGGGGACCCGTCCACTCCTGAAGGACTGATGCTGCGGGAAGTGCAGGACAGCTACAATGCGCTCAGGGGCACTATAAGAGGATTAGCAAACGGTGCCTCGGATGTGCTATCGCAATTTCCGAGTGCCGAAAGTCTTTTCTCGGGCGGACTATTCTCCGGAGCACAAGTGGAACAGACTGCCGCAGCGCTGGGGGATAGAAGCGCTACGACAGCTGGCGATCGTGGCGCTCGCGGAGATCGCACCGCCGGTGGTGCGCAGAACGGATTCGGCGACACTTCTCATTGGATGGCCGATACATTCAATCAGTATCTCGGTCAACCGATGAGAGACATGCTCGGACCGGCGCTGGGAGACTTCGCTAATGGTTCACTCGATTGGGGAACGATGTTCGCTTCGGCAGATACATCCAGGCTGAACCGAGGCAATGCGACGGAGCAGAGTGCTTTGCGACGCAATGGACCGACTGATCGAATTCAAGGCGGCTCCGCTGGACGCAACAATCCCGGCAGACTCCAGCTTCCTGAAGGCGCCACCCAATCAGGCAGCGTCAGTGTGAATGGCAGGAATCTCGAGGTTTGGCAATCAGCCGACAAGAAAGATACATTCCTCAAAGACGGCGACAAGGTCGTTGCTCAACAGCGCGGCGACGGCTCGTACGGTATGAGATTGCCGGATGGATCGGAGCTGAACGCCAGGCTATCCAAAGGCGAAGACGGTAAATATCATCTCGACCAAATGGTGCGCCGCGATGGCGATCGCACACTGCAGAGATTTGAAAAGGGAGTGCACTACAATCATAACCATGATAGGGATGGGCGCCCGGCAAGTATTGATGCGGCTGCCGACCTGCGCCATTTAAATCAGGAGCAATTGAATGAGCGTCTAGCCACCGTCCGGAAGGAAATGGGAGGAAACGGATCAGCCCTGCTCAGAACGCAGAATGAAAATGGTGAAGCCGAGCGACTGCTCATGCAGAACCACGGCGAAAACACATACTCGGTAACCAATGTTGATCGGGGAACGGCTCAGGTGTTCCACAACGGTCAACAATACAGGTTGAACGGCGATCAATTGCAGTCTCAAGGACAAGACGGCAGTTGGCAGAACGTGGAACCCTCCGCCCCTGAAGCTCAGCGCTTGACAGGACTGATCCAGCAAGTTAACAGTCGGGCGGCCGGACAAGGCGAAGTGGAAGGCGTTCGACTCGGCACTACTGGTGGTGGCGGTGCTCGCGTCAGTCGTGTTGACCAGACGACCGGTGAAATCCAGTCAGAAACCACCGTTCCGCGCGAAGGCGGCCTTCAGTTGGTGAACAATCAACGGGGCGAGACGACCTCGGTCGATGGAGAACGCGTTCAGACAACCGACTCTCAGGGCCGACAACTCTGGAATATGGATCCTGATAAGGGCTTGTCTACACCCGATTTCAACGTCAATCCCGACAGCGGCATCACTGATTCCAATACTGGTGACACCCTCGTCGGACCCGACAAGGACTTCCGCGCTTTGCTCGATGATGGCGATAAGGATTTTCAGGACCAGATGGATCTGGCGAAAAACCGCCAGGACAACAGCGAAGCCAGCAGTGATGTGACGAGAGCGAGGATCGCCAGCGCTACTGTAACGGCCTTGACTGTAGCGGCAAACAATCTTATGAGCGGCGGCGATCCGGCCAACATCGCGGCTGCTCAAGCAGAGGCTTCGGACGGCATCGCCGTAGCGAGCGCGGCAATGACAAACTTCACCAGCAATCCTGATTCAGTCGACTTCAAGATGCAGATGGCGTTGGGCAATGTGTTGAACGGCGCAGAAAATGCACTTGATAGAGCCAACCGGCAGCAGGCTACTACATCCATCGCCGAATCAAGCGGAATGGCAGGCAAGACCGATGTAGCAAGATTGAATCGACTTTCCGGATCGACAATATTTGCTCCGGACGAAGTGGTTCAAAATCTCTCGGTTGCATAGCCCTGGTCCAACTAATCCTGCGCCAGACCGTCGGCGGCCCAATTGCGGTTGGCCTGAATTTCGCGTTCGTATGATTTGATGTCGTCCTCTACCTTGGCTGCCTTGTCGGGCTGATTCGTTTTCGCCAGATAAGCTCTGTAGTACTTGAAGAGGATGCGGGCTCGCGCTTGCCTGTAATCACTGTCGGCGGCTTTCATCGTGTCGGCGATGGCGGAGCTGAAGAAAGCGTCCGCCGTATCATCCATATCAGGCTGGAGGTTGCTTTTAGCAATGCCCTCATAACAGCTCAGGATAAGACTCTTCTTCCTGTCGCGGTTGACGGTGGCCGCTACTATGCAAGGGCAATACATGCTCTCATCGGCTGCAATCGCCCAGTTGAGGCTATCTTGATAAGCCTTTGCTGCGCTCTCGAACTGCTTGGCTGAGAAATAGCAGTCGGCGAGCAGGCGCGTGTCTTCTGCGATAAACGGACTGCGCGGACCCCACCGTTTCTTATCAATCTCCACCAGACTCCTGGCATACGGTATCGCTTTTGCCGGCTGCGTGTCTTTGTACAGGTACGCAATGTCGCCTGTTACCAGAGCTAGCTCAGCTGATTTCGGATGCTTTTCCTTTTCCAATTTTGCAAGCAGATCGCTTAGCAGCTTCTCAGAAGCCGAGATATCTTTGCCCTGGTGCAGCTTGGCTGAGTGCTCAATGACTTCACGAACCTCCTGCCCGACTCCTTCCATGTAAGGATCGAGCTGGGCATTGGCCGGTATGCAAATTTGCAGAGCTGATAGCGAAGACAATAGTAGAGCTGTCTTGAGTAAGCGGCGCGATGAAGTTTTTTG
>JAJPJO010000436.1 GCA_021324135.1 Pseudomonadota bacterium
CTTTCGGAGCATCCGGAACGTTTGGCACACAACCTCCAGCACCTCAAATGGCACAGTCCTTCAGCGGGCCACAGGTAGAACCGCCTCCGGCTCAGACACCTCCAAGCTCATTGCCACCCCCTCCTGGACCACCTGTCCTTTCAGGTAGCCAGGTTAAGGATGCCCAAGCTCAGTCGACGACCGGCATAACGCCGTGGGATCTCGCCAGCAGTCAGGGCAGATTGCCGGGTGTATCGGCATCGAGCATACCTTCCCTCATTGGCGTCGGGTCTAGCGGATCATTGCCGCCAGCCTCGCCTCCTGCACCAGCCAACTCCGCCCCACCGGCGGCGGCAGAACCTCGAACTTCTCCTGATCAGCCTCCTTCGACAGAGGCGCCTTTCAACCCCTGGGGCAACGGCGCAGCTGATGAGCAAACGCCATCGCTACCGCCATTAGCTCAATCAGCATCGCCCTTCGATTCCGGGATTGGAACGGCTGGGACGCAGCCGGGATTCAACTCATCCATGGGATCGGTGCCACCAGGAATGATGCCGCCCTCACTCTCCTCCCCTCCTTTCGAAGTGCAGGCACCCAACCCAATGGCGTCGAGCGCTCCGGCTTCACCATTTGGATCCATCCCCGAGCCGTCTCCAGCATCTTCGATCGGCGCTCACCTTATGGAAGAAATGCGCCGAGACGAAGTCGCCGCATCAAATGCGATACCGTCATTCGGAGGCGATCCTTTTGCCCGCCCTCCGCAAATGGGCGGCAACAACGAGGTAATGTCCAACCCATTTTCAAATCCGTTTGCCGCCTCGGACGCCAACTTCAACACCCAATCTGCCGGCCCTAACTCCTTCGACAATTCAAATCCGTTCGCAAACTCCGCAGCGCCGTCCGCCTCTGATCCATTCGCCGGAACATCGATGCCGGCCAGTCCTCTCGCCAATCCGATGGGTTCGGCTAATGGTGGCGCAGGTGGTGCACCTCTGAGCAATCCGTTTGCCGATCAATTAAGCGACGCATCAAAGGCAGCCTTTGGAAGCTTGTTCGATGAGGCGAACAATGGACCATTGCCTGGCGGCTCTATCGGCGGCTCTATGGGCGGCTCTATGGGCGGTTCTGTCGGCGGTTCAATCGCCAACCCATTCGGCGCTCAAATCGGCGGAGCACCCTTTGGTGGACCCGTAGTCATCCCAAATCAGCAAGGCTTCCCCGGTCTGGCACCAAATGCGATGCCACCGGCCTCTCCAGGCAACGGTCCGGCAGCGACTCCAGTCAAGCGCAATCTCGCTCCCGAGCTGCCGCCGGATCCAGCCATGCGATCTGGGCCCGATCCTTACATCGATCATCTTGCGGCCAAAGTGGCCAGTTTACAAGCCCAGAAGCAGGCCCTGGAAAATCCGCTCCCCGATCCATCCGTACCCTCGGCATTCAAGCCGGTGGGCAGCGAAGAAGATTGGCACGACGCTTTCTCGCTCCCCGGTGCCGACAGAAAGCCGGAGAAACCGAGGAAAGGCGTTCCTTTCGCTACGCAAGGCGAAGAAGAGCTGTACGGCAGCGATGATGAGCAAGCGGAAAACGAATTGAAACGCACGGGCGGGATTCGCTCAGCAAGAGTGGTGGCAGGAAAAAGCGAAAGCATCGTCAGCACAGTGCGCGCCTTCAAGGAGTATATTATACCGGTGCTGGTGCTGGTAATCATCGCCGGGTTCGGCAGCTATATTTTCCACGTCTACAGCCAATCGAAACTCGACAAAATGCGCACTACGCACCAGTCCGTCGTGCCGGACTTAACAACGCAGAGCGAATCAGCAGACGGCACTGGCAGCATGGATTCGAGCAATGCCGTTCCAGCCGCCTCTGAAGCAACGCCTGCAACCACCAGTGGTGGCACGGGCAAAAAGCACGGCAAAGGCACCGCCCCGAAAGCTCCGTCCAGTAAGGCACGTACAACCAAGCAGGGCAAAGGTAAAACGAAGCTCGCCGCCGTTCAAGAACCAGTGCAGCCGGTACAACCGGCCGCAGAAAAAGGCGCTGAGGTTTATGCCACACCCGATAACGCGCTCCGTTTCACCAAATTCGCAAACGATCAGTGCGAGCTTGCCGACGGCAAAGGCGCCATCAAGGTTCAATACGTCGTCTACGACGGCTCTCCGGGAACCGTCGCCCGACAAATGATCGACTCGCTCTTCGAGCGTCAGGTCTGGCTCAAGCAGACGAAAGAAGGCATGAAAACAGACATGGAGATGCTTCTTTACGCGAAAGCATCGCCTGATTGGCAAGTATTGAACAAGATGAAGCTCGTCTACCAGAGCGGCGTTCTGCACTTCCAGCGAGTTCAGGAATATCCGAAAGATCTGAAAGAAACCAATACTCAGCCATTCATGTACGGCAACCCGTTCACCGGCGTGACGAAGTTCGTTCAGATGGTCATGATTCATGAATCGGACGGAAATTCAAAACATATAATCGATTTGCTTCAGGAGGGCCAGCTGGTCGTCGGCGAGGTGCCTTTCGAGCGCGGCGAGATTCGCTGTTATTCGATTGGACACGTACAAGATAAAGGTGCCGCTAAAGGCATAGGTTTCTTTGTCCGCGGCGCCGATCAGAACGGAAACCTCTTCAGAGTGAAGGACACCGGACAGGTTCTCGTCTACGGAAGCCTGGAGGGACGGGATGTTACCAATGCCAAGTTCCCGCCGGACGTGCGCAATCCCATCCTCCTGCAGAAACCCACGAAAGTCTGGATCGCCAAGAATCAATACTTGCCGCCATTCCTGCTCTATCACATCGTTCCGCTTGCTCTAGCTATTCTGGCCGCGCTGTCGTACTGGCGCTCGATGATGGTGCTGCCCGGCAAAGATCCGAACAATCCGGTCAATAACGGCTTCCGCGTCTTCGCTTATATCGCTCTGGGCATGACGATCGTCTGCGTCGTTCTGCAATACATAATCTGGTTATAAACTGCTGAGCGCTGTTGTAATAGATTGCTGAGCGCTACTTCTGCTTTCAGCTTTGCTACTTTTGCTTTCTGCTTTCTGCTTTCTGCTTTGCTGCTTCTGCTTTCGGCTTTGCTATTTCTGCTTTGCTTCGATCGATAGAGCAAACTGCTCCATTTGCACCGCCGTAGGTTCTCTGTTGGTCTTCCTCAGCAGATGTGCATAATTTTTCAGGAGGTGAACGAGTTCGATATGATCGGGACCAAATAACTTATTGCGAATCTCGAGCGCTTGTTTGTAGTAGTCCTCGGCTCGCTCAAAACGATCCTGAGCATGAAAGACCATACCGAGCTGATAGAGAAGATTCGCGACTCCCTCGCTCATCTTGCCGTTGTTCTTTTCTCTGATCTTGAGCGCCCGATTGTAGAGCTCTTCCGCCTCTTTGTACCTTTCCCGTTTGAACATCACACATGCCAAATTATTGGCGCAGGTAGCGACGTCTTCATGATCGTCGGAGAGCTGCACTTCTCTAATTGAAAGAGATTTCTTGAAGAGTTTCTCGGCTTGATCGAGTTTGTCGAGCGTGAAGTACGTTCTCGCCAGGCCATCTATGGTCATCGCGAATCGACCATCGTCCTCGCCGAATTTCTCGGCTTCCTTCAGCGCCTCGCGCCACAAACGCTCGGCCTCATCGTGATCGGACATCTGATTCGCCTTGACTGCCTGCATTTTAAAATGAGTCCAATTGGCCGACATTTATGTCTCCTTCCCTCAACCGCCGTCTTTCCTATTATGCCCAATCTAATTATTGAGGATAGCAGTCTCGCCTGGCGGGCTTCAAGTGCGAGCCGGCATGCGGTAAACTATATCCTTTGTATGGCGATCCCTTGCTTCTTGCCAAGCAGCATTTGAAGCACAGGGTTCCGGCCCCTTGATCTGGGGGCCAGGGCTGAGATGGACCCACTCCACTGGGAGGTTTGTATGAAACTGGTTGAAAGACCCGGAAAATCAAAAGACAAGAAAGACGCTCACGCCAAGGACGAGAGCTCTGACGTCTCGGGGGTGGTCGGTCGAGCCAATCACGAAGTGATCAAAAAATTCCCTGTCGATCCTAATCTGAAAGACTATGAAAGAGCTTATGCCAGTTTCGACTGGGATGAAGCGAAGAAAGAATTGGCCTGGTTCGCTGGCGGCAAGATAAATGCAGCCTTCAATGCCGTCGATCGCCACCTGCATGATGGCAGGCGCAACAAAGTCGCTCTCTACGCCATTTCTGCCGACAATCGCGTCGAGAAGTGGACCTTCCAAGAAATCTATGAAGCGTCCAATCGTATGGGTAACGCGCTCAAGGAGCTGGGAGTCAAGAAAGGAGATCGGGTCTTCGTCTTCCTGCCGCGTGTGCCGGAACTCTACATCGCCACCATTGCCATCGCCAAGATCGGAGCGATTGCCGGTCCGCTCTTCTCAGCATTCGGACCGGATGCCTTGCGCGACCGATTGCAGGACAGCGAAGCGAAAATCATCATCACCAACCCGCAGTTGAAAACGAAACTCGACGGCATCAGGAACGAACTGCCGCATCTGCAATATGTCATTGTGGTGAACGGCGACAAATCGCAATTAAAAGATCGCGAGTTTACCTATCAAGAACTGGTCGAGCACGCCAGCGAAAAACTGCACTGCGAGCCCATGGATCCCGAAGATCCGCTGTACCTTTTGTACACCTCCGGCACCACGGGCAAACCCAAAGGCGTGGTGCATGTGCACAACGATATTCTCGGTCATCACATGACCACCAAGTGGGTGCTTGACCTGAAAGATGACGACATCTACTGGTGCACTGCCGATCCCGGCTGGGTAACCGGCACCGTATATGGTATCTTCGGTCCCTGGTCGAACGGCACTTCAGTTGTTACATATGAAGGGCGATTCGACGCAGACAGCTGGTACGAAGTGATCGATAAAATGAAAGTCACCGTCTGGTACACGGCTCCGACTGCTTTGCGAATGCTGATGAAGGCAGGGGATGAGGTGGTTTATCGCCACAGCCTCGCCAGTCTGCGCTACATTTTGAGCGTGGGCGAGCCGCTCAATCCGGAAGTGGTGCGCTGGGGCATGAAAGTTTTCGGTTTGCCGATTCACGATAATTGGTGGCAAACCGAGACAGGCATGCAGTTGATTGCCAATCTGCCCTGCATGCCGGTAAAACCGGGTTCGATGGGCAGACCACTGCCTGGAGTTTATGCCGCGGTTGTAGACGATGCAGGCGAGGAGCTTGGCGCCGGACAATTGGGCAGGCTGGTCGTGAAGCCGGGCTGGCCGGCGATGCTCCGCACAATCTGGCGGAACAAAGAGCGCTTCGACGAGTATTTCAGAATTCCTGGCTGGTACTTCAGCGGCGACAATGCCTGGCGCGATGAGGATGGATACTTCTGGTTCGTCGGTCGTGCCGATGATGTCATCAATACTGCCGGGCACCGGGTCGGACCGTTCGAGGTCGAATCGGCGCTTGTCGAGCATGAAGCCGTGGCTGAAGCCGGCGTAATCGGAAAGCCGGACAAAGAGCGCGGCGAAATCATCAAAGCCTTCATTGTTTTGGCAAACGGCTACAAGGCCAGCGACGAGCTTCTTGAAGATATCCGCGAGCATACCAAACGGCAATTGGCTGCTCATGCTTATCCGCGTGAAATCGAAGTTAAAGATAATCTGCCGAAAACGCGCTCCGGCAAGATCATGCGGCGCCTTCTGAAAGCCTGGGAGCTTGGCTTGCCCACCGGCGATACATCGTCCCTGGAAGACGACTAAAATTCATTAGACTATTCTCTCCCCTGCCGCTCGACCCATTTTGTATTCTATGGGTATGTGGAAAATCAGCTTTTTTCAGGCAAGACTTGCCTGCGCCTCTGCACCTTATGTGGTGGCATTGTATATCCATCGTATTGCCTTAATCTATACATTAAAGCTGTCGGACAATATACATATGCAACCAAAAGGGCTTGTGCAATCAAAAGGGCTTGACGGAAATTGCTTTTTCACAGATTGGGGCCTTGCCAAAATCGTGTTGCAGACGCATAGGCGAGCATTTTTGTTGAAGACGACGTATAACTGGTAAGGAGAAACCGGCCGAGATGTCTCGGCTGGCATTCACTACTTGAGGATGGCGAAAAGATGAACGCCGAGATATCTCTCTCCGATGCAACTCTTGAGCGCTTGCCTCCGCAATCACTGGAAGCGGAGCAGGCGGTTCTGGGCGCATTGCTCGTCAGCGGCGATGGAGTCTCGCGTGTTGTCGACATTCTCGATCCCGACTATTTTTACAGGAAGGCACACCAGGTTATTTATGCCGCCATGCTCGATCTTTATGAGGAGAACGAGCCCATCGACATCGTCACCGTTTCTCAATATCTGAAAGACGAAGGGAAACTGGAAAATGTAGGCGGCCGGCAATACATCACCGATCTCTCGCTTTCGGTTGCCACCACTGCAAACCTCGAGTATTACGCCAAGGTCGTCCAGGAGAAGGCGATTCTAAGGCACTTGATCAAAGCGGGAACCGAAATCGTCGGAAGCTGCTATGAAGAAACGGATGCAGACACGGCTCTGGACCGCGCCGAGCATATGATTTTCACGCTCGCTCAGCGACGCGAAATGCAGCAGCTCGTGCACATTAAGAATATAGTCGAGGACTCGTTTCAAAAGATCGAGCAGCGCTACGAGAATCGTGATTCGCTTTCCGGGGTGCCATCAGGATTCTATGATCTCGATGCACTCACCTCGGGATTTCAACCATCCGATCTCGTGATCATTGCCGCCAGACCGTCCATGGGAAAGACGGCCTTCGTGCTCAATATGGCACAGCATGTGGCTGTCGAGCATAACATTCCGGTCGCTATATTCAGCCTCGAGATGTCGAAAGAATCATTGGTAATGAGAATGCTTTGCTCGGAGGCAGAGATAGACGCCAATCGTTTACGAACGGGGCACATGCACACCACCGACTGGACGAAGCTCGCTTCAGCGATGGGTAGACTGGGCGAGTCACCCATCTTCATTGATGACTCAGCGCTCGTCAATGCCCTCGAAATCAGGGCCAAATGCAGACGCTTGAAAGCGGAGATGAACGGACTCGGCTTGGTCATCATCGACTATATTCAGTTGATGCAAGGCAGAAAGCAAACCGATAACAGGGTGCAGGAAGTCTCGGAAATTTCGCGAAGTCTGAAGACACTGGCGCGTGAGATTAATGTTCCAGTCATCGCCCTGTCTCAGCTTTCTCGCGCCGTCGAAGCCAGGCAGAACAAGCGGCCCATGCTCTCTGACTTACGCGAAAGCGGATCAATTGAGCAGGATGCCGATCTGGTGATGTTCATCTACCGCGATGAATACTACAATCCTGAAAGCGACCGCCGCGGAGAAGCGGAAATCATTATAGCCAAGCAAAGAAATGGTCCGACAGGCACCGTCGATCTCTTGTACCAGGGAAGCATCACTCGCTTCTTGAATAAGGTCCACACACAGTACACGCAAGTCTAATCTAATCGAACCATCCATCGCTCGACGAGAAGAGTCCGTCGATCGCCCGCAGAGAAGAGTCCATCGATCGTCCGAGGACAAGGGCTACGTGTCCGACTGGGGCGCGCCGCTGCTCGATGTGGCACTATTTTGCTCGATCAGGCACTATTTTGTAATCATTCAACCGGCTGATGTCGCCGCGTGAACGCAATCTTAGAATGAGAATCGAACATGAACCTCCGATTGCAACGTCTACATGTTCTTTTGCCTACCCAAACGGATACGACTCCAGAGGAAAAAGAGAGCGCGCCACCATATCTAGTGCCAGCTAGCAGCGGCATGGTGGCGGGCTCTTCTTTCTTTGGGCATTCGCGCGGATTTGGATTCATTAAGGAGCGGATTTGGATCCGCTTTTCTTAGCCTTATGTTGTTATGACGATCGCGTCAAACACGCGAATCAGCCACCTGGCAACCGAGTCTCAAAAGACTTATCCTCACTCGGTTTCGGGAGGCATCTTGTCATCGCGATGCCAAGAGATTTGATCCAATCGTCACAACAACATAAGGGGTTCTTTGATGCCCACGGGCTGGCGATTTAAAAATTCCGGCAATCACGGTCAAACTTTCTGACGAGGTCAAAGTTTGGACGAGGCCGAAATTGTTGACGAGTCCGAAATTGTTGACGAGGCCGAAATTGTTGACGAGTCCGAAATTGTTGACGAGGCCGAAATTGTTGACGAGTCCAAAATTTTGACGAGGCCAAAATTTGGCTTTTTTGGACTCGTACACGAGGCCATGCACACCCCGATCGTGCAGTTTTTCGCTGAATGGCATCGGCAA
>JAJPJO010000394.1 GCA_021324135.1 Pseudomonadota bacterium
TGGAGCGCAAGATCGAGATGGCGCTTCAGACCGAACGCCAGATGCTCGTCAATGAAGTGCGCACCGCCGCGGTCAAAGCAGCGGTCGAGCTATCGCGGTCTTATCTCGAGCAAAACGTATCCGAGGAAGACAACAAGCGTTTGCTCACCAGCTTCATGCAACAGCTTGATACCATCAGCAGTGACGGTCAATCTTTTGACCAACCCGCCCACGATTCTACCGGTGCGGCGGGAGGCGGACGCGTCGGATCGCTCAGATAAAATCGCGTCGGATAGAATTCGCGACCATAGAATTCGCGATCTTGGAGAAAGGATAACGGAGAAATCGAATGAAAGGCGAATTGGCGGCAGTTGCAAATCAATATGCGGAAGCAACGCTGGAATTGGCTTTGCAAGCTGACAAAGGTTCCATCTCCGAATCAGGAGCAGCCGAAAAAGTCTACGGCGATCTGAAAGGCGTGGTCGCGGTTTTCAAAAATACACCCGACATCACGGTGATTCTCCATCACCCTTCCGTGCCACCCGAGAAAAAGATGGAGATACTGCTCAAGACATTCGAGGGCAAAATCAGCGATCTGACCATGCGTCTGTTGCGCCTGCTTGCCGACCGCAGGCGCCTCGATATCATCGTTCAACTGGAAGATTGCTATGGCGAGCTTTTGCGGCAGAAGAAAGGTATCGTGAGCGCCAAGCTCTCAACATCGAAAGAATTGTCACCATCAATGGTGGCGGACATCAAAGCCCGACTGACGGAACACCTCGGCAAAAAATTGGAACTCGACGTCAATGTAGATCGCAGCCTGCTAGGCGGCGTCATCTTGCGCATCGGAGACCAGGTCATTGATGGCAGCTTGAAAGGCAAGCTCTCATCGATTGAAAAAGACCTGATGGCGATTTAAACGGATCGAAGACTCTAACAATAAGGAAAATCAGAGGACAACAAAAATGGCAATCAGACCTGACGAGATTACATCGGT
The DNA here is from genome assembly GCA_021324135.1 of Pseudomonadota bacterium. Lineage (GTDB taxonomy): Bacteria > Cyanobacteriota > Vampirovibrionia > Obscuribacterales > Obscuribacteraceae > JAJPJO01. The sequence goes on from JAJPJO010000394.1 coordinate 977, forward strand.
ACTGAAGACACAACTGGAGCAATATAAATCGCAGCTGAGCGTCACCAACGTCGGCAGCGTGCTTCAGGTCGGCGACGGTATCGCCCGTGTCTACGGCATGGAGAAAGCCATGTCGATGGAACTGGTTGAGTTCGCTGACGAAGATAAGACGATGGGCATGGTGCTCAACCTTGAAGAGGACAACGTCGGTGTCGTCATCCTCGGCGAAGGCAGAAAAATTTATGAAGGCATGGAAGTGAAGACCACCGGTCGCATCGCATCCGTTCCGGTGGGTGAAGCATTGCTCGGTCGCGTCGTCAGCCCAATCGGACAGCCGATGGACGGAAAAGGTCCGATCGTGTCGGACAACTTTGCTCCCATGGAAATCATCGCCCCCGGTATCGTCAAACGCAAATCAGTGCACGAGCCTCTGATGACCGGACTGACCGCTATCGATGCCATGATTCCGATCGGTCGCGGGCAGCGCGAGTTGATCATCGGCGACCGCCAGACAGGAAAAACTGCCATCGCCATCGATACCATCATCAACCAGAAGAACCAGCCCAACCGGCCGATTTGTATTTATGCCGCCATCGGTCAGAAGTCGAGCAACGTCGGCCGCATTCAGAAGATCCTCGAAGATCGTGGCGCTCTGGAGTACACAATCATCGTCAACGCTTCGGCGACAGCCGCACCGGCTCTGCAATTCCTCGCCCCATACGCCGCTTGCGCCATGGGCGAGTATTTCATGAGCAAGGGTCAGCATGCGGTCTGCATTTATGATGACCTTTCCAAACACGCCCAGGCATACAGAGCGATGAGCTTGCTCCTCCGCCGTCCGCCCGGTCGTGAAGCCTATCCCGGTGATGTGTTCTATCTGCACTCGCGTTTGCTGGAGCGCGCCGCCAAATTGAGCGATGCGATGGGAGCCGGCTCACTGACAGCATTGCCGATTATCGAAACGCAAGCCGGAGACGTTTCGGCATACATTCCCACAAACGTCATCTCAATCACGGACGGTCAGATCTTCCTTGAGACAGACTTGTTCTACGCCGGCGTCAGACCAGCCATCAACGCCGGTATCTCGGTAAGCCGGGTCGGTGGTGCCGCTCAAACTAAAGCGATGAAATCGGTTGCGGGCAAGTTGCGTTTGGACCTTGCCCAATTCAGAGAGCTGGAAGCGTTCGCTCAGTTCGCTTCCGACCTGGACAAAGCCACCCAAGATCAGATCCGGCGCGGTCAGAAACTCATGGAAGTTTTGAAACAGCCGCAATATGAACCGCTCCTGCTGTCCGAGCAAGTATCGATCATATTTGCAGCCAACGCCGGCATTCTCGACAACGTCGACAACAAGGACATTCAGCGCTTCAAAGAAGAATGGTTCAAATACCTCGCCGCCCAAGCCAAGGACCTGAACGCCAAACTGTTAACCGGCGACAAACTCTCCGAGGAAGGCGAGAAGGAACTGAAGGATCATCTCACCAAATTCAAAGAGAACTTCTTCAAGAAATAGGCAGCACTACAATCTCCCATAAATCGGAGCAAGAGATCGAAGTAAGGACGGACAGACAAAATGGCTAATCTCAAGGCAATTCGGATGAGAATTCGCAGCGTGCAGAACACGCAGAAGATCACTCGCGCCATGAGATTGGTTGCAGCAGCAAAAGTTCGCCGCGCTCAAATGCGCACCCTGGCTGCCCGTCCGTTCACAAGCAAGGTAGTCGATCTCTTGAGACAAGTGGTTCACGAAGCAAACGCGCTCGACTTGCAGGGATTGAAGCTGCTGGAAAAGCGACCAATTGAAACAGTAGCGATCATCTGCCTTACATCCGATCGCGGACTGTGCGGTTCGTACAACACCAACGTGATCAAGGAAACGACCCGCCGCATCCTGCATTTGCGCGAGCAAAACAAAAAGGTCGTGCTAATCACGGTCGGCTTGAAAGCGGCTGCATTTTTCAGAAGATACGATGTAGAAAAACCGAAGAAGTACACGCTGCTGCCGGCGATTCCAACATATGAAACGGCAAAGCTTATTGCTGAGTATGCCTGCGAATTGTATTCCGAGAAGAAAGTCGATGCCGTTGAGATCATCGGCACACAGTTCAAGAATATGTTGCAGCAAGTAGTAGCGCGCACGGATTTTCTGCCGGTCACGCTTCCAGAAGGGCAGGACCACAATCCAGTCAGTGCGGAAACCTTGTTCGAGCCCGACTTGATGGAGCTCATGCAAGAAGAGCTTCTGCCTAAGTACGTGGACAACGTGCTCTATCAAGCGCTTCTTGAAGCGTCGGCATCAGAGCTGGCTGCCCGTATGAATGCGATGAGCAATGCCACCGCCAATGCCAAGGAACTGATTCAAGCCCTGACGCTGGTTTACAACAAAGCGCGTCAAGCAAGCATCACGCAAGAACTGCTCGAAGTCGTCGGTGGTGCCGAGGCGCTCAAGAGCTAGTTGTTGGAGTTGTTGGATTCTCTGTTCATCTTTCTGTTCATTTCTCCGAACATTTCTCTGTTTGCTTCTCTGTTCATCTTTCTGTTCATTTCTCTGTTCATTTCTATTTTGCTGTTCTTGATGCAAATCCGTTCGTGAACTGTGTTTATCGCAACGCAGGACACATAAGTCACTTTTGGGACTGAAAGTGGTCATACTCGGCACTTTTACTCTTTGCAGCCTGGCGGATTTGGGCCAGAAAAGGGACATATGTGACACTTTTTCAGCCAAAAGTGGTCGTATAAGTCCTCGAGTAGTCGAGAAGCTATTCCTTGCACTGGTGCATAAAAAAGGAGGGTAACATTGAGTCAACCCTCGAATGGTCCAACGCGATATCGTGCACTTCAAACCATATCTTAAGTCCATCACCATTATGAAGCCAAAGGGGCAAGCGCTCAAAGAGCATCCCTTTGACATTCCGGCAGTGCAAGCGATTGATACTTTGGAATTTCATCCGGACGTCACGTTTTTAGTCGGCGAAAACGGCTCAGGCAAATCGACAATTCTAGAGGCGATTGCCGTTGCTATGGAGTTCGGCGCCCAGGGAGGCACCGGAAACTTTTCAATGGATGACCGAGACGGTCTATCCAAGCTGCACAACTTCATCCGGCCCAAAAGGAGTTATCAGCGTCCCCGAGATCGATATTTCTTGAGGGCAGAAAGCTTTTACAACATAGGAGTTTATTTAGAGGATTTGTGGCGAGACCCTGATGCACGAACGTCTCGCGAACAAGCGTTTAGGCGCTATGGCGGTAAATCTCTGCATCATCGCTCTCATGGTGAATCATTCATGAGCCTGATCAACGATGCATTCAGCGGCCATGGATTGTACATCCTGGACGAACCGGAAGCGGCCTTGTCTCCTAGTCGACAATTGGCTGCCCTGGCGCGCATCCATGATCTTGTTCGCGATCAATCCCAGTTCATTATCGCCACTCATTCACCTATTCTTATGTCTTATCCGAACTCGAAAATCTATCTTCTCGATCAGACGGGCTGCCGGAGCGTTCCATTCGAGCAAACAGAGCACTTGCTGATTACACGAGACTTTCTCAATGCATACCCAAAGAGATTGAAGCAACTCTTGTCCAACACGCCGCTATTGGATTTGCTCGAAGAAGATTGAGGCACTATATATGGTGACAGAGCACTTACCCTAAGCCTGAGATGAAACAGCAATGCGCAAACGCATAGAAAAGACTGGAAGCAGCGAGACTGGAAGCGGCGCAGCGAACCCCTGAGCTTATATATGACTTCCCGCTCATCAAACACACATCGTCATTAATCGAGCAAGTATAATCTTGTCCTATTCGACTGGGTCGAAACCAAAATGCGAAACGAAGACAAATCATCGATAGTCGGAGCCTTTTTAATTGCTGGATCGATCATCCTCGGTGTTTGCTGGTCCAATCCATTACTTTTATGGCCGGGTGCAATCCTTTGCGCTTTGGGTACTTTGGCACTGTTATGGAAAATCGGAAATCGCAAACCTGTTTATTGGCTAGCATTTCTGCTAGGTGTGTCTTGGTTTTCCCTGCATTCGGCGCTCGCTCTAAACGGTATTGGTTTTACAAATCCTTTCGCGGCACGTCTCTTTTGTGTACTAACAGCGTACTTGCCTGGCGGCATTTGCATTTTTTTGTTCTGGAAGAGGGGTACGTGCGAAATTGCGCGCACATTGGCCCAATTGCTGTGTCCTATTGCCCTTCTTTGCTTTCTTCCATTAAAAGCCGTCTTGGCAGAAATATTTTTAGGCGAGGAAGAAGGTTCCGTGACACTAGAACCCTGGCAGCCCGGAAGGCAAGTCTGTCAACTTAAAATGGGCAACAGCACTATAATTTGCGCTGAATTCAGCAATGATACCTGTACTCTTTATCGAATTGACCACATTGGGCTTGGACTTCAGAGTTTTAAACCCGTTCTCTTTGTAAGCGCGACTTCTGATCATGAGGCACTACTCTTCTACCAAAACGGAAGATTCGAGCGGGTTGAAAGAGAGAGGGATGTAAAAATTTCTATTCCGCTGAAGCTGGAGGCTATGGATGCCAACCATGTTTCCGTCATTGGCGCTGATGGAACGCGCATCGCATTGATTGATCTGAAGACCGGCCGTGCCGGATAACGCTCCAGAGCTCTTCTTTGGCTGTTCGGAGTGGCCGGCGGTTGCCAACAGCCGCACAGGTGCTTGAAAGTCCATGTGGCCGCTTCGACTCAAAAAATTTGAGCCGTTTGCTGTATAATGAAAACGATTGTCATTATCGTACGGGCGAGTCTGGTTCGTTCATCTCCGCCCGCGCCTAA
>JAJPJO010000530.1 GCA_021324135.1 Pseudomonadota bacterium
GCACAGAACTACAAAGCTCGTCGAATTTTTTGACGAGGCCAAAATCTGCCCTTTTTGGCATCGTTGCCGAGGCCATTGACACTAATACAGTGCGATTTTTGCGGTCGCGGCCTCGTGTAAGGGGCCAGAAATGACGTTTTTTGGCCTCTTCAAAAAATCGAATACGTTCCAGACACAACCATCGCAGATAGCTTGTGCAGATCGATTGTGCAGATCGATTATCGGGTTGGCAGGGCGGTTCGATGTGCCAAAAATCTGCCAAACAAATCGCCTAGATTGGAAGGTGCGAATAACCAAACCAGTCTGGAGGTCCTATGGGGCGACCTGGAGAATCTTCGCGCGAGCAGGAACGTCATGGGGACGAACGTCATCGGCAGAAACCCCACGAGCAGGAAGGTCACGGGCGGACGTCCCGATTCGGAAGCGAGAATTCAAATCGTTGCGATAAACATGTTTCGACGGCATTGCAGTTTGTGAGAGAGCAGACCTTCAGCAGAAGGCATGATGCGGGGGCAGCCATGCCTTCTACTGAAAGGATGTATGGTGCTGAACGCATGCAGGGTGCTGAACGCATGCACGGTGCTGAACGCATGCACGGTGCTGAACGCATGCACGGTGCTGAACGTACGCACGGTGCTGAAGGCATGCATGGTGCTGAAGGCACGCATGGCGCTGACAGTACAGTTAAGGCTCGCCAGCTTGCGGCACATCTTCGTCAGCTTATGGATCGAACGAACAATCGTCATCTCAATCAGCTTCAGGTAAACCAAACATCCAGAGAAGTCGAAGCGCTCTTTCGCCCGTTGACCAAGGCGCAGATCCGCGATATGGCGCAGGCGTATCATGCACTCTATGGCGGCACCATGCGTGGTGACCTGATCAATATTCCCGCCTGGGGAGGCGATCTCGAGGCTATTACTACTTATACGCGTGGTTGCGATAATCTGCGTCCCCAGGACCTTACGAAGCTCTGCATGCTTGGCGCTGCGCGCCATGATCAGGCTATGTTCAATTCGGCATTCTTTGCTGCCGACAAGAATCTGCGGGCACAAATGCGAGGCGGACTGCTGAGCGAGGAAGGCACCCTTGAGGTCGGCAACTCAATTTATACCATCTCTCAACAAGGCGATTTGTACAGACTTACCGATGATGCGCGCACATTCCACGAGCTGTTCCCATCAAATGCCTGCCAGATCAAGCAGGGCGACTACGGAACTTGCTATCTCGATTCTAGTCTTCTCGGAATCAGTCGTGCGCAATTTGGTAAGTTTTTTCTGGCGCGGCTTATCAAGCCGTCCGGGCCCGATCAGTGGCAAGTTACTTTGCCATTGCATGGACAGTTTAAGGTGGCGCGTTCAGATATCGATACTAATTTTTGGCAGGTGGGCGATGTTGATTCAGACCTCGGAATCCGGCTTCTGGAGGCTGCTTACGGCAAGTATCGAATACAGAGCGGCATGAAGCCTCGCCATTCATTCTTCGGCGATTTAGGTTTTTACATGTCGAGAATGAAACTTGGAGGAGGGCGCGATCCTCTGTTCGCAGCCGGAACGGGCGGCGATCCCGGACAAACCATGCAAGATCTCGTGGGTCAAAATATCTCCTATGCTTACGGCAGCAAAGAATCGTTTTTCTCAAAATTGAACAGCTGGGCTGGCAGAGAGCAACATATGGCTATTGAAGCCGCATCCAAAACGTCGAGCCAGTACAAGGGCAATACTTATCTGGATTGGAAATCATTCGATCACACGCCCGATCGGGCGCACCAGGTCTATTTCAATCATGCTTACTCCGTGTTGCACATCGATCCGGCGCACAAACGATTGTTGTTAGCAAATCCCTGGGATTCGTCAAAACCCTTCTGGGAGTCGTATGAGAATACGTATCGCTACTTTTACGAGCTAGAGTCTATCGAGCTGGATCCGGCTGCAGTTGAGACGAAGGTTCAGCGCTAGAGTTGAGTCGTGCGAACCTAATGTTGAGAGGAAGATTCAGCGCTAGAGTTGTTGGCTTTGGCAAAGAGTGTCTGGAAATAGCGGCTGACAGCTTGAGCTGTAACGTCGTTTCCTGCCTGGGAGAGATGATAGGTAAGAACGAGTTGTCTCTTGCCGGTGTTTGCCTTGAAGTCAGGTGTCAGATCGATGGTGTCGAAACCGTCATTATGAGCCAGTTTCTGGAGGCGCGCGATTTGATCGCTATAGTTTCCGTACATCGTGTCGATGTCGGGGAAGGTGATGAGAACGAAGCGCGAGCCGTTTGCCCGCACGTCACTGGCTAAACGATCGACTATGGCGCATGATACTTCGATCTTGTCTTGCGAAGGATACTCAGGCATTGTAACTGCGCTCTGCTTCGGCGCAAACAGTGGCATCTTTTCTTGAGCTTTTTCTACTGTCCTCTTGAACTTCCAATACAATTTCTCGTTCAGTAACAGAGCGAGATTCGCCTGGCTGAACACACCAGAGATGCGGCTGTGTGCCTGCAGAAAGGCTTGCCACGCGGTTGGATGCAGCTTGGCTGCATTGAGGTCGAGAACGCTTCTGTCCAACGTCAACTGACCATCTTTGTTGAAATAATAGTAGGGTCGCGGCTCGGCGCGCAGTCTTTCATTTGGCTCGACCGTGTTCTCGAGCGTGTCTCCGCGCGAGTAGAGAACGAGCACGTAGTCGGGCTGATATTTGGCTACATCTCTCTTGTAATAAAGCCACTCTTGCGCGGTGGAATAGCCGGAGCAGCCGAAATTGATAACTTCGAATTTCTTGCTGGAAAGCGAGGATGCGTTCAAAACTCTCTCCAGCTGGCGGCCCCATGTGCCCTCCAGAGGAACCTGCAAACATTCGGTAAGCGAGTCGCCGACAAGTGCGATGCGAATCGTGTTGGCTGGTTTGGCAATTGGGTGCTCGACGTCTCTAAGCCCTTGAGAGTTGAAGTTGCCCCTGGAGTAGCCCTCAAGGCGCCAGGTAATGAATTTCCCAGGAATGTGTTTGGAGCCGAGATCCGGATCGGGCATCAGTATTTCCTGTTCGCCGACACCAATGATGCTGAAGTAAGTTTCGAGCGCCATGATGAAGAATGCGAGAGCCAGTGTTGCTTGCACAAGAAAGATTGCTACCTGTTTGAAGGATGGCAGCCGGCGTTTTGGGGTCGAGCCTTGCCACCAGTTGCGGTGCGCCGCGCGGTCAAAACGGGCGTTTGAGACTGCTTGTGATCTTTCGCTTGTGCTGGTTTGTACCATGTGCTCCGAATCCCTTATCGACCTGAATTAGAACTGGAAGTAATAGAAAGCGTTGACTTTGCCAGGGGCAAACGAAAGTATCGTGATGGCGACTGCGGCATATGCCACCACACGCACCGGCACCGTTTCATGCCACCAACGGCAAACGGCGGAGCTGACAGTGTGCAGCGCATGAGCGGGCTCGGTAGAGAACCTGTGCAGGCATTCTTTGATAACCACATAAGCGCCATAAGTGAGCATTGATGCGGGCACCGTCGATTCGAACAAGAGTTGCGGGAGCGCCGCTGTTGCAGTTGCTGTTACTTGAGCTCCGAGCATGTGCTGCAGCGCCGCCACTTGCTGCAAGCCAATCATGTGTATCAGCATCTGCACTGCCTCACCGGCGGTGGTGGCTCTGAACATGAGCAATGCCAGAGTCCAGAATAAAAACGTTCCGCCCACGCCAGCCCAATGCCAGGCAGCGTGCGGTCTTATGCGGGCGAGGAACGGTATGGACGAAACGAAATCATGCCACATCTTATGCACAACCAGCGCCACACCGTGAATGCCGCCGAAGATGACATAGTGCCATGAAGCGCCGTGCCACAAGCCGCCGAGCAGCATGGTCAGGACGAGATTGCGGCGCCCGTTCCACTTCGAGCCGCGCGAGCCGCCCATGGCTATATAGAGATAATCGCGCAGCCAGAATGAAAGCGACATGTGCCAGCGCCGCCAAAATTCGGTCACGTTGGCAGCCAGATAAGGCAAGTTGAAATTCTCGGGGACTCTGTAACCAAGCACAAGAGCAGAGCCTCGACCGATATCGGTATAGCCGGAAAAGTCGAAGTAGATTTGGAAAGTAAACGCGAGCGCGGCGATCCAGGCGTCTATTGTCGGCAGATTAGCGATGTTGCTGAAGCCGTAATTGGCAAGGATTGCGAGATTATCGCCAAGCGCGATTTTCTTGAATAATCCCTGGAAAATCAGGAATGCCCCCTCGCTGAAAGTGGAGCCGGAGAAAACGATTTTGTCATTCAGCTGCTGAACGAAATCCTGGAAACGCTTGATGGGACCGGATATCTGCGAAGGGAAAAAAGCACCGAACAGGGCGAAGTCGAAGAAGTTCTTTACCGGTTTGCTGCCGCGATAGACATCGACTGTGTAGTGAATGAATTCGAATGTGAAGAACGAGATGCCGAGCGGCAGAATGATGTCCAGTGCTGTCGGATGCCAGGTTTGATAGAGCGACGATCCCGATAGAGTGCCGAACCATTGCAAGAAATGGGCGAACGTGTCGATCAACAAATTGGTGTACTTGAAATAGCTCAGGCAGCCAACGTTGAAGATCAAAGAAAGGACGAGAAGCAGCCGTTTTTTCACCGTGGCGCGATCGATCGCCAAGCCGAAGAAGTAATTGGCGATGGTGAGCGAGAGAATGAGGAGCCCGTAGCCGGCATTCCAATTCATGTAGAAGATGTAGCTGGCGATGAGCAAGAGCGGCTTGCGGAGCCGTTCGGGCGACAGCCAGTAAAGCGCCACAACGCACGGGAGAAAAACTAAATAGGTGAAGCTATTAAATAGCATTAATTGAGAATGGGGAAAGGATTGCTTGCCGGTGATCTGTTTGCTGAGGCAGACATCGGGTCGGTTTATGAAGGGGTCTCGATGAAGCTGCGAAGGCTTGAGCGGTAATACATTTGATAGAAATCAAGTGCCGCCGATAATAACACGCACGCGCCCCTGTTTTCTTAGCGTGCCGTAATCCAAGAGTAGGGGAGACTGACATGGCAGGCACTGGCGCGAGTTAGCGCCGCCGCGACCCCTGGTTGCACCGTTGCAACCTTCAACCGTGCATGCCCATGATAAGAAATAGTAGAAGGACGCGCTAGCGGATAGCGCAGAGTCTCCAGCGGTGTGCCGTGAGCAACCGCTGGAGAATTTCTCTGCCTGACCAGGCGTTTAACCGCAACCGCAGCAGTTGTACTGTGGTGGCGGGGGTGGTGGCACGAAGCTGACGTAGCCTTTCTTTGGCTCCTGACCCGGCTCCTCGGCGAAGTAATAGTAATCCTCGAGAGTGTTGTCGTCTTTGGAGCGCGGCTCCTTGGTCAGCAAGCGCGCCGGGCGGTCGGTCAACCGGCGGAAACGCTCAGTCGTGCTCGCGGCATCGCCCTGCTGGAGCGGTCCGCGTTCAGGTTCAAGCGTGTGTTGCAGCACGATGACGCCATCGCCGCCGTCACCGTTCGTCGTCACCGCGATGTGGGGCACCCAGGCGAGATTGATCTGAAGCAGGATCTGCTGCTTCGAATCAAAAGGATGCTGATCGAAGCCCGCGACGATTTGCAGCGTGCGAGCCAGATCTTGCAGTTCGCTCTCGGGAGCCGGGAAGTCGGGCGTGCCCTTCTCCGCATGCCCCTTGGCGCTCGCTTGCTTGATGGCAGCCCAGGCGGTTACGATTTTGCCCAGCTCCTCGATGTCGCTCGGGATGGGTTCCGCCACAACTTGCGAACCCCAACCTGTGCGAACCAGCTTCTCGTTGATCGCGCTGAGGCGGTCGCGAACATAAGCCAGGCAGCGCAAGTGAAGCCGCTCCAGCACGTCCGCGTCGAGGAATTCCATCAGCAATTGACGACTGTTGTAATTTTTCACGACGTTGAGCATGAAGTCGAGGTTGTAGCGCGGCGTTTCGACGCCGACCGTTTCCCCGACCTGCAAAACGTCGCTGCCGTCGCGATTGAGCTGCCGGACCATGGCCGTTTCCACCCCATCCTCGCGGCAGTACTTGTCGAAGATGTGCTCGAAGATGGTCAATCCGAGCAGATAACTGTCGAAGTAGTTGTCCGCCGCGAATCGATAATGCACGGCTCGGCTGCGCGCGATTTGCAGCTTCAGTCCCGGCGAGAGGAGCTCGTTGATCTCGGGCTGCTTGAGGAGCAGCTCTTCGAAGAATGCGGCGAAGCCGTCTGTGACGAGCGACGTCGTCTCCTCGAAGACGAAGTGCTGCTGCCGCCGGCGCACGACCATGATTAAACGGCGCAGGTCGTTGTCGATGCCGGGGTTGAGCCGGGGATGAAAGAGGAAGGCGAGCAGGTCCGACATTGGTTGCATGGGATGCCGCGCCAGATACGGCATCAGGACCTGCAGGGTCTCGAGGATTTTATCGACCTCCTCCTTGTTGCCGCGAGACGTGATGAGCTGCCGCTGCAACTCGGCGATGCGCTCGATCACACTGCGCTGCAGGCTGTCCTCGCTGGTCTCGTCGACGCTGAGCCAGGTTGGCACATGAGCGGCGAGCGAATGCAGGGCGTCGAGGTAGAAGTCGACCGTTTCCTCGCCCCACTCCCGGCGCAGCCACTCCACGAATTCCGCATGCTCGCCGAACTCGCTTGCCGCCGTCTCCGGGAAGGTGTCGTGGAACCAGCGGTTGTTGGCGAAGACGATGCCGCGGCCGAATTCACCGTGGGCGATGGCACGGATGATGTTCGACAGCGCCATGCGGTTGTTGATGTGGCAGGTCAGCGGGCTGGTGTTGGCGATCGCCTTCAGGTAGTTCGTCGGATCGTTTCGCCGCTCCAGCGCCTGCTTGCCCCACTTCCAGCTCGTGTAGTGGCTCGGGAACCAGTGATTGGCCAGGAGACGAACCATGTCCTCGCTGGTGTAGGGGTGGTACTCGGCATCGCGCAGGGCCAGCTTGCCCCCGAGAAGGCGCTCGGCGGCTCGGTTGAGCTGCTCGCGCCAGAGCATGATCTCGTCAAATGGTATCACGCCTGGTGCGGGATCGTTTACGTGTTGCATGACTCCTCCTTATCTGTCGATGCCGAGAAGCTTCCGCAACGCGGCTCGCAAGTCCTTGCGGCTAGTCACTTTAGCCATCGAGATGTGTTGCCTGATCTCCTCCGGGAGCTCGAGAATCGACTCGCCGCCGTCCGACCACTTGGTGGTCGCCGTCGTCGATTTGAACTCGAGATAGAAGCCGTGGTTGAACTCCCTGAGCATCAAATCGCTCAGAGCTTTCTTCTGCGGCTCTTTGTCGGAGGAGCTGTTGTCGCCGTCGGTGAAGTGCGCCCAGTAACGATTGCACTTGCCCTTCGGGAAACGCTTGCGCGCGTCGTTGTCCATCCAGAGGAAGGTCGGCGAAAACTGAGTGCCTCCGGTGGCATCGAGCGCGAAAAACGCCTCCTCCGTTTCGTGATGCAGCGGTGTTTCGGTGTGCGAAACCATCACCGTCACCACCTTCTTGTAGAGCAGCCGCAGCGCCTTGACCAGAACGAAGAAGGCGTTTTGCGCTATCTGGAGCGGCTCGCCTTTGGTCGAGTACGATCCGTCCAGAAGGCAGTACATCACGGCGATGGCGTCCGGGTCGGGCTCGGGGATCAACCGGCCGAAACGGAAATCCCGCTCCGGCTCGAATGGCACCCGATCGCTTCCTGGAATGATGCGCCCCGGGTACTTGTCCGGGTGCGCCCATTTTTCGGCTCCGGCTCTGCGGAGCCGCTGCCTTTGCGTCTGGCGTTTGTCCAGACGACCGACGGAGCCGTGTCGCTGGATGCCTTTGCGGCGCCAGCGCATGTCTTTCTGCTCAAGGAGATCCTTGCGCTGCCAGTTGGGGAGCTCGAATGGGCCCAGATACAGCTCGAGGAATTCCTTCGGGCTCAAGTTCAGGTCGCCCTGACCCGGTCCGGCTCCCTGACCCTCGCCTTCTTGCTCCTCACCTGGCTGCGGCTGACTCTGGCTCTGCTGACTGCCGCCGCCTCCGCGACCGCCGCCACCACCGCCGTCGCCATCGCGCCCGGCATGCCAGTAAGGATCGTCCGGGAGCAGCAAGTTGCTGCGCGGCACCCAGATGTTTTCCTTTTTGTCGAAGACGCGATTGTGCTGAACGATGGGAGTGATGTCGCCGCCGCGCAGAGCGTTCTTCTGGCGCGCCACCAGAAGGTCGAGACTGCCGGATTGCGCCGGTGCTCGCCCGCTGCCGGGCAAGATTGTAGCGTGTGCCACCATATACCTCCTCGGGCGTAGATGGTGGCACGGTCGCAGACCGCCACTCAATCTACGCCCTCGCTAGAGTTGACGATCGAATCGGCACTGTATATGGTGTCAGTCGGTGTACAGGAAGCCGTCGATCAAAACGGCTTCGATGTACGACCCGGCGCACACGTCACAGCAGCCCGACCCTTCCTTGAGCTTGGCGATGACGCGTTTGCGCAGCGCATCACCATCTTCGCCCTGGGCCGCCAGCCCCTTGATCAGGCCGCGGTTGTCCTGGTTGTCCGTCCTGATCACCCGCCGCTCGAGGATCTGTTTCATCTCCGGGTCGGCATGGTAAGGCAGGTCGCGGTAGTTCTTCTTCTTGTAGTCGCCGGCGATCCGGTAAAGGGAAAGCCGAACGCGCTCGGCTGCGGCAGGCTGAATGCCGAGCTCCTTTTCCATTTTCTCCAACTTCTCTCGATCCTCGATCACCTTCTCTTCGATGACGCGGAACAAGAGGCGCAGGTAGTCGGAGAACTCGGACTGCGCTTTGCGCTCGACCTCGCTGCGCAATGCCACCAGCACTGCATGCGAAACCTCGCGGCGCAGGAGCAGGAAGAGATCGTTGTCGACCAGGGCGCCGAGCTTTTTGGCCAGCTCTTCATTCACCCGGGCGATCGGCGGGATCTCGACCTTGAGCGCGGCGTAGACATCCCGGGCGGTCAAGCACCCGATGAAGTCTTCCGCCATGGCGGCGATCGGCTGCTCGATCTTCATCAGATCACGAGAAGTGCCGAAGCGCCCGTGACCCTCGTTGATCGATGCCGCCGCTCGCACGGCAGCCGGGTCCGTCGCCTCCGTCTGCATCGGCAGCCGGAAGACGCGACCGTCGTACAGGTCGGCCTTCTGGAGCGGCGTCAGCTTCGGGTGCGGCTCGAGGACGGCCATCGTTTTCAGGTACGCCGTCAGAAGCGCCACGAGCGGGTCGGTGTGCGCGAGTTTGCCGGTCTCCTGGTTGAAGTCCGTGCGCGCCCAGAACTTGGCGTCGATCTTCGCCTGCCAGCGCGGCACCGTGGGCGAGCGGAATTCGATCGAGATCGTCCGAGCATAGATCTTGGCGTTCTGATCGTCTTCCATGAAGCGCTTCCACTCGAACCAGTTCGTGTTGCCGAACGGCATGACGTCGCAGTGGAAGTGTCCCTTCAACGGCGAGGGCGCCCGCAGTTCCTTGTTCTGGGTGGCATGCACCTTGATCTGGTGGCACTCCCAGGGAAGGACGCAGGTTTCCTCCTCGATGATGATGCCGCGGTTGCACATGTTCCACAGGCCGTTCAGCCGCACAGCCAGCGGATCGATGGCGCCCTCGTCCTCGGGATAGTCGGTGATCGGCCTGCGCAAACCCATCGCCTCCTGGTGCATGTCCTGCTCCCCGATCCACTCGGCGATCGAGAAGTTGTTCACTTCCTGCAGAGTCGATGTGCCGATGCCCTTGGTGCCCAGATCGTCGCGAGCGAAGTAAAAGTTCACCAGGGGCACCTCCGCCAGATCCGGGGCCTTCTCGAAGATGCCCAGGAGTTTGGCGTAGCACATCGGGCACAAGGGCCCGATGTTGCCTCGCAGCGAACGCGAGCCGCCGAGTCCGAAGACGATGGCGTCGGTGAGCTGCTTCTCGCTCAACTGTGCCAGTCCGGTGGGGCCCTTGTCGCTGTCGAGCCGGGCGGCGATTGCCTGGAGATCGGGATGATCCCAGCGCAGCCGCTCGGCGATGCCGAGGCTGTCGATCAGGTCGGCGCGCGCCCTGGCTGCATCCGCTTCGAAATTGCTGCTCCGCCAAACGCGCCGGCGGGCGATCTGGTGGATCATGCCGAACGTGGCGTTGAGCGGGTTGCAGTGATGCGGGCAGCCGGCCATGGCGACGACGGGCCGGGAGGCGGCGAGCAGATCCTTGATCGTCTCGCACACATCCGTCTTGCCGGTGCCGGGATCGCCGACCAGGACGATCTGCTGCCGGTCGGGCTCGCCACCGGATGCGGCGGCACGCAGCGTGTAGTACAGGCGATGGAAAGCCTCTTCCATTCCGTAGAACTTCGAGAAGCAGTTCCACATCCTGGTCCGTTTACCATAGCTGCGGAAAAACTCCTCCGACTTGACCACGTCTTCGCCGCTGGCTTCCATCAAGGCGCACAGCCGCGCCCGGATCGAGGCGACCGGATAGAAATCATCCGGCAGCCCCTGCAGGAGGTCCTTCAGGGTCCGTCCTTGAAACGGAACCTGCTTGTTCACGTCTTTGAGAATCAAGCTCATGGCTTTATCCTTCATCTGATGTTGAAGGGAACGGGCGCACCATGAGCGGAGCGTCCGTTCCCCAGGGCTTTGGTATTCGCCGCCCCTTACAAGGGATACATAAGGAAGGCGCCCTGCCCCCAGTCAGGCAGGTCTTTGGTCACGGCGGCAAAGCCCTGACCGGAGGTGACGAACTCGACGCGCAACATCCACTTGCCCTGGAACTCGCGCAGGGTCTTCTTGATCTTCTCGGCCTTGTCGAGCTCGCCCAGACCGCTCAGCGCGCTCAGGATCTTGTCCCGCCACTCCGCTGCCTCCTCCTCAGTGTCGAAGGTATGGGCAATGGAGAAGCGGTTGCGGACCCGCGGCTGATTGTCCTCGGCGGCGGCCGCCGTGGTATCGCCCGTGGTGAGGGCGGCGGCTGAGGCATCCGGGAGCGCACCGCCAGTGGTGGCGATGGCGGCGACGTCGCGCCCGCTCGCACCGGCGGCGCCCGATTGCTCGGGGCTGAGCGCCGAGTCGGCGACGTGGAAGGAGAGCCGTTTGCCATCATGACTGGTGATGTAAACGGTCCGGCCCTTCCTGAGGTTGCCCTTCAGCTCCTCGACATTGATCGGCCGGATGACGTGCTCGGTCAAGCCGTTGGTGACGTCGCTGCCGCGCCCCTTGCCCTCCGCGATGCGATCGAGAAGGAAGCGGCGACCGGCGTCGTCGACGATGATTTCGCAGCCGACCCGCGACCTGACGTCGTCGGCGAAGGCGGCGATCGTCATGTCGAGGACGCGCTTCTGCTCGCTCTGGCTGAAGGGGCGGCAAACGGCGATGCCGTCCACGTGCTCCATCAGCTCATCGCCGAGCAGCTTCTTCACCGAGCTGACGGCCGTGTCGTGCTCGTCTTGCGCCAGACCGGTCGAGCCGGGCGCGTCGTCCGTGTCTACGAGCATCACCCAGATGACGTCGCGAAAGTCGATCTTCGTCTTGTTGGCGTCATCGAGGCTCAGGAAGCCGTCGAAGAAGATCCGCTGCAAGAGCTGGATCAGGAACTCCGAGGCCGCCTGGAAGTGATCGAGGCAGACGATCGTGCACTCGGACGTGCTGCCGGCGCGCACCTTCTTGAAGTTCTCCTGCGAGAGCAGGGGAACTGCCGGCACCCGCCGCGGCATGCCGGGCATGCCGGGCATCATCGGCATGCCGTCATTCAATATGTTGCTGTCGACCAGCCGCAGCACCGACCAGGGATTGTTCAGTTGCCTGCAGTTGATCATGATGCGCCGCTCGGGCGATCCGTGGATCACCTGGGTGATGCAGTTGACCAGCGTCTTCTTGGCGGTCGAGCGCTTGCCGGCGAGCACATAGACGCCGCGCACCTCGTCACGCGGGCGAATGCGCGCCAGCGCCCGCTCGAACATCTGGCTCGCCAGGGTCTGCCCGTCGGCGTTCCCTACATATATTTGGCTCAGCCGATCGCGCAACGCGACGATGCGGTCGGCATGAATCTCCGGATGCAGCTCCTCGAGCTGGGTGTAGTCGACAACCGGGTTCGTTTCCATTTTTACCCTCCTGGGAAAACGCACGCGCCGGCAGTCTTGCGGCGCGTGCCTGTGGCATGGTTGGGCAACTGCCCGAAGGCTACTTCTTCTCGGGGAACTTCAAGATGCCGTCGACGAGCCCGAATTGCACGGCCTCCTCGGGGCTCATGAAGTTGTCCCGCTCGCAGGCGAGATGCACCTCGTCGTAGCTCCGCCCGACGTACTCGGCCATGTACCGCGTCAAGATCTCCTTCAGCCGCTTCATCTCGTTGGCGTGGATCTCGACGTCGGTGACCTGGCCGCCGGCGCCGCCCAGGGGCTGGTGGATCATGCCGCGCCAGCTGGGCGTCACGAGCCGTTTGCCCTTGGTTCCCGAGGTGAGCAGGAAGGCGCCCATGCTCTCGCAGTGACCGATGCCGATCGTGCGCACGTCGCATTTGACCAGCTTCATCGTGTCATGGATTGCCAGTCCCGACGTCACCTGCCCACCGGGGCTCATGATATAGATGGTGATGTCGTTGCTCGAGTCGATGGCGTCGAGCACCAGGAGCTGCGCCATGACGCTGAAGGCGACGGTGTCGTTGATGGGCGTGACGATGAAGATGTTGCGATCCTTCGACAGCCGGGAAATCGGGTCCCAGGCTATCTCTTTGCCGGCCGAGCGCTCGATGATCATGGGCAAAAACGACGCTCGCACGTCGTTGCCGATGGCATCGATCTGGTCGCCGTTCAATCCGCGCGCCGTCTGCAGGCTGCGCAGGAACTGTTCTATCATTTGATTGTTCATCACTCTCTCCATTGGAGTCAGATTGTTGACAGAGGGTCGTCGTTCAACTATTTGCCGTTTCCGCAAAGAGGTGTGCCACCTCCTGTGGTATCGGCTCTCCGGCGCCGACGGTTTTCGCCTCGTGGTGCCGGGGATGGGTGCATCGCCCCCAGACATCTTCTGGTGGTGCGACGCCGAACCAGCGCTGGTACGCGTCCCAGGTCTGGCTGTAGAGTTCGTGGAGCCGCTCTCGCTCCGTGTTTCCTCCTTTGCTTGGGCGGTGCCAGAGAATGCGGCCGAGCGTCTTGATGCAGAAGTCGAACAGGTAGCTCGGCAAATAGAGGATGTGCAAGTGCCACGCCTGGTCGACAAAGCCGCTGGGAACGCAGCCATGATTGCAGACCAGGCACAGGAACACGAAGCGCTTGTACTCGCCAATCACTTTGGCGGCCAGGTCTTCGCTCCAGGCGTTCTCCTGCATGAGGCGCAGGGAATAAGGACGCTCGGCGGTTGCATCAACTAAAGGAAACGTCTCGATGCGTTCCCACAGGCTCTGGTACAGCGGGGTGGCGAGCTCAGGGTTGAGAACGGCGCGACCGTTTTTCTCCCAATCCATCATTGTGGTTGCTCCTCGGCGCAGGCGAGCCGCGTTCCGACACGAACGCGGCCCTCCCCCGGTTAGAGATGGACGCTCAGGCGATCGTCAATCCGATCAATGCCGAGCGACCGGCATGCCGACGTCGGCTCGATCAGTGCTGATCGACCGGCACGCCGATGCTGGGCTCCGCGAAGTTGGTAGCGCTGGCGGTGGCATCGGCCGGCAGGCTCGGCAAGCGCGCCTGCAGTGCCGCCAACGTCTGCTCCAACTCGTCGAGCTTCGCGAGCGCCGCCTGCGGTCCCTGGTTCAGGAAAACCTCGCCGTTGACGCCCTGTGCGAAGGCGGTCTTGGCGACGTGCTTCCGGAACTCCGCCCAGGCCACCAGGAAACGGTTGATCTGCTTGGGCGGATTGGCGACGTATTCGTGCCGCAGTGCCAGTTCGGCTTCCAGCCGGCCGAGCGCCGCCGAGGTGCGCATGATCGTGAATTGCGCCTCGGCTGCCAGGCAGGCATCGTCATCCGACTCGCTCTCGAGCGCGACCTTGTTCGAGGCGTCGGTCAACTGCCGCGAGGTCTCGCGGATGCTCACCATGCGCTCGAAGATGCGGGCCAGCGTCGAATCGATGAAAGCCGCCGAGAGGTCGTCGCCCGCATTGGCTTCGAGATCCTTCGCCTCGGCATTCAGGGCGGCGATGCGATCGAGGTTTTGCTCGACGTCGCCGAACAGGCGCTCGAGGTTGCGCGGGTTCTGGACCGTGATCATGACCGGATTCAATCCTCGCGAGAAGACCTGCTGGATGATGTTCGGCATGATATTGGCGATCCAGTGCGTCGCGTACTGCTCGGACGCCTCGCTCGGGAAGCCCTGCGCGAACTGCGGGTCGATGCCCATCAGTTGGCAATAGAAGCCGAGGTCCTGCTCGACGCTGTTGCACAGCGTGGCGGCGGCGCTCGCCTTGCAGGCGACGTCGGGGCTGAGGCTGGCGACTCTGGCGTTGGTGTCGGGCAGCAGCTCGGCGAGCCGCGCGAAGGCGGCGCGACCGCGCAGAAGGAACCCGGAGATCTGCTTGACCGTCGCGGGGTCGATATTCTCGGCGCCCTGTTCCTGCCCATCCATCTCGTCGCCGACGCTGACGAGGTGATGGTGATGGTCGTGATGGTCGTGATCGTGTTCGTGTGTCATTGCTGTGTCTCCTGATTAAGACTGGTCGTAGGCGTTTGACCCAGATCCTGAGTCGAGGTGGTTGGCTGCATCAGACTTCCATTCACGCTCCCTCCATGCTGTTTCACGAATTGATCTCAGCGCGCTGACGCGGTTGCGCGCGGTCCCAGCACCATCATCGCAAGTGGCCGCACAGGCGGTGTCAATGCGACGTGGTACCGCGGATGGTGCAAGGCGATCGAAAGCAGAACGTTGGAAACGTTCCGTCGATAAATCTCTGATTCCTTTATTCTGTTCTGGTGGCGGTTCTGCGTCCGATCGCCGGGAAAGTGAAAAACAAATGAATTGTTAATTCAACTAGACCTCCACACTGCGCCAACCCGCCCGGCAAAAGCAATACTTAGGATTTAAAAGAACGATTTTTCGCTTTCGATAGCGGTTGCCAGTAGCGAGTGGCGAGGCAAAGCGGCCACCTTGACTGCTCGGCGAGCCAGTGCACTTTACATGCGGAAACGGGCAAGCTTGCGCATGCCGATCAGGATCGGCTCAATGCAATGGATCCGGCCACATCAAAAAGGTTCCACTTTTGAGAACCGGGGAACAAAGTAGCCGAGGTGGCGCAGCAACATCAAAATTCGCCTCAAGCATGCACACCGAAAGGGACGGATCATGACTGCAATTTCCCGAACAACTCTGGCGCTCTCATTATCAATCGTTCTGACCGGCACGCCTTCTTTGCTGGCTAAGGATTCAAAATCACCGGCGACATGTAAAACATCGTCGTCGGAGCGCAGGCTCTACTCCCAGCTCGACATCGGGCACTACACTCCCTGGGGCATCGACGAGTACGAGCTCTTCGGGTTGACACGCGCCGAGCTGGCTTCCAAGTTCAAGAACAAGTTGTTCTTCAAAGACGATTTCCACCGGGCGGAAATGTGCCAGGAGGGAACCGGGCTCGGTTACCAGGGTCCGGTCTTCAATCTCAACTTCAAGAACGATCGAGTCGATTCCGTTCAAGGCGTTTTCGAAGGCTGCACAAAAGCTTATTCCAGACCCATATTCACGAGCAAGGAAGCGGCTCTCCGCTATGCCGTCGACGAGCTCTCCAGGATGCCCAACCCAGCCGAGCAGCAGAAGCTGGCCAAAGCGAAAGCAGCGCTGGAGGAATTGCAGCCCTCGAAATCGAAAAACCGATAAGAAAAAGCTCCAGGTCGGTTATCATATGTCTGACAAATATGGTGTCGATGGTGATGCTCAGGCTTCATCGCTCTAAGCAATAATGGCTCGGTGGCTTTGTCTCTATCAAGCGGCTCCGGCTCAGGCGGGTAAATGCGAGACTACATCCTTCTCTTCATAAATGGGCGCGAGCACAGGATTTCCGGCGCCAACGCCTTCATTCCAGTGACCGACTACTTGCGCGGCGAATTAGGTTCGTGTGGAACCAAAGTCGTTTGCGCCGAGGGCGATTGCGGCGCCTGCACAGTCATGTTGGGGCGCCCGCCTGAGGATGCAAAAGCGGAAAAGCTCGAGTACAAACCGGTAAACTCTTGCATTCAGTACGTTTTTCAACTTGATTGCTCGCACATCGTCACGGTCGAAGGCTTGAAGCTAAACGGCAAGCTCAATCCCGTTCAACAATCCATGGTCGAGTGCCACGGCGCCCAATGCGGTTATTGCACGCCCGGGTTCGTTGTCGCTATGTGCTCGATGTTCGATCAAGGAAAGCCGCTCTCCGAGTGGGAGATAAGAGACGGGCTTGTCGGGAATCTCTGCCGCTGCACCGGCTATGAGCCGATCGTTCGGGCGGGACTGTCAGTCGATCTCGAGGATTGGTCTTCATTTGAAACGCTTTATCCATCATCAAAAATGATCAAGCAGCTCAGGGAAGCTCGCAGGCAAACGGCGCACATCAAGGTCGACGGCAAGGAATTGTACATTCCCACTGACGTCAAAGGCGCCTGCGAATATAAGAGCAAGAACGCCGAAACGATGATGGTGAGCGGTGGAACAGATGTCTCGGTCAATATGAACAAACGCGGTCTGGTCCCCGATCGGCTGCTGAGCACCGGAAACATCGAAGGTTTATCGCAGATCGTCCGCCAGACTGAAAATGGTCGCGAGATTCTCCAGGTCGGCGCCCGGGTCACTCTGGCTGAGATCGAGCAGTACATCAGTGGTTTGAACGACGAGCTCAAGTACATATTGTGGGTGTTCGGGTCGCCGCAAATCAGGCATGCAGCGACGCTGGCGGGCAACATCGCCAACGGCTCGCCGATTGCCGATACGCCGCCTTACCTTTTCGTCATGGATGGTGAAATCGAAGTCACCGGCACAAACGGCAAAAGAAAAATCAAAATGACCGAGCTCTACAAAGGCTATAAGAAGCTGGCTATGCAGTCGGATGAGATGATCACCAGGATTTTCGTTCCTCTGCCGTTGAAAAATGAAATAGTCAAACTGTACAAAATATCCCGGCGGCAACATCTGGATATTTCCTCATTTACCGCTGCTTTCCGCCTGAGCGTCGAGAAGGGGCGCATCGTTGATGCCAGTATCGCATATGGTGGCGTCGCGCCCGTGATTATGCGTTTGCCTAAAGTGGAGGAGTATCTCAAAGGCAAGATGCTATCGCTCGCGACCTGCACCGAGGCCGGCAAAATCGCCCGCGACGAGGTGACTCCGATATCGGATGTGCGCGGCTCGAAGGATTATCGCCTGCAACTGGCGGAGAACATATTCATCAAGTTCTATCATGAAACAGCGGAGAGGGAGCTTGTATGTCAGTAGTCGGAAGAAACATCCCCCACGATTCGGCTCACGGCCATGTAAGCGGCGAATCGATCTACATAGATGACATTCCCCCGGCTCGAAATGAGCTTCTCGTCGACTTTCTCGGCTCGCCTGTCGCCCATGGAAAGCTGAAGAAGATTGATTTCTCGTCTAAGGAGGCGATACCGGGTTTGGTGGCAGTGTTCACGCACAAGGATCTGGAGCACAATCTCTTCGGACCGATTCTTCAGGACGAGATATTGCTTGTCGAAGAAGAGATCATGTTCATCGGTCAACCAATAGTCGTGATCGCAGCCGAGACGCGCGAGGCGATCGCCAAGGCAAAGAAAGCCATAAAGCTCGTCATTGATGAGCTTCCCGCGACGTTGACGATAAACGAGGCCAGGGAGCGAAATCAATACATCGATAAGACATACACAATCTCCCGCGGCAATGTCGATGAGGCGCTTGCCGGAGCGAATCACGTCATCGAGGGAACCCTCGTGGTCGGCGGTGCCGATCATTTCTATCTGGAATCGCAAGCCGCTCTGGTTTATCCAGGCGAGAACGATCAGCTCGTCATCCATTCATCGACTCAGGCACCCAGCGAAGTTCAGCACGTCGCCGCCCACTTGCTCGGTTTGAAACAGAACCAGGTGGTGGTGATCACGAAGCGCATGGGCGGCGGGTTTGGCGGCAAGGAATGTCAGGCTACCCACCCGGCGGTGATGGCCGCTCTAGTGGCGCATAAGCTGAAACGACCAGCCAGAATCGTTTATATCAAAGACGACGATATGAAGTTCACCGGCAAGCGGCACCCATTTCAGAATGACTATAAGGTCGCATTCGATGATGATGGCGCAATCAAGGCATTGAAAGCCGAGCTTTACGCCGACGGCGGCGCCTTCAATGATTTGTCCACCGCCGTTCTGGGACGGGCGCTCACCCACATAGATAACGCCTATTACATTCCCGATATTCAAGTCGTCGGCCGCATCTGCCGGACGAATCTTCCTCCCAACACGGCTTTTCGCGGCTTTGGCGGACCGCAAGGTGTGATAACGATCGAGAACATTATGGAGGAGATTGCTGCTTATCTCGGCAAAGATCCGCTGGCTGTGCGGCGCGCCAACTTATACGGACTGGAGGATCGCAACACGACGCCTTATGGTCAGATCGTCGAGAACAACACCCTGTGGCGTTTATTCGATGAGCTGGAGCATTCATCGGATTATCACAAGCGCTACGATGAGGTGAAAAAGTTTAATGCCAGATCGAAGACTCACATAAAGGGCATCTCTCTAACGCCGGTAAAATTCGGCATTTCATTCACCAACAAAATGCTGAACCAAGCAAATGCTCTGGTCAACATTTATCTGGATGGAACGGTGCAAGTCTCAACCGGTGCGACCGAGATGGGGCAGGGCGTGAACACGAACATCAAGATGTTGGTTGCCGATGAGCTCGGCATCGAGCCCGATCAGGTTATCGTGATGGCGACATCCACCGAGAAAAACAACAACACGTCGGCAACAGCCGCATCAGCAGCCACCGATCTCAACGGCAGCGCGGCGGTGAACGCTTGCCATAAGTTGAAAGAAAATCTCGCCGATGTGGCAGCCAGACATTTCGCATCGCGCGAAATCGGCATCGGGGCTTATAGCGAGCGAATTGCCTTTGAGAACGGCCTGGTGTACGATCGCCGCCGTCCCGATTTGAAGGTAACATTCAAGGACCTGGTGAGCATGGCTTACCGCGAGCGCGTCAGTCTTGGCGAGCGCGGATACTATGCCACTCGCGGAATTGATTTTGATTGGAGCGCCGGGAAGGGTTGTCCCTTCCTGTATTACACGATGGGCTGCGCTGTTTCGGAGGTGACCATCGATCGATTCACAGGCGACATGAGTGTCGAGCGCATCGATATTTTGATGGACGTCGGCAAGTCAATCAATCCCGGGATAAATCGCGGTCAAGTGACCGGCGCTTTCATCCAGGGGATGGGGTGGCTGACGACCGAAGAGCTGAGATACACCGCCGGTGGTGAGCTGCTCAACTACTCGCCGACCACTTACAAGATCCCGAACATCCAGGACGTGCCGCTGGTTTTCAACGTCGATTTCATCGAAAATTACAATACGCCTAATGTTCGCGGAACCAAGGCGGTCGGTGAGCCGCCGCTTCTCCTGGGCATCTCGGTGTGGACGGCCATCAAACATGCACTGTCATTTATCTCCGGTGAAGAACTGCCGTGTTTGTCCGCGCCGGCTACGAACGAGGAAATCCTCAATCGTATTACATACTTTCAACTCGCGGGCGAAGCCGGCGGAAACGGCAAAGCAAGCGGCACCGCTGCTGCGGCTATGGTTGGTTGGCCAAACGGTGGCGATGGTAAGCTGCGACAAGTGAGCGCCTCTGCGGCGCGAAGCAAATCCGCTCGGGCAGGTGCGAAGTCTCGTGAAGGAGCTCAGTCCAGGCGCTGAGACGCCTAATCGGCGAGGAACAGAGTGCTTGAATTCTACGAAAAACTGCATGAGTTGCTGAGCGGCAATATCCCCTTCGTGTCGGTCACCACCGTAGCGACCGTCGGGAGTGTTCCTCAGGATCCAGGCAGCAAGATGCTTGTAACGGCGGACGGTCTGTACTATGGCACCGTGGGCGGTGGCAAGGTGGAGAAGCGCGCCATCGAAGAAGCGCAGGCGATGTTGTCGAATCATATGGGAAACGAATCCGGCTCAGGCGCTGCTTCGCGCACCAGGTTCGTCGAATGGAGTTTGAACAAAGATATCGGCATGACCTGCGGTGGCTCAACCAAGCTCTTCTTCGAAGTCTACAATGCGAAAGTCTGGAACATCGTTGTTTTCGGCGCCGGACACTGCAGCCAGGCGCTCATTCATACGCTCGTCAATCTCGACTGCCATGTCACCTGCATAGACTCACGTCAGGAGTGGCTCGACCGGCTGCCGCGCCATGCTAAAGTCAAAACAGTTCAGGCTGATGATCTGCCAAAAATGGTTGCGGAGATTCCAGATGGTTCTTTCGTAATCCTGATGACCATGGGCCACACGACCGACAAGCCGATTCTGCTCGAGATTTTGCGCGGCTGGGATAATCGGACATTTCCTTATCTCGGTGTTATCGGCAGCAAAGCGAAGGCAGCCAGGCTCTACAAGGACGTCGACGAAGCCGGACTGCCAGCGGAGTACAAGAAGTTATTCCACTGTCCTATGGGTTTGCCAATCGGCAGCAATCACCCACATGAAATCGCCATCAGTATCGTCGCCCAGCTCTTGCAAGAACGCGACAAGAACGCCAGTTGATCCGTTCGTGCTGTGTCCCTGCCGCAAGACGTACGGGCGGGAAAGGCCGAAGTTAATCGTTTGAGCCGGATTTGTCACAAGTATGAGCCAAAAACGCTGCAATCCGCCGCTAATCTGGAGGCATGAAGGCAAGCGAGCCTTGCCGCACCGGAAGCTCACTATTAGCATGTTTCTAAGAATGGGGGAAATAATCATGGGCGTTGAAGCGAATCATTCCTATACCGACAACAGAACCAACAACTTTATCCACAGCACGCTTCAGAATGGCGTCTACACCGACGGCAAGGCTGACGCTCATTTCAAACGCACTGCCGATGGTGGCTATACCGATGGCAACATGGATCAAGTGCTCAAGAACGTGTACGGTCCCAACGGCACTATAACGATCAAAAACATTCCCGACGCACCGCATGAGATACCAGCGAAAAAGGATGGAGTGTCGGATGATCAGCGCTTTGCAAAGCTCGACTCTTATGTGAAGGACCAAAGAAATCGCTTGAATACGAGTGAGGAGGACATCGAAGCCAAGGTTGCTAAATCAATGGGTTTGAAGAGCGCCAAGGACCTGCCGCCGGATGTGAGAAAGCGGATTCAAGATGATTGCTCGGGGCCTGCTGTGGTGCCGCATATGGAAATCGGCACTGCCCAGAATCCCGATCAGACTAAATTCATGGCGACAGTGGACAGCGATCATCGCTATGATGCGCTTAGAGACTGGGTGAAGAACATTCAATCTGCCAGTCCGAACGGAAATGCTGATCCTGAGCTTCTCATCAAGGTTGCCCAGGGAAACCGTCCCTTATCTACAGAAGAGCGGTATGTCATTTATCGTGCCTGCGGTAAGGAAGAACAATTCTTCTCGAAGGACAAAGACGGTATGAAAATGTAGAACAGTTGGTCGGCAAGCAAAGCTCGCAATGCGCGAGCCAGGCTCCATCACGCCAGCAGGAGGGTGAGATCTCAGGACTCACCTTCCTGTCGTCGGTAAACCTGGATCAGACTGCAGAAAACGCTGCGGTCGCGGGACCGGCATTCCTCACTCAAAGACGCGTCGTAAACAATTGCTCCCTCATCGTCTTTGAATGCAAGACCCGGCGGTGGAAAGATCGAACGCACAATAATGCATGCACCGGGACGCGCGCATCGTTTCAGCTCTGGTAAAATGGCCGCACCATATGTAGTGTCGGTGAGTTCAAGAACATTCGATAAAGCGATCAGGTCGAGGGAGTTTGCTGGCTGCGCTCTGAGCCATGAGAGAATGTCAGCGCGCTCGATGTGAAGATTGGCTAGATTGGATTGCAATTTGCCGGCATTTTTCTTCTGGAGATAAACGGGATAGCCGTCTTCCTTACCCGAATAGCGCTGAAGAAAAATTTGCCAAACGTAAGGATTGGAGTCATTAGGCAGGTGGGCGAATGTTTGTTCGAATCGCTGACGCAGCACACCAGGAAAGTCGTCGGGCACAAGATTCATCGCGGAGCGAAAGCGCCC
>JAJPJO010000332.1 GCA_021324135.1 Pseudomonadota bacterium
ACCAGAGCGCTCTTTCCTTTCGTAATCGGATCGAACATGATGTAGACAGATTCAAATCACAACCAGCTCATATGTACGATGTGCTTGCCGAGATGTCCCTGTCCTGTCGAAATGCACGCGATGAATTGGCCGGCCAACAGGATACAGACAGGCTTGCTGCAGCCTTGAAGGCTTTGCCTGATTCGGACAAGGATAAATACAAGCTGCTTGTCTCTCTGGCATACGCATATGAAAACTATGGCGAAGCGCATTCGGCTTGCCAGTTGTTGAACTCGAGTTTGAAAGGGGCAATAAAGTCGAAGGGAATGCAAAGCAAGGAAGTTTCCCAACTGTACGTGCTCCTCGCCGATAACCAATTGGCGCTTAGCCAAAGTCTGGATGCGAAGCAGAGCGCCAAGCAAGCACTCGCTTCTGCCACCGCATCCGGTGAGCAAGATCAGCTGGCCGATTCTCTCTTCATGCAGGGAAAAATAGCCGAGCAATGGCATGATTACGCATCGGCGGAATTATTCTATTTAAGAATCGCCGAGCTTTCCACCAAAAATAGTGATCTGGAACGATGCCTGCTTGCATACAAGTTTGCCGGTCTGCAAAGAGTGCGAAACGGTGATTATAAGCGGGCTGCGCACTACTTCGATCTGATCTATCAATCAGGAAGAGTGTATGGAATGGTACCGGCAATCGCTAATGCTCGCTTTGCTGAAGTTGGTTCGCTATTGATTAATGCAAACCGGAAGCGCGTGGCAAGGGAGTATCTCATTAGAGCCGTAGACCTGGCCAATAATTTCGATAATCCCGAGCAACTTGCTGCTTGCCTGCAGCGAGCTGCCGAGGATTATATTGAATTGGAAGATTGGCAGCATGCACAGCCCCTTGCCATGCAGCTGAAAGACCTTGCCTTAAATAAAGAGCAGGAAGCGACAGCCTATCGGCTTTTAGCACGGGCGGCGCTGCAGTCCTGCGATCGCGCGAAATCCAGGCAGTATGTGCAAAGCGCTTTGCGATTGTGCCGAGAAATCGATCCAAAGGGCAAGAGACTGAATGTCTATTTCCGCCACTGTGAGCTGTTACATGCTCTGGATCAAGACTCGGATGTGCTCGAGCTCGCACCGGAGATGCTATCACTGGCGGTGCGGCTCTATGGCAATAGTCCGGATTTGATCTTCATATACTCGGAGATTGCCCTGGCTCGTTCGCTCCAGAATAGACCGGATGAGGCAAGGGAGGCAATTGATAAAGCATTTGCCGCAGCGGTCGCCAGAGATAATCGCTCCCCGATGCGAAGTTACAATGCCCTGTATCAGATGGTGCACAGACTGAACCGATGCTGGCAAATGCAACAAGCCGAATATGCCTGCGGCAAGCTTCTTCGCTTGACACCGGACATGGTGCCACGCGATCTGCCCGCGCTGCCCGATCAAAATCTCAAGATCGCCTGGACCGACCGGCAAAAGGGCAATCTGAGCCAGTATCGCTGCTGGGTGCCGCAATTAATGGCGGAAATATATTGTCGTGAAAATCGATTGATTGAAGCGGACAAGTTCCTGGAGCGCGCCCAGCAATATTGCCTCGATGCTTCAGCCTCCACCAAACAACTCCAGTTGCAGCAAGAGCGAAGATTAATCGCCCTGGCCCGCATGGACAGGATAAACAGCCTGGAGGAAGTTGGATCACAGCCACTGCTCAACATGGCGGCAAGACCTGGAACATCCAGGTTTATAAAACTCGAGCAACAGACAAGAGAAGGGATCGCTCGGCTCAATTATGCCGCCATCACCGGCAGTGATAAGAAGGCTGAAGAACTGATCGCTGCCCTGGATGAATTGAAAGACCCCAGTGTTGTGGACATCCGGCTCCTCTATGGTAATGCCCTTGTGCGTGCAGGAGAGGAAGCACGGGCACGACTGGTGCTTGAGCCAATTCTACGTGATCCATCCAGCATCGAAAACGATCGTCAGCTTGTTGAGGCTGATCTCTATAGCCTGCTGGCGCGCATTGAAATTCTTGCTAAGAAACCACAAGCCGCCGATGAGTGCATCAAGAAAGCCTTGAGTGCGATCGGCCAGAACCAGGCAAGGAATGTAGAGATGATGCCTAACTTGTTGTATGTGAAGGGCGAGTACGCCCGCCTGCTGCATAAAGAAAATGAAGCGCGCCGCTTGTACAAGAAGGCGCTCGAGCTCTATGGCAAGCAGCGCCGTCTTGATGGCATCGATCTGCGCCAGGACTGCCGGCGATCGCTTACTTCTCCGGGGTAGATCTTCTATATGCCGAGCTTGGCTTTCAACCAGCGCCTCGTGCGTGGAAAGTAACGGTTCAAGTCAGCGGTGTTTTCATCACCCTGGCCAAGGAGCTCGGCACCGATCTCAGCACATGTCTCGCGCGGACCCCAATCATCGTCTTTTAAGAACGTGCGCAGCTTTTCCTGAGCATAAACCGGCACCGTGCTTTTGTCCGCTTCATACTCGGCTCTCAGCGCCGGATCTTTCGATATGGTCATGGCATCGTCGAGGAGCTGCGTACAACAATTGAAAAGCGTGTGTCTCATCTCGGCTGCCGAGCGCGCTTCTTTCAACGATGAGCTGGCGCGCATTTTCGGCCGCTCATAGATAAACATCTCTCGCCCGTAAATCCGCCCGGGCAACTCAGCCAGGGTCGGCTCCGGACTATCCTCAGGCAGATCGTTCAACGACTCCGGCCACTTATCGATCATGTTGGGACAAACATTTATCGCCGCTCCAAAATCATCAAGGCGCGAGCGCAAATGCGGAGGCAGACTTGCTACACCATCCGTGATGGCTTTGATCGATCGCTGGCTGACCGCCGGATGTCCCATCTTAGGCGGCGTTATTGTAATGCGTGCCATGAGCCCGGTCGGTTTTTTCGGTTTCGTGGCAGTGCCTGCTTCGGCTTTTGCAGGCGGAACGACTGCCCCGCCGCCAGCGGCGGGCTTCCCTCCAGGAGGCGCGGCTGCTTTCTCCTCAGGCTTGGGCGAGGAAGCTTTGATCTTCACCTCCGCCACTTCCAGACTGCCTTGTGCCAGCTCGGCAGCCGGGGTTGCCTTGAAATTCTTGATCACGGTCTCATAGGTCTGTTTCGCCTGCTGGTACTTGCCCAGAGCCAAAAAGGTATGACCACTGTACAGCCAGACCTCAGGCGTTCGATTGCCCTTCTTGATCGCATCTTGAAAGTAATCGAGTGCCGCCTTGTATTCCTTCTTCTGATAAGCCCTGACCCCTTTGTTGTACTCGGCCTCACCAGGTCCTTCAGCCAGACAAGGTTGGACGGCTGAAACGATGGAGGTTATGGCAAGGAAAACAATGATGCGACGAATCATAATCCAATTCTGCCCCGATGACTTTCCCTCACAGCATACCCAGCAAAACGGAAGGACACGCATCAGCAATTGAAGCATGAAACAAACAATCATCTGTCATACTAGTATCAGTCATCCATCTTACATTTAATCTGCGCGGGTCAAAACGTGCCCTCAATTCTTGTTTCGATTGAAACGGAAGAAAAACGCGAGGTCTACCCTCACCCAGTGCTGCCGGTATTGCAGGCAGGCGGTCCCGGCTCGGGCTGGCCGCCTCCGTATCTGGTCGCTACAGGGCAAGCCGGGCATGCAGTGGTCGGCATGGATATCGGGACGAGATTTTCACGCATAGCCACTTTTGAGAGTAAAGGAATTCAAAATCTCAATCCGGTTCCGATACCCTCAATCGCCTGCCGGCAATCATCGGGAAATCTTACCGTCGGCGTGCCGTTTTCAAAAGAATCGACGGCGATCATCCAGAATTTTCGGCATTTGATCGGCACCGACTGGTACGTAGAAGCGGGCGGGACATTCTTCAGCGCCGACATGTTGCTGGAGATCCTGATCAAACGTTTGATCACCATGGCGGCCTCGGCGATTGAACGTCCGGTATCAAAGGCGGTGCTGACCGTGCCCACGACCTACAACAGCCTTCAGCGGAAGCTCGTCAAACAAGCGGCACAGTCAGCCGGTGTGGACGTGCTGCAGTTGATCAACGAACCGACTGCCGCTGCCTTTGCCTATTGTTATGAGAACCATGAATTCAACGGCACCTTGCTTGTCTATCACCTGGGTGCCGGGTCGTTTTCAGCCTCGGTTATGGATTTCCGCAACGGTATTCTCGAAGTTAAGGCCACCAGGGGTAGTAACAATCTTGGCGGCAACACTTTCGTGGGCGAGCTTATTGATTGGCTGATCAGGAGTTTTGAATCTCAATCCGACAGCCGATTGGAGCGGAACTTGCATACTATCGGGCAACTGCAAGACGCCGCCGAGCAGGCCATTGAAGACATGTACATGTCCGGTCAAGCCAACATAAAGGTGACTCAACTCGATCTGGCCAAATCGGGAATTCCTGCATCGGGATGGAAGCGCGCTTACTTCATGGAATCATTGACCTTCAAGGAGTATCTAAAACTGACCGGGCCAATCGTCGATGATACTTTGTCCATAATCGATCAAGTCCTTGAGGAAGCTCATTGTCTCGGCTCGGATATCAATCAAATTTTGCTCGTTGCAGATGTTCGTCCGCTGTTGCCGTTTTTCAAAAACTTTTATGAGCGCATGCCCGGCGCCTCCGTGTTTCATTGCAATCCAGCTTTTTATCCAGTAAACGGTGCCGCTCTGCAAGCCGCTCTTCTCAGCCACAGCATTCGCGATTTCGTTGTCTGGGATGTCTTGACCGAGCCTGTTTTTGTGCAGCAAAACAATGAATTAAAGCAAGTAATCGCCAGAGGCACACCCTTGCCGATCACCGCTTATCACAAGAGCGAATCGCCCGACGCCACGATCAACGTAGAAGTCATGCAAGGTGCCGGGGGAAGCCCATCGCAATTGGCTGAAGTGACAATCAACAATTGCCCGCCGACGACCGAGGGTGAAACGAAGGTGGAGATCCAGTTCATGGCGGACGCCGATGGCATCATTGATTATCGTGCCCGGCACATCGGTCTGGAGGCGGCCCTGCCGATAACCGTCATGGACGGGCAGCCCGTCTCGTGCAATAACGCCTTCAGCGACACTTTGCAGAGTAAATCTTTTGATGATAAACGCCTGGATCGGCTCTGCCGCATAATGAACTTGCCACTGCTGATGGTGCTGAACGTTTTGCGCTCACGCGGTTATTCCGTGGAGAACATCAAAAACGGCAGAGCGATTGAAAGCATGCTGCACGCCTTGAAGAAGCCGCGGAAGAAAAAGGCAGGTTAGCTCTCTATCTCATGAATGCCGAAATCAGCGAGCGTGATCGAATAGCTCTCTTTTCTGCCTGAGAGAAAATAGCGAGTCAGAACTTCGCCGGCTACGGCCACTACAAGCATGATTAAATTGCGTGCCAACGGGTAATCGCAGATGTCGTCTCCGGCATCGGATGGAACTATATAACTTTCATTCCAGCGAATCTCTCCGAAATCTCCATTCACTCCGATGTGCAGGCACTGAAGATCGGATCTTTCGGCGGCGGTTTTGACCAGCGCCCTCGAGACTGAGTTGTCGAATGTATCGATCACCAGATCGGCATCTTTCAGCAATGAGGCGGCGTTCTTTTCGTTGA
This sequence comes from Pseudomonadota bacterium, assembly GCA_021324135.1. GTDB lineage: Bacteria > Cyanobacteriota > Vampirovibrionia > Obscuribacterales > Obscuribacteraceae > JAJPJO01. Next base: position 5,589 of record JAJPJO010000332.1, read on the forward strand.
GCTCCTTCGCCACCGCCTCTATTTCTTCGCAGACATCGCGGTAAATCAAATTTTGCAGAATCTCCGCCTTAAGACCGCCCACATCGTCGAGGGAATAAACCTGAGTGCCTAAATTGCGCTCCTCGACGCGGTCGCGATCGATGACTTTGATTTTTCTGAATCCCTGCCGCACCAGATTTGCTACCAGATTAGACCCCAGCGCTCCAGCGCCGCAAACGATCAAGCTGGCATCGGCTAGCTTATCGATTTGCTCTTTGCCGCGATAAATTATTTCGTGGTGCAGTTTTGCCGACATGATCAGACCTCTTCCTGTAAACCGCCATCGTTCGCTGGCGATTATCAATGAACCAGTGCATGCTCATTCAATTATGACCAATTGATTTCTGCGAAAGCGCTTTATTTTCTGCAAGCGGATACGATCATTCTGCCTGTAATCGTAGAGCCAGGCACCAATGGTGGTGCAATCATCAATCAGGCAGAGAAGTGGTTTGCCGAAGCAACTGGACCAGGCAATCATCGTAGCATCATCGCGACTGCTCGGCGATTGGCAGCCGCGCGGATGTGTGTGCAGGAAACCTACGACATCGCCGCTCCTCTCTTCACGTTCCATCACTCTCCGCCAATCGAACTCGACCGACAGAGGAGCGCCGCGGCGCCGCCACTTCATGCTTGCAAGCCACACGCCATCCAGGTGCTCGCCGATCAGCACGTAGGCTACCTCACATTTTAGATCTCTCTTCATGAGCGTGGAGTTGACCATGCTGCACCTATTCGTGTCTATCGCCGTAGCCGACGCGGGCGAATTCTCTCATCACGCCCACGAGGCTGGTCAAGTCAAAATCGGCATCACGACCGGATAGGCACACACCGGCACTGACGAGCGTCAGGTCGTCGAGCCGCACATTTGCCGTATGTGTTTGCCCATCGAGAACATATCGGACATTGACGATGTTGTTCCCGGCATGCTGATAGCGATCCAGTTCGGCGCCGGCGTGAGTGAGCGCCATTCTCAGCCGCTCCAGATCGGTTCGGGGAGCCGCACCGCGCCCGGTGGCATTGGGATCGGCAAACAATTCCGGATGGCGATCGTTCCACAAAATCTTATAGACCAGAAGCTCACTTGGAACGGCGCCCGGAACATGCAATTCATCCGGGCAGACATCGTCATTGAAAGCTTTGCGAAGATTGCGCGCTATCTTTGGATCGCGGCGGCGATTGACGCTTTGATACCAGAAGGAGCTGCCGTCGAATCGAGCATGAATTTGCTCGAAGGCACCGCACTGCTCGGCCAACAAGATAGGAACAGGCTGAGCCAGTTGAAAGCGCGAATCGGACGGGTTTGCTTGCAGCCCCCACCAGTGATGCTGATATTCATCGATTGAAACAAAGGTCAGGCGAGGAAGCAATTTCAAGTATGCATCGACTTGACTGCGTTTCGCCTTGTCGACAACCGTGGCTTGATTGGGCTCGGTCATTTGAAAAAGAGCGAAGCCGCCTTTATCGCCGAGGACGTGCGCGTCTTTGACGCTCAACTCCCAAACAACTCCGCGCAGCTTGATCCTCACCTTGCTCCCCGGCACATACGGAGCAAGGAATATTTCTCGAGCGACTGATTGCTCATCGTTTGCAAATCGATCGATCAGCGATAACGGATCGGGCGGCGGTTGTTTGCCGCCGCCGTGCTCTCCGCTCATCCGAAGACAGCCTCGGGACGCAGCGTCAAGTTGCCATTTTCATGGCGCTCGACGACGTAGTCTCTGAATCGGGCAAGCGGCACATCCAGAAACTTGGCCACGGCCGATCGGACGGCGTCGTCGCTGCTGCCTGTGCCCAGATCCAGAATATCCAGGGCGATGTCCCGGCTGCGTCCTTCAAAGCGAAGGTGCAGAACTGGTCCGCGTACGGGATTTTCATCCAGGTTAGCTAATTGTCTCGGGTCTCTTTCAGTCATTGAATCGGCCCTCCATTGAAAACGGAAGAAGCCCGCTAAACTTGATCCACAAACTGCATAATACCACCCTTGACTCTATTCATATCGGACACTTGGTGCCGCGATAGCTTGAAACTATGATAAATAAAGAAATAGACCCTGCTTAATACGCATGAGAATCTAATGGACATTGCGTCGGTAGTAAACGACAGCGCATTCATAGCGGCATGCTTCGCATTGCTCGCTTACATCGGTTTGTCTGTCGAGCTTGGTCCTCGCCCGACAATCAAAAGCGATGCCGACAAAGGCTCGGGCTCCGACGGAAAGTCAGAGGGTCATGCGCGAGGAACTCAGCCGCAAAGGGAGGTCAAGTCCACAGGCGAGCGCTCTAAGGTCAAATCGACGAGCGAGCGGCGCCGGATCAAATCGACAAGCGACCGTTCGAATGCCGTCAATGACGTGGCCGATTCACTCATGGCCGTGATCGAACTGCAAACTGCCTGTGTCGACGGTCATCTGGGGCCGAGAACCAAGTATGACGTGGCTCTGGCAATGTTGAGCGAAGTGCAGAGCATGCCGGAGAACGATGCCGCCGAGAATATGGCAATCGAAGCTTACAACATCGCCGGCTCTCATCCTAAGTTCGGCAAGTACATAATCAGAAGCAACCGCCGCTTGAGGCCGGTGGGAAAAAGGGACAGTTTTTCTCCCAGAGACAGTTTCTCGGAAAAGCACCGCCCGATTTCAAGTTACGAACCAAAGGAGACTGACGAGTGGCGAGCATAACCCACTCAAGGCAGTTAGGCACCTCCAGCAGCAACTGGGGGATTATCTCGGTTGGCGCATCAAGAGTGCCGATCAGGTGGATCGCCCTCTGGTGCGGCATTGCCGGCTGGCTCGGGATTACCTTTATAAACTCGGGCGCACCGGTGGGCATAACGGCGCTCTCCTTCAATCTATCGATCATCGTCGGTCTCCTGATCGTCTTTGGTTTCACCAGAAGTGTGCCACTGCGAGTGGTGGCGGCTATGTTCGCCGGAGGCGGCGTCATGCTCAGCGTCGCTCTCCTGGCAGGACGCTTGCTTTCGCTTACCGGGCTAGGCGATTTGCACAGCCTCGTCCTGCCGCCTCTGGAGGAGGCCCTCATCCTGGTACCGCTGGTGGTGTATCTCTGGCGCTGCCGCCGCTTCTCTCTTTGGACCTTCGGCGTCTCTGACTGCATGCTGATGGGAAGCGCGTGCGGAGCCGGTTTCGCCTTTGCATACGATGCTTACCGACATGCCCTGACCCCCTGGCAAAACGCCGTTCAATGGTTGCCGACAGCCGATCTGATCGGCGGCGATTATCTGGCTTGCGGTCATGCCGTCTGGTCGGCGATTGCCGGCGCGGGCATCGGCGTGCTCATTTTGATGAGACATAATCGCTTTCTCGGCATTTTGGCAGTCGCCGTTTCGTTTCTCTGGGGACTGATCGATCATATCGCTGCTGCCAACAGCGAAAGCCATGACTTTTTGCGTTTTTGCCAGGTCATCACCAGCAATGGTGCGCTTACCCCCTACATTTTCATCGCCACCATGCTTGGTGCGCTAGCCGCCGATGCCTGGATTAACCTGAAATGGTATCCGGAGGCAGCCCGATTTCACTTGCCGAAGAGCGGCGACAATGCCGCCAGTTTGAATGCTCTCTGGGACTTCATTCTCGACCGGCGGCGGCTGGCATATGTCAATTACAGGCGCAAGCACCTTCATCGTGACCCGAGCGCCAACATGGCCGTGGCAATCATCGCGCAGAGTTTAATCAACAAACATTCGCCCAAGAAGATGGAGAAGTTGTTCGAGGCAATGACCAGACATGCGCGCAAGCTCAACTTTCTGTCCACCGACCTTCTCGAGGCTGCTCTGGACGATCCGCTTTTTTCCGGTCACGGAATCGATTTGCCCGAGCAATATCAGCTGATCTCGAAGATGAGCGCCGGCGGTATGGGTGCCATTTATAAGGGGCGGCACAGGCGCACTAATGCTCTCCTGGCCATAAAAGTCTTGCACGGCCACGTCGCTGAGCGAGAGAGCAACAGGCAACGTTTCGAGATTGAAGCGAAAGCCGCTTCAGTCCTGCAGCATCCTAACCTGGTCACGGTTCACGATTATGGCCTGACGAAGAAGAAGATACCGTATATGGTGATGGAGTTGATTGACGGCACGACCTTGCAAGAGGAGCTCGATCGCAATGGACCATTGCGGCCGAAAAGGTTCTTCAACATCTTCGATCAGGTATGCTCCGCCCTTGCGCATGCCCACAGCCGTGGGGTGATTCACAGAGACATCAAGCCAAGCAACATTCTCTTGATGAGAGACGATCGCGGCGACGATTTCGTTAAACTCGTCGATTTCGGCATCGCCAAAGTCGTCGATCCCCGCGGTCTGGAGGGGCAATCACTGACTCAAACCGGTGATGTGATCGGCAGTCCTCTCTACATGAGCCCGGAGCAATGCCTGGGCGAAGACCTCGATGCGCGAACGGACATTTATTCGGTCGGTTGCATAATGTATCAGGCCATCACAGGCACGCCGCCAATTGTTGGCGAGAATCCGGTCAAGACTATCTTCAAGCACATAAACGTCATGCCGGTTCGCATGTGCATTGCCAAACCTGACGCCCAGATCCCGCCGATAGTCGAGCAGGTCGTCTTCACCGCCCTTGAGAAAAAGCCCGCACGGCGGTATCAGAGCATGGATGACCTGCGGACCGCTCTTGCCAATGCGCGATCGACTATGGCTATTTAGTGGCCAATTGCCAATGAATAGCTTCGCGCAATCTATGGTAAGAAGTCATTATAGACTTATCGAGAGTGCCGCGAGCACTCGGGCGTAAAGGGCGAAGCATGGACGTCGGTCTGACGGTCAACAATACAGGACTCATCTCAGCTTTATTTGCACTGCTTGCCTGCATTGCGCTCTGCGTGGAACTCGGCAACAAGCCGGCAAAAGTACCGGAGCATGCCTCCGATGCGGAGAAGAAAAAGGCAGGGGAGCGAAAGGGCAAAAAAGGAAAATCGGCTCAAAAGTCGGCTGGCAAAGGCAGCCAGAAGCGAGGCAGAAAGACCGCCGCAGTTCCAGATGAAAAGGTCGAGAGAATTGACGATGACATCGAAACACTCGAGGCAACGCGCCCGCTCAAAGATCGAAACGAAAACGCTCGTCTGGAGGAACACAGGCTCGCTAAAGAATTTCTGGCTAAAACGCTGATTGAATCATCGAGCAAAGCCGAAGCTCCCGCCACGAGCAAAGAGGCCGCCAGTGCCAGTGCGTCCGATAATGGCAGCGACGATGAAAGCACGCTGCCCAGCGCGCAAGTCAAAATTCAAGATTCCATGCGCAAAATCGTCGATTTGCAGCGTCGTTTCGTCGACGGCTTTCTGGGCCCGCGAGGCAAGTACGATATTGCCATCGCTGTTCTAAACGAACTTCAGAGCATCGGCGCCGGCGAAAGCAAATTGGCCGAAACGATGGCAACAGAAGCGTATTTGAGCGCCACAAGAAGCACAAAGTTGACCGATTCAAGAGAGGCTCTCAGTCAGAGCGACACCGGCTCACTCTTGCCTGATGCGGATAAGATCGACAATGAATGAAGCGCGCATGACACGAATGCCCAGCCGGAGCAAGGCGCCGCCCCCGACAAATACCTGGGGGGTGGTGACGATCGGGGCATCAAAAGTGCCGGTTCGCTGGATCATTATGTGGGTCGGGCTTGCCGGCTGGCTTGCCGTCACCTTCATCATGGCGGGCGTTCCAAATGGTATCACTGCCTTCTCATTCAACGTCTCCGTGATTGTTGGATTGGTTCTGGCATTTGGTTTTACCAGAAGCATTCCGCTTCGCACAGTGGCACTGATGTTCTTCACCGGTGGTGTTCTGCTCGGTGCGGCCATTCTGATCGAGCATGCATTCGATGCCGCACCACTTGTATCGATTCGCGGTCTTGCCGTTCCCATCATCGAGCAGATTTTGCTCGTCATTCCTATCCTGATCTATTTTTGGTTTTGCCGGCGTTTTTCACTATGGACTTTCGCCATCAGCGATTGCATGCTCATGGGTGCTTCTCTGGGAGCCGGTTTTGCCTTCGTGCATGATTCATTCAAGCATGTTGAGGGATGGCATCATAGTATTCAGTGGCTGCCTACTGCAGATCTGGCCGCTCAGACTTATCTCGTCAGTGGCTATGCCGTGTGGAACGGCATTGCCGGAGCGGCTATCGGCGGCGCGCTCGTTTTTCTGCACAAGCGCCAAATCGGTCTTTGCCTGGCCTCGGCAGGGCTGGCATGGGGGATTATCGATCACCTGGGGGCCTCGAACTTCAATTCAATCTATCAGATGCAGGCTCAGATCGTGCAATTAATCACAGCCAGGGGCTACCTGACGCCGTATATTTTTGCCGGCTGCGTCTATGCTGCGATTTTGATCGATTGCTGGTTGAAATTCAAGTGGTGCCCGAAAGCCGAAGAGTTTAAGTTACCGAAACGCAGCGACACAGCCGCTTCCGGACTGACGGGCTTGTGGGATTTTGTCCTCGATAAGAGGCGGCTTTGTTATGCTAATTTCCACCGCATGCATTTGAAAGGAAACGCCAACGCCAGCATGACGGTGGCGATCATCGCTCAAGCCCTGATCAATAAACATTCTCCTGAGCGCATGTCGCAATTGTTCGAGACCATGAGCAAAGGGGCCGGTGAAAAGACGTTCCTGGCTACCGGTTTGGCGGAGGAGTTGCTGGACGGTCCGCTTTTGCAAGATCATTCCATCGATCTGCCCGAGCAATATCAGTTGATCTCACGCATGAGTGTGGGCGGCATGGGTGCCATATATAAAGGTAGACATCGCAATACTAATGCGATCGTGGCGATTAAAATCCTGCATGCTCACGTCGCCGACCAGAGCTCCAACCGCCAGCGCTTCGAGCGCGAGGCCAAGGCAGCGGCGGCTTTGAAGCATCCCAATCTGGTGGTCATTCATGATTACGGCTTGACGAAAGAAAAAGAGATACCGTATCTGGTGATGGAGATGATCGAGGGCATCACGCTGCAGGATGAGTTCGGGCGCCACGGAGGTCTGCCGCCGGGTCGATTCTTCCACATATTCGATCAGGTATGCTCTGCCCTTTCTCATGCCCACAGTCGCGGTGTCATTCATAGAGATATCAAACCGAGCAACATTTTGATCATGCAATCGAGTGAAACGCCTGATGTCGTCAAAGTCGTAGACTTCGGCATCGCTAAAGTGATCGATCCGAGGGGCTCGTCTGCTCAAGAGCTGACACAAACGGGAGACTTGCTCGGCAGCCCCATGTACATGAGCCCGGAGCAGTGTCTGGGAGAGGAGCTGGACGAACGTACGGACATTTATTCGCTCGGCTGCGTTATGTATCAGGCTATAACGGGCAAGCCGCCAATTGTGGGTGAAAACGTGGTCAAAACGATTTTCAAGCATATAAATGTAGTACCCGAGCCATTCTCCGTCGCCAAGCCCGGCATAACCGTGCCCAGTGCAGTTGAGCGCGTAATCTTTTGCGCGCTCGAGAAAAAGCCGAGCAACCGATTCCGCAATATGGACCTGTTGAGAAGCGCTCTGACAAATGCTCGCCAGACCATTGCCTCCTGATCCGCTGTCTTACTAATGCTAATCCCAGGCGTGAGTCGGATCGAACTTGGATTGTTTCTCGCGCTTCTTCTCGTCAGGTTTGGCGGTTGGCTGGCTTGCCTGAGATTCTAAGGGCTGCCCTTGGATCTGGGGTGCCTGTCCTGGCTGCACCGCTGGTGGTGGCAGAGGTTGGGTCAATGCTTGCGCGGCCAGTTTCTCTCGCTCAGCGCGAACGTCTGCCACCGGATTCGGCGCGGCACTGCCCTGGATCTGGCGCAAGACGCTGCTGATTTTTCCTGCATCGCCGCTGCTCCTGTTTTTGCTCGTAAAGGTTATATCCAGTTCCGACTCAAGCTCGGCTTGCGAGTATGCAAGGCTCAGCGAGCCGGCCGTACCCGATGAGGATGGTTGGCTGGGCGAGAGCAGGCTGTCCGGCATCCATGGATTGCCCGGCTCATGGTCAATTTGCGGGCCGGGCGTCTGCTGAGCATAAGCAGACGGCTGTTCAAAACCGGGCATTTGTGCGGCCGGCTGATTCACCACCGGCGGTGCGGACCCGGCTGCCTGATTCGGTCGCGAATGCTCCTCACTTCGCGATCGCAGCGAGGGCGACTTGGCCCGCTCAGGAATCAGTCCGCCCAGTTTGATCTTAACCTCGCCGCTCTTTTTCTCGCTCGGTCCCCAGGGATTGTAGTCGGCATCTTTATCCTCAGGCCCTGAGCCGGGATCTCCAGGTGCTTGCGAAGCGGTCGACTGGAGCGGCTGAATTAGCGGGTTTGCATTGGCAGCCGGCACAGCCTGTCCGTTTGCTGGATTCGACCAACCTGTCGGAGCGGTCGACCAGACGATTTCACCCTCCTCCTCATGTTGAATCGATGACCAGCCAACCGGCTCTGATGCGAACTGGTTGCCATGATTTTGCACCGCCGCCTGAGCGCTTTGATCGCCTGATTGAGCCAGGCTCGATGCACTGGGCCAACCCTCCAACTTGGGAAGTTCCTCAATTTTCGGCAGCGATATGGGCCAGGTGTCCGACTGAGCCATAACCGCTTTACGTGCCGGACCCGGAGCGGCCGGGGCTGGCGCGGCGGTGGGATGCCAGTCACCGGATGTGGTTGTCCCTGGTGGGGCCAATGGTTGAACGGCCTGAT
>JAJPJO010000272.1 GCA_021324135.1 Pseudomonadota bacterium
CGCTGTGAATTGCTGAGGTGCTGTCGGTCATCCTCGTACGCTTTCAAAAATCCAGCGGATCTTGAAGTTTCGGAATATGCGTCATATGCATGCCCGAACTCATGCAGCAACGTCTCTAATACATATCTATTACGCTCGGTTGGATGGTTGCCTTTTGAAAAGCGTTCTGCAATATAGATGGTTTTCTCTTGCGACCTACAAAGACCCGCGCAATTTGTATAGCCGCCACCGTGAGTGTATCCCCGCGGTTTCTCATTGTGAAGATCGGGACAGGCGTCCAGAACCGTTGGCGCAATGACAATTCGGAGACCCCACTGCGACAGAGATTCTTTGAAGTCATCTGGTACTAAATGTAGTGCTTCGATGACCTCAGCTCGAACGAAATCAGAATCGCCGGTTTTCCTGAAAACAATGACCATTGTTTTATCAATGGAGTCTTCGCTGGGCTGTTTGGGGCTCTTGGTTTGGGACGAGTCAGGCGATGATTTCTTGGGTGTTCCAGCGGCAGTCTCTCTGGTCAGGGATTGATTCTTGCTAAATTGCGTTTCATATACTTCTGCGCTGGTGCATTCTCTCCTGACCTTGCAGACGTATTTTTTGCCGGCCCGTTGAATTTGCAAGGCTACGGTGCTGCCGATCGGACCTCGTATTCTTTTTGTTAATTGGTCAACGTTAGAAGGTGCAGGCGTGCCATCTACTGCAACAATTCTGTCACCATTCCTGATACCAGCTCTAAAAGCAGGTGATCCTTGCATAACTCGTTCTATAGTTCCGTCTGAACTTATGCGCACGCCCGTGTACCCGACGCGACCTCCTTTAGTCGGGCTGCTTGCGATTTCATTCGGCGCCTTAATATCTTGAAGAGCCTGCTTTGCCTGAAGAGCCAACCAACTATTCGGTTCGTAGAAGATGCACTCTTCCAAGTGCGGCTTTGCCTCGCCCTTCCTGCCCGTCTTAATCAAACATCTTGCAAGCATGAAGTGCGCCTTGGCATTCTTTTGCTCAGGTCCGCCAACGAGCGCTTCCAATTTGGGAATGCATTTTTCGTACTCCCCAAGACCCATTTGACGTTCAATCTCATCGACTGATTCTTGGCCTGTGCAGGGGATAGCCATTACAACTGTTAAGACAGTGGCAATCATTACGAGCGCATTTTTCGGCATTTTATGCTTTCCATGTTCTCTAAGCCATTACTTGTTTTACTTTACCTTCTTGCTCATTCGGCAGCGTCGTAACGTTTGCACCCAATCGTTGAAGCCGTTATTTTAGGCTGACCGAGGATGCACGAGCGCAAGATTAGCGGCATCACAGTTTTTTCCACTGATTGCAAAGACTTGCTTAGCATCCGGCGTTTCCACCCCCAATTTGCATTAGGCTTAATGACGATTCTAGCCAAGGAGCCTGATCGTATGCGTCATCCTGATGTTCCCGAATCCCTCGACAGCTGGTGGATACTGCACCGTATGTTCGCCTTCGACCGTTTGGCGTGGGACGAGCTCGCCCCCGACCAGAAGGCGAAAATCGTGGAAACCGCGACCGAGGCGCTCAAATCTCTTAAGAACGATGACGACACTGATGTCGGGCTGGCGCAGATGGTGGGTCATAAAGCCGACCTCATGCTCACGCATTACAGCAAGAATTATGAGGGACTGGCTCATGCGCAGACGGTTGTCGACAAACTGCGCCTATCGGAATTCATCACGCCGGGGGCGTCTTATGTTTCGATTCTCGAGCTTGGTCTTTACGACGCCACTGCCAAGATTCATGCCGCACTTGCTGAGAAGGGCTTGAAACCGCATTCTGAAGAATGGAACAAAACTTTTGATGAACTTCTCAAGGAGCAGGAGAAAGTTCCGCATCATGCCGGTCGGCTCTGGGCGCGCATTCCGCAGCGTCGTTATGTTTGCTTCTATCCCATGGATAAGAAGCGCGGCGAAACCGTCAACTGGTACATGCTGCCATATGCAGAACGGGCGAAATTGATGCTTGACCACGGCAAGATTGGAAGAACCTTCCACGGACTCGTGACCCAGGTGATTTCAGGCTCGATCGGCTACGACAATTTCGAATGGGGCGTCGACCTTTATGCTGACGACCCGCTTGTATTCAAGAAATTGATTTACGAGATGCGTTTCGATGAAGCCAGCGCGAAGTATGGTGACTTCGGCGACTTCTATTCGGGCGTTCAGTTCTCAATCGATCAATTGGCCACGTTTCTTGACGGCAACAAGGTGCCGGAATTAACTGCACGTCTCGAGCCTGCCATGAGATAAGGCCAGCTTTGCATGTGCAATAAGAGGATCCAAGGGCATCTGCAGGCGTAAACCCCCTTGGCTTAGCCGTTTCACGTAGATTTTATGCTGGGCAGTCCATACTGCTCGCATTGGATGGCGATTCTTTTTCTCTTACCGAACGTGCAACGAGTCACGACTATGCGGAGTCCTGCGAGGGGCTGCATTGGTCAGCTGTCCATGCTGTTCAATCTCACCATATCGCGACATACACTAAGGTAGAGGTTTCTTTATGAGCACCCAAGCACAATTCGACGGCAACCTAAAAAGTTCGGCGCATGACACAGCCGGTCAAACAGCCGAGAAGGTGAGCACGACTTTTCGAAACAATGACGCTCACCAGGCTCTCAGTCTGCTGCAAAACGAATATCGCGATCATGCTCAATCAGATCCTTTATATTTCAAACAATGGGCGGCCGACACTAACGAAGTTTTGCAGAATAAGGGAGTGCTGCCTGATTTGTCCTATGCATTTGGAGCCGAAAATTTCGACAAACTGAAGGACAGTAATGGATCACTCTATGCCTCTTCAATAGAGCAAAATGCCTTAAAAGCAAGCGATGATCGGCTCAGCTCCGACCGACTAAAAGGTAAAGATCTCGCCGACGAGACATTCGCAAATAACATGATGCACACTTTGGCTGACAAGATTCGCGACGGCGGCCCCGACGTTCCTTATCACTGGGGTGCTTGGGGTTTCGGAGAAAACTACGCGAACAAGGAAGACCTTGAGTCTCATGTGAGCACCAGGCAGGTAACGCTCCAGGAGCGAAATTCTGGGGAGCAAGAAGGCAAAGCGCTCGCCCCGTTCAGCAGCCTTGTTGAACCGGGTAACGACGGACAAGCGCAGACATTGCAAACCTTCATCAGCAATCAATATGGCAATAAAGATGGCCGAATTTCGAAAGACGATGTGGATAAATATCTTGCCGATGCAGAGAATCCGGAGGTGAGGCGCGCCTATCCAATGGCCTTCAGCGATGAAAATCGCAACTTCATGGTTGATGTAAGAGATAATTGGGATGCGCCGAAAGTAACTGGTGATGCTGCTTTGGATGAAAGGAATCAAATCCTCTCTAAGGCATTGGGCGATAAGGCTGCCTACGACTACAACTTCGATGTGTCGCAAGCGGTCCCTACGGGCAAGCTGGAGAGAGTAGGAACGCCCGACAACGAAGCAAAAACCGGGGAGCCCGATAAAGAAGCGAAAACCGGGGAGCCCGACAAAGAAGCCAAAACCGGGGAGCCCGACAAAGAAGCCAAAACCGGGGAGCCCGACAAAGAAGCGAAAACCGGGGAGCCCG
>JAJPJO010000351.1 GCA_021324135.1 Pseudomonadota bacterium
AAAAGAAGACAACCAAGACTGTATATGTCCGTTCGCGGATCTAATTTTCCACCACGGCATTGCTCAGGGCTGACGTAAAACGGATTGCCTGCGAATGCGCCGCTTTGCGTCAGGGAAAGAATGGACGAATCAGCCGAGTCGTAAATTCTCGCTACGCCAAAGTCTAGAATTTTGACCTGGCAAGAATCGACCGTTTTTCCATCGATCATTATGTTGTGGCTGTTCAGGTCGCAATGTATTACCCCATTGTGGTGCGCATGTGCCAGACCTTCGCAGATTTGAAGGGCGATACCGATGGCGGTATCCACTGGCAAGGTGCCATTTGCCGTCAATACCTGATTCAAGGTGCTCCCTCTGGCATACTCCATTACCAGGTAAGGCTCATCACCGGCGATGCCGAAATCGATGACATTCACCAGGTTCTTATGATGCAATCTGCTGGCGGCCCGGGCTTCGCTCTGCAATTTCGCGACTTGCCTGGGCGTTAAATTTCGGCGATCTAAGCGTTTAATCGCCACGTAATTCAACAGGCGACTGTCTTTGGCTTTGTAAACCGAGCCATTGCCGCCCGTTCCAATTAGAGCCAGGATGTCATAGCGATCGGCGAAGGTTTCGATTACCGGTTCATTGATACCAGATTCGGTATCAGGCATCTCATGCAACTGCGGAGGCACGCTCGATTCCTTCCCGGCATCAGCCGTCCTAAGAGTAGAGCCGCTCTGGCTGAGTTTGGGAGCCTGACAGCGGCAATAATCGCTGCGAAACACCCATTGAGTAAACGTGCCTGTTACTTCCCTGACAACCGGCTTCCCGCAAGTCCAACACATCAGTTTTGCCAGGCTCGACTCCTCATCGCCCGGACTGAAGGCACAAGTGCACTGACCCTTGCCAAACAACCACTGTGTCAGAGAACCACTGACAAGCGACTTACCACAGATTTTACAGCTCTGTTGCTCGGGCATAGGGCAGATGGGAAACCAATGCACCTAATATACCCGGCAGGATTATTTCTGCATCTGCGACGTTCAGTTGAGTTTTACTTGTCCGGCTTGGGTGGTGCCACCGAATCTGGTGTCGGTCTCCACTTGATGCCGTCGAAGCCTTTCTTGACGCCCGGCCATTCCGCATCGGTTCCATCGTATGTCAGTCTGTAGAGGAACTTACCGGTGTCAGAGGGAATATACATCGAATAAGCCGTCGCTTTATTCTTCGGATCGTGATCTTGCATGACGATCACTTCGCGCCCGTTTACTCGCTGAACGCTCACTGCGGGTTTAACATTGAATGAATGATAACCGGCTCCCATGAGGATGCATGCATCATCAAGAGCATCAGTGTCAGGTTTCAATTGCGCGCTGTTGTCCGTTTTCTTCAACTGACTGAGGACATTCTTCAATCGCTGCTGCTCGTCGGCGCTCAACTCTCTTCCTTCTTCATATTGCACCTTTGATCGCGAGTTTGGCGCCGGGCGATATTCACGTCTGCCGTCGGGGGGAACCGTATCAGGTTGCTTCTTGAATGTATCGGGCAGACCCATTTCTTTGTTCACGCCGGTCTCATTCTTATCATTGAATTCAAGCTTCGCCATTGTCACTTGCGCTGGTGCCTTGGGTGCGTCCTGCGGTCTTCCGTCGCCGGCGCGACCAAACAGTCTTCGAATCGGACCGGCCCGCCTGTCTTTTGGTTGTTGATCGTCGCGGCCTTGGAATAATCTACCACCTGCAGCCTGAGCAAGATCACGCTGACCGAATCGCGATGTCGGAGTCGGCATGCCGCCGGGCATATCAGCAGTCGGTCCGGGCATGCCCTGATTATCGCCATAATTCGCCATGTAGGCAGCCGGAATATTCATGCCGCCAGGAAGTTGTCTGCGCATAGCGCTGTAGGTCATGTCACGGCCGCCTGTACGCGCATCCGGTCTGCCGGCATACATCGCTTGTCGCGCACCATTACTGTACTCCGGCGGCGGTACAAACAAGGGCGCCGAGGGATCGCGAAACGGCGATGGGCCCTGCCTTTCGGCGGCAGTTTTCGCTTTGAGCGGAACCACATTTCCGCTGCCTCTATCGCCTGTCTGCCCGGTAGTGCCTGCTACTTCAGTGGTGGTGCCAGTTGCCGTGCCAGTCGTCTTCTCCTCGGTAGTCTTGGCGACAGTGGTTTTGTCGCCCGTGCCTTTGGAGGGCTCAGCAGGTCGCCAGAAAGTGCTCGCATCAATCAAATACGGTTTATCGTTCGCCCCTAATGATGCTGTTTTGTCCTTGGGTGGGGGGGTCGTCGAATCGGCTGAATCAAAGGACATATAGTTAGTTCCTCATCGCAATCAAAATCCCGCATGCATTTCGTAGAAGCAAGCCGACATTCTCAACAACTAAAATTCCAGCCACGAAAATTTGTTGCTCGTTCCACGCAGTGCCCGCCGCCTGGTCCGCCAACCATCAAACTTCCAAAAGCATAAACAGGCGCTACTTTTCGCACAATGCGGGAATTACGTTAGTCGATTTAATCAATCCCGAAACCTTCACTGCTACGGCATTTCGCGTGTAAAGATCTTGCGCGAAAACTTTTTCTCGCTTTTGATATTGTAGCGGCGGGCGTTTCCGGTCTTCAAACCCGAGCAAATTTTCCGATATTGGAAGGCGATTTTTTCGGTTTTCTTGTGCGAGTGAAGGGCCTGATATAAGATAGGTAGTTTATTCTATAGCTCTTTTGACGACGGAAGAGGTGTCGCTAGCTCATGCCCAGCCAATACAATCCCCAAGAAATAGAAGAGAAGTGGCAACAGCACTGGGAGAAGATCGGAATTTATCGCGCTGATGATCAGAGCGACAAGCCGAAGTATTATTCACTGGTCATGTTTCCCTATCCCTCCGGCGATCTGCACATGGGTCACATGCGGGTTTACACCATATCCGATGTCATATCGCGACGGCGGAGAATGCTTGGATTCAACGTTCTCAATCCCATGGGCTGGGACGCTTTCGGATTGCCTGCCGAGAATGCAGCCATCAAGCATAAGTTGCATCCGGAAAAATGGACCAGGCAGAACATCAAATTCATGCGTGACGAGCAGCTCAAGAAGCTCGGCACGAGCTACGATTGGCGGCGCGAGGTAAGCACGTGCGACCCTTCATATTATAGATGGACGCAATCGCTCTTCTTGAAGTTTTTCGAGAAGGGCCTGGCCGTGCGAAAAGAGGCGCCGGTCAACTGGTGCCCGGATTGCCAGACCGTGCTCGCCAACGAGCAGGTAGTGGATGGTGCCTGTTGGCGTCATCTCGAGACGCGAGTCGAGCAGAAGCAGATGAAGCAGTGGTTTTTGAAGATTACCGATTACGCCGAAGAGCTGCTTGCCGATCTCGAACAATTGAAGGGATGGCCCGAGCCGGTTCGGATTATGCAGCAAAACTGGATCGGTAAATCCGAGGGAGCTGAGCTTCGCTTTACAGTAGAGAACAAGCCGAACATTCAAATCAACGTCTTCACGACCAGACCCGACACCGTATTTGGTGTCAGCTATGTCGTGCTTGCTCCCGAGCATCCGCTTGTCGAGCAATTGACCAGCGACGAAAGGCGAGAAGCGGTAAGAAATTATGTAGACCAGGCGAAGCACAAGTCGGAATTGGAGCGCATGACTGCCGAAAAGTCAAAGACGGGAGTTCCGATTGGCGCTGATGTGATTAATCCCTTTAACGGCGAAATTGTTCCGGTCTGGGTCGCTGACTATGTCCTGATGAATTACGGAACCGGATGCGTCATGGGCGTGCCTGCTCACGACGAGCGCGACTTTCTTTTTGCCAAACAGCACAAGCTTCCGATTGTCGAAGTTATCTCTGCCGATGGCAAAGCGTCCGAACAATTGAACGAAGCGTATCTCGCGCCCGGCGTCATGCTCAACTCCGGTGTCTTCAACGGCTTGCCCAGCGAAGAAGCAAAAGGAAAAATGATCGCCTGGGCCGAGGACAATGCCTGCGGTACCAAACGAGTGCAATGGCGTTTGCGCGACTGGCTGATCAGCCGCCAGCGTTACTGGGGCTGCCCGATTCCGCTCGTGCATTGCCCGGCATGCGGCATTGTTCCAGTCAGTGAAAACGATCTGCCGGTCAAGTTGCCCATTGAAGGCATCGAGATCACCGGCGAGGGTGGCTCGCCGCTGGGAAGAACCGAATCATTCCTCAATGTGAAGTGCCCGAAATGCTCGGGTGCAGCCAAGCGCGAAACGGATACCATGGATACTTTCATCGACTCCAGTTGGTATTTCTTCCGCTACAGCGATGCCGGCAATGACCAAACTGCATTCTCGAAGACAAACGTAGATTACTGGCTGCCGGTCGATCAATATGTCGGCGGCGTCGAGCATGCCATTCTCCACCTTCTTTATTCGCGCTTCTTCACAAAAGCATGCCGCGACATGGGATTAGTGAGCTGCAGTGAGCCGTTTGCAAATCTCCTCTCGCAAGGCATGGTGACTAAATTATCACCGCAGTCCGGGCGCATAGAAAAAATGTCCAAATCGCGCGGCAACGTTGTCGGCACTACCGACTTCTTCACCAAATACGGTGCCGATTCCGCTCGCCTCTTTACCTTGTTTGCTGCACCGCCCGAGCAGGAATTGGAGTGGAGCGAAGAAGGGGCTATCGGTCAATACCGTTTTCTCGGAAGAGTCTGGCGCATCGTCAGCGAATTGATTGAAAACGGCGTCGTCGTCGGCAAGATGGAATCAGTCGATCATGAAGCGCTTGATGCATCGGGAAAGGCTCTTCACAAACTCGTGCATAAAACGATCAAAGCGGTGAGCAACGATCTCGATCAGCAACGCTACATTTTCAACACGGCGATCGCACGCTGCATGGAGCTTGTAAACGGACTGTACAAATACGCTCAAGAAGTAGCAGCTCAAGGCAACGGGCAGAGCAACACCCTGGCTCCGAAGGTGGAGCATTTGAGTGCCGATCAATGCCGATTGTTCGCTTTTGCCGTGCGCTCATTGTTGCTTCTTCTCGCCCCGATGGCGCCCCATATAAGC
>JAJPJO010000093.1 GCA_021324135.1 Pseudomonadota bacterium
ACCACCGGTTACAACTACTTCGTAGTGATCATTCCTTCGCTTGTCATAGCGCCTCTGTATTTTGCAGGCAAAGTAAAATTCGGCGTCATCACTCAGGCTGACCTTGCATTCTCTCAGGTGCTGACGGCCCTGTCGGTAATCGTAACCCAGTTTGCCGACCTCACCACTTTCGTCGCGGTGATCAACCGTCTTGGACTATTTTCCGAATCCATCGAAGGAGATGCTGATAGAGGCGGCGGTCTGATATTGGCTGAGGCGCCTAAGGCAATTTCCGCTCAGGCCGAGATCGAGTCTGAGTCGGAGCAAGAGTCCGAGGAGGCGGTCGCCGGTTTAGATGAGCGAGCAAATCCTCATCCAGGACACAGCGATTCGTTGAGTTGCATCAAATCATCAGACGGTGAATCCGTGATGCTCAATGGTGTGACATTGATGACGCCGGATCGCCAGTTGACGCTGGTGAAAGATCTTTCAATTGCCTGCGAGCCGGGCAAAGGTTTACTGATCACCGGACCGAGCGGCATCGGCAAGAGCTCTGTGTTGCGGGCGATTGCCGGTCTGTGGCGGACAGGCGCAGGCGAGGTGATTCGTCCCAATCTGAGCGAGATGCTCTTCCTGCCCCAACGACCTTATATGATCCTCGGATCACTTCGCGATCAATTGCTTTATCCCGGCCAGGCGGATATCGATGATGAGCAGCTGCATGAAACGCTGAGACAAGTGAATTTACCTGATCTGTCCCAGCGATTCGGCGGACTTGATGCGGAACTCAACTGGTCAATGGTGCTTTCGCTCGGCGAGCAGCAACGGCTCGCCTTCGCGCGAGTCCTGCTGAGGAAACCGCAATATGCCATTCTCGACGAAGCGACAAGTGCTCTCGACACTCAGAATGAAGCCTTGCTCTACCGACTGCTTAGAGAAAGCCGAACGACTTTCATCAGCGTCGGTCACCGCAGCAGCCTGATGTCATATCACGATAACGTGCTTGAGCTGCGCAGCGAACTGCAATGGAGAATAATTCCGACAGGCGATTTTGCACCGCAACAGGCTTCCTCAGCCGATGTTCAGTTGGAAGAGCAGGCGGTAATTCATCAAAATCTCAAGCACCGCGCCTCCGGCAACGATCTTATAAACGTCGATGGTGATGGTGCCATAGGGGCGGCATAACACACATTTGCCGAGGCGAAATGTCGATGCCGCCCTCACTCTGAAAACCTACTGGCTCATCAATTTGTAGCCGGCCGGGATTTTGAAAGCATCCTCGGATGGCTTGCCGGCGATTTCTCTTAAATCCATAACCGTCTTTCCTGCCGAGGACTGAGTGGTCGACTGAACCACGATCTTGCAGTCGTCGCCAATCCATGCTTCGGTCTTGCCACCGCCTGTGGTGTAGCTGTAGCCGTGGCATGGATGACCATTAACCGTTTTCTGACCGAGAGGCTTGCCGTTCATCTGCTTGATGGTGGACTCGTCGGCAACGTATCCGCCGTTGTCAGGCAACTTCGTGCGCATGGCCATCTTACCCTGAGGGATGAGCGATGTGCTCGTCTTTTGCAGATAATCGACGATTGTTCCGTATTTTTGTCCAGCCATGATGCTCTCCGTCAGGAAGTGGCCTTTTCCATCGGATGCCATTCGCATGTCGCTCTTGGTACCGGCCGTGGTGACCGAATACTTCGCATCGAACGCTTGGGTAGGATAATTTCCCGCCATCGCGCCTTGTGCAAGACAAATCGTAGCCGATAGAGCCAGTACAGTTCTTTTGAGCATGGTCATCTCCTTACAGTGCCGATCAAAGAAAATTACGCTAGTTCCTCACGAATTAGAGCAAGCTTCAAACCATCTAATCACCTGGCAACCCGAATCTGAAAAAAAGTTGCAGGTGCCGTTATGAGCAGACTGCATCTTCATCGCGGGCGCGCAGGAGATCAAGCAGAAACGCTCGTGACAAAATGGCAGGTTCACCAAACTTACAATTGTGTTATTGAGCAATCGGGAACGAACAAATTGATCAGCCGTCCTCATCCAAAAATTTCCTAGGGAAGGCTGAGTAATGAAACGATCTCATTTAATCACAACCGTTTTAATATCAATGCTTTTAGTGCCGGCGAATCCAGCCTGGTCCGAGAAAACTCATTCATCCGGTCCGGCGAGCGCAAGCGATGCGGGCACTACGCAAGACTCGAATAGCTCGAGAGATTCCGGCACTACTAAAGACTCCACAAAAGACACGAATAAAACTGATTCAAATGTGAATCTGAACGACACAAAGTTGAGCCCGACGGAGCAAAAAATTGACGAGGCGCAGACACAAAAAACCAATCAATATAATAAGGAACAAGCGCGCGCCGTCAATAAGATTCCGGGCGTGAATGTTTCGCCTGAGGACTTGCAAGAAAAACCGGCAAAGAAACACCACTTCTCGCTTAATCCCATTAGTTGGATATTTGGGCCGGTTGTAAAACTTGAAGAACAAACCACTCGATTGCAACAACAGATGATCAAACTGACAGGACCAATCGCGGCTCTGCAACCGGCAATGCTCGATCTGCAGAAACACGTAGAGGTGATGGGCGGGCAACTGAAGGACGTGCAAGGCGCGATGGGCGGCCTGCGCACTCAGATGGCGGCGATATCGAAGCGCCTCGATGAAACGGCCGTGCACATGCAAGGCGTCGATCGAAGCATGACTACAGTCTCGCATCAAATGTCCAGCGTGCAAGGATCGATCAAAGGCACCTATAGTGAGTTGCGTCAGATGAGACCTGACCTCGGCGAAGTCCGATCGGACATGTCTCGAATCACCGTTCCGATGAGCAAAATTCAACAGCCACTGGTAGCCATGGCAAAGCCGATCAATAACCTGGACAAGCAAGTTACAGGCGTTCACTCCGAGATAAACGGTATAAGAGGACCGATCACCGCGATTCAAAAACCGATCACCAGCCTCGAGAGAGAACTCAACGGACTGAGCGGCGACATTGCCAGTTTGCGAAATCTACTGCAGATGGTGCTCACGTCAATCTTCATTGCGGCCATCCTGATCGCTGTGGGAACGCCGATTGCAGGTATCGTGATTTGGCGCAACAAGCATAAGATCTTGCCTCCGCCAAAACCGGATCAGCACGATGAAGACGATCTCGTGGGCAGCAGCAAAAGCCGACCGGCATCAAGCCGGCGCTAAGAGCGTAGCAAAAACATTCATTATGCTATGCTGAGTCGCATTCTGCCTAAACTGGGCTCGCGATAAAAATGACCGGTCAGCGTGAATATCTGCACTTCGCTCCAATAAAGGCTCTAGTGTCGGGGGGCTTTCAGAGCAACGTACACATAGCCGTCGATCCCACATCCGGTCTTGTTGCACGTGTTGCCGGAGCGGGCGAAATGCAGGCCTGGTTATGCTCTGAGAAAGAACGCGGTCGCGACTCCATTACCATTGAAGGTGGGGTGGCGCTGCCCGGGCTCACGGACGCGCACATGCATCCGCTTTATTTTCCGATTCTGCATGCAATGGGTGCCACCACCCTTGCTGGCATGTCCAAACAAGAAGTGCTTCAGACAATCAAAGAGCGTCATCAGAGTTTCGCCGATCAATCCGTTCCACTTTTATTTCTGAATCTCGACACCACGAAAGTGCAAAATCTCACGGCCGCGGAGCTAAGCTTTGTCGGCGAAAGAGATGTCGCTGTCATTGATGCTTCCTCTCATGGTGGCATTGCCTCTGCTGCTCTATGCAAGAAGCTTGAAGAGCGCACGAAGACGAATAAAGAGCTGGTTGGCCGCTTGCATCGCGATGGCGTCTTTACTGAAGATTACAGCGGTGAGGCATTAGCAATATTGCAGGAGTCTTTTGCTGAGGAATTCTTCGAGAGAACCATCGAGCAACATCTCCTGGGCAGTTTTTCCAAAGGCGTTACCGCCATTCACGACCTCCTGCCTCTCAATCTCAGCGCCCTGATGGCTGGGTTGAAACTCAGACGAAATTGGCAGAGCAAGGGACGAGGACGATTTCCAATCACACGATTTTTTGTCCGGCCCGAACACGCCAGAAGTATCTCGCTCGCGCTGAACGATTTAGAGAAGGAAGGCATACTGACTGAAGGCGAGTGGCGCGATCTCGTCGGCATCAAGCTCTTTGCCGATGGCAGCCTCGGCAGCCGCACCGCTTTGCTCGCTGAAGAATATAGCGATCGCAGAGAGTATTATGGTATCGAGTACGACGATACTAAAAGGATGGAAGCGGCCATACGCCTGGCTTGTGATCTTGGTTTGAAATCTGTGGCAGTGCACGCCATCGGTGACGCCGGGATCGAACATGCCATGTTTGCCCAGCAGATCTGGTGGCAAGCAACCGCGAAGGCTGGTGTGGAGGGAACGTTTCGCATCGAGCATTTCGAGCTGCCCACCGAACCCCTGCTGAGATTGGTTAAACAGTCCGGAGCCTGGGTCGTTCCCCAGCCCAATTTCCTGTTGGATTGTCGCTATAAAGATCGGCTCGGGAAGCGGGTTGAAGACATCTGTCCGCATAACGATATTCTCCGCCATGGTATCCCCATGATGTTTGGTACCGATGGCATACCGGACAGCATGCTCTACGCGATTTATTTGTCTACTCATGCTCAGAATCCCAACCAGAGGATCGGTCTACTCGAGGCGCTCAATGCATCATCGGCAACAGCAGCGGCTTTCGACAAAGACAATAGAGGTGTCTTAGAAGAGAACCAACAAGCTGATTTGATCATTGCCGATGCCGAGCTGATCGATCGTCTTTCACCCGGACAGCCGGACATTTCACACAATGAACTTGAGACGAGTGCGATGGTGGGGCAACTGGAGGCTTCGATCAGATGCGTCTACAAGAGTGGTGTCGAAGTTTACAATCGCCAATCGTGATTTCAACGAGGCCAAAATTGCCACATTTCGGCCTCGTTGCCGAGTCCACAAGCCCCAAAAATGCACCATACGAGTGTCACTGGCCTCGTCCACGATGCCAAAAACAGTCAATTTTGGCCTCGTCAAAAAAAGAAGGGGCTGATGCGGATCGATGCGTGCGAAGGTTTAGTAAAAGTCCCACTCAGGACTCTTGAGGTAGCCGTATAAACCGCAAAGCCCCTATTTGCGGAATCGTCGTTTGGCAATATAGTTGACTGCATACCACAGGAGAACGCTCATGTACAAACGAACATCGATTCGATTCATGACCATCGTGTCACTCCTGGCGTTAGGCACACAAGCCGCGCATGCGCAAGGCGCAAACGGTTCGGGCGGCGGCGGAATATTTGCATTACCGAACTTTCAGGGCGACCGAAGATCAGTCGACCTCTATCGTTACCTCCATCCAACCACGCCCGAGGCATGGTATGCATACAGAATGCTGGTTCAGCAATATGCCCAGCAATCGTATGGTGATCCATCCGGCTGGGGCACTGGAACCCCAGGCTCCAGCGGACCCGATGCCTACCTCAGCACCAGCGCCACAATGGCCGGCGGGGGCGCCGTTCCCGGATTGGTCAATCAGGGCGGCGGAACGATGACAGCCGTTCCCGGCATGACCGCAAGCGGCTCGAGCATGGCAGTTCCCGGTCTCACCAACCAAGTCGTACCTATGTCCACGGGTTTAATGTCCTCGGCCGTGACCAACTCGGCACCGCTGGTTTCACAATCAGGCGGCACTCAGGCAGTGACTTCGCAGACGATCGTGCCTCCGATTCAGCAAAGTTCGATCACGGACCCTGCGCTTATGAATGGGCAAACGAGCGTTCCAGTCGCGATGCAAACTACACCCTCCAGTCTGCAGACGCCTTCTGCCTTGCCGAACTCGACGACGCAGAGTACGCTAAGCCAACCGACGACAATCGGCTTTGGAACCAGCACGAACAATTTGACCGGCACAAGCGTGCCATCGAATGCGAATCTTGATTGCGGAGCAGGCATAGGCTCACAACTAAACCGATCCTCCGAACATCCGGACGCGTCAATCTGGACCGGCTATTAATCTAGTTATGACTTCGCCATTGCCTTGAATCAATTTTGGCTTCGTCATTGCTTTGAATCAGTTATGGCTTGCATTGCGCTTAGGGTTTTGCCTAAGTGATCCCTGCCACTCATCCCAGCACGGTCGATGAAGTGTTGTTGCAGAATAGTTTTGCAACCCTGACGCGAAAAACGGCCGTTTGCTAGATTGGAAAGATAGTGGGGATTGAAGCCGGTGTCGCAAGCACGACCTTGGGATGAGTACTCAGCTCTCAACGCCCTCATCCACGACCGCGGAAGGCAGTGGTCTCGGCACGCGCGTGCCATCAAATTTGATATCGAATTCAGAGCGATCGAGGATGAGCGCAAACGAGTAGCGAAGGAGTTGCACGACGAAGTGCTTCCATTGCTGGCCCGCATCGTCCGCTCAATTACACTCGATGGCGGCAGCGGCAGCGATGAGGAAGTTGCCCATCACGGCGCCATAGTGGCTCAATTGCACCAAACAATTGCAGTCTTTCGAGACTTATTGGCCGAGCTCCATCCTGTGGATCTGGAAGAGTTCGGTCTGGTATGCGCCCTGGCCAACCTCTGCAATCGTTATGCCAGATCGACAAATCGTTCGATCATTTTCGAAGGCGCCGACAATGAAGAGTGCGACCTCAGCACCGATCAGCAGCTTTGTCTGTACAGAGCGGTTCAAACAGTGCTTCGCATGTTTGCGCTGTCAAACAATGACATGCTGGTTCTCTCCTGCGAAACCACCGAGCCGCATACGCTCCTCACCCTGACTTGTGTAGACAAGCGAGTGGCAGCAGTCGACTGGATTCTCGAGCATCGCGATCTGCACGCGTTCGAATCGTGGTGTGCGATGGCGGGAGCGAAACTTTCATTTGCTAATGGGCGCAACAAAAGAAATTGTCCATATGATCTGATCATATCTGCTTCGGCTGCACCGACATCGAGCCCCGATATTTTGGCTCTCATCGGACAGATTACTCGGGTTCGTCTGCAGGAGCTGGACTCAATAATTGCAACAGCGCAAGAAGAATGGGAGGAGTTGATCAAACGCGATTGCGAGCTTTTCAAAAGGCTGGCCGTTGAGATGGAGCGCAGGCGAATTGCTGACGAGATCAATAGAACCATTGTCCCCGGGCTGCAATCCATAAAAACGCTCGCTTTAGAATTTAAGAACTCACAAGTGCGCAAAGACATGAAGAAGAGAATGAGTGCCATCACTGATGGTGTCAATAACGTAATCGCCGAACTGCATCCCAACTTGATCGACAAGGTTGGGCTGGTGGCATCTCTGCGCACTCTCGTGGCACGCTTTCGGCACGCCACTCTGATCGAGACGACCATGATTTCGAATCTCTGGTCGCATCAGTTCGAATCCATACCGCTCGAGACCAAGTTCGCCCTCTACCGGGTTGTGCAAGAGGCGCTCAATAACATCGAAAAGCATTCCGATGCGACGCGCACTTTAGTGACCGTTACGAAGAACGGCGATCAGCTCGTCGTTTGCATCGAGGATAACGGCAAAGGCATCGAGCGCACCGATAAAAACACGTTTTCACGGGGTCTGAAAATCATTCGCGAGCGCGCCACCGCCATTGGTGCAACAATCAAACTGCAGCCAGCAACCTCATTCCCATCCGGAACACTTGTTGTGATCGAGCTACCTTGCCCCGATCTGGTCGTGGATACCCAACTCTTATTTAAGGGATTGGCGCCGCGATGATTAGGCATAACCCCAAAGCAAGACTGAGAGTCACAAGATACCATCAACTCCGCGAAGTTGAAACAATCGCATTGTGGAGAACGGCTATGCATCACCGTTCTGCCCGGCGAATGGTTCAACCGGAGAGATCAACTATGGCGATCATAAATATTCCAGACAAAACGATAAGCTGCAAGATAGTTTACTATGGCACCGGACTCGGTGGCAAAACGACGAACTTGAAGTATATCTACAGCCGGCTGTCTCCCTCATGCTGCGGCGAAATAATCATTTTGCAAACCGAAACCGAGCGCACCCTGTTCTTTGATTTTCTATCGATGGATCTAGGAACAGTGGCTGGTTTCACAACGCGCTTTGCACTTTACACCGTGCCCGGACAGGTAGAGTACAATGCCAGCCGGCGTTTGATCCTCAATGGCGCCGATGGCATCGTCTTCGTCGCCGATTCCGATGTGATGCGGAGCTCGGAGAATATCGAGTCCTTAGAGAACATGAAAGACAATCTCAATGAATATGGATTGACCCTGCATGACCTTCCCTGGGTCATGCAATACAACAAACGCGATCTATCAAGTGCGATGAGCATAGATCGGCTCGAGCGCGAGTGCAACCGCTATAACGTCCCCAGCTTCGAGGCGATAGCTATGGATGGTCGCGGTGTCTTCGCCACTCTCAAGGCAGTCACAAAACTGGTGTTGAACAGGTTACAGTAATGCTTGCACAAATCAATCAGACGACATTCAAACAATCCGAGCTACCGGCGTCGAAAGCGATCGTCATCGCCGACGATCATGAAAGAGAACGTGCCTGGGTTCGCGAATTGCTCAACTGCCACCTCCCGGCATTGGGCCCGATTCTGGAGGCCGAAGACGGGCAGCATGCCTGCGCTCTCGTCAGAGAGCAGAACCCGGCCATCGTTTTCCTCGATATAGAAATGCCTGTTATGTCCGGAATCAAATCAGCCGCTCAGATTCTGGCTGAGCGCCCGCAAACACCGATCATTATCTTGTCGCATCACTCGGACGAAATCTTCGTGCGCAAGCTCTGGAAATTGGTTCCCTCCGATGGTGCCTTTGCCTATGTCCTGAAAGACTCAACCGATCAACAGGTTATAGATGCGACCAGAGCCGTTCTGGAAGGAGACTGTTGGATTCATCCCAGAATTCAGCGCATAGTGCGCCGCACCGAAAGTGGTGCCACCGGTTTGACGGAAGCGGAGTTCGAAGTGTTGATTTGCATCGCAATCGGCTACACCGATCGCGCTATAGCAAAACGTCTCTATATTACCGACAAGGCCGTCCAAGCCCGACTGAAATGTCTTTATACAAAGTTAGGAATTTCCATAAAAGGAATGTCCGAGGACGATGAGTACAACCATCGCTGTCGAGCGTTGAACATCGCTCTCCGGCGGGGTCTGATCAACCGGGCTGAACTGCTTGAATGGGAAGACCAATCATGGCGATGAAGGCTGGAATGTGCTAAGTATAAAATATATCCTGCGGCTCGACGTATGCCCACAGCCTGGAGAATTTTTGAGTGTCTCCCGAACGCGAACGACCACAAAGGGAATTCGGTGAGCAGGCCGGAGGTCCGCCGAATGTCAGGAAGTGTCCTGCCTGTTACGAGACCTTCATTAACTCTCAACTTTTGATTTGTCCGAAGGACGGCAACCTGCTCAGGTCAGAGTCGCGAACTGACGACGATGAGCTGGTAGGCACCATCGTCGACAATCGATATGAGCTCAAGGAAATCCTTGCTCATGGCGGTATCAGCACCATATATAGAGCCACTAACTTACTTACCCGCCAGGCCGTAGCTCTGAAGGCTCTCACCTCCAACCTCATGTGGGATCCATTCGCTATCGAGCGTTTCACCATATCTGCGCAATGTCAGTCGCATCTCAAACATCCGAATATCCTCACTGTCTATGATTATGGTTTCCTTCCAAAGGATCGTCCATATTGCATCATGGATTTACTGGAGGGAAAAACGCTCGAGTATCTGGTTCATTCCGAGGGTCCGCTGGAGGCAGAGCATTGCAAACAAATTTTTATGAAGGTCTGCGACGCAGCAGCGCATGCCCACGAGCAGGGCGTCATTCATCGTGACTTGAAGCCCACAAACATCTTCCTCGATCAGCGTCACGGCAGGGAAGAGCCAGTGATAATCGATTTCCAACTTGCCAAACTGAGAGGCATAGACGAGGCTCGCTACAGCCAAATCGGCGAACTGGTCGGAACGCCGCCATACATGAGCCCGGAGCAATGCATGGGTCATGCAATCGATGAGCGAAGCGATCTTTACTCGCTTGGCTGCACTATGTATTTCGCTCTTACCGGAGCGCCTCCATTTGAAGGAAAGTCGATGATCCACACGATGCAGATGCACATGTCCGAAACTCCATCTGCCGATACGTTACCGCCGGAACTGGCACCAATTGTGCTCAAAGCGATAGCCAAAAATCTCGATGACAGATACGGCTCGGCGGGCGAGATGAAACGTGCCATAGCAGCCACCGTATTGAAGAAGCCCGCCGATCCGAAGACAAGAAAAGATGCAGGCAAGAAAAAATGGTGGTGGCCGTTCTAGATCAGTTCGGCGGACTGGCCCCGCCTCCCTTTCTTCAATCAGGCATAAATCAGGAGGGGACCGGTATTCCGATCCCCTCGAGAGATTTTCCGATCAGTGGTGCTTGCCTCTATCCGACGTTGGCCGGCATTACTATTTTGTAGCAATGTCCTTTGTACACCACCATCAGCTGGGCTCCGGCGCCGAGATATTGCGCGATGCCCGGCTCGTTCTTCACCAACTCGAAATACTTCGAGCTGCCGAATTCAACTTGCTCGGGCTTGGGATCCGTCAACTTCTCGTAGGCGCTGTCAACCCAGAAACCGTCGATCAGATAGAATGTCTTATCGGCGATGGACTTGATGCCGCTATTGGCGGTGTTGGCACTGGCCATGGTGTCACCCTCTCTCAGCTCATTCATCTTCTTCTGGGCAACAACGGCTCGCTCTCCGCTCACTGAGGCCCGGGCAAGAGCTTTGGCGAAAGCGTCTTTTTGCTTCAAGGCTTTCTCTGCATCAGCCGAGGCAGATTCCTCCTTGCGCTCTGCTGTTTGAGCGAAGTCATCGGCGGCCCATGCTGAGGGCATGGCGCTTCCATGACTGGTCGATGCGAGAAGTCTGGCGGAGCGCCCAAGTGATTTAGCTGCCGGCGCATGGAGATTGTCTCCAGGCGTGCGCACTCTGCCCGACGTCGAGCCGCTCGATATTGCGGCACGTTGATTCATATTCAGTGCCATGAATGGAGCTGGTCCAGCAGAACCCTCATCACCGAATATCATTTCAGGCGCTCCAGGAGCGACAAATGAGCCCAGTCTTGTCGCAGGCAATGCGGCGCCGCCGGCGCCACTCACGAAGCCTCTGACTCTGAAAGCCGAGGAGCGGCGCACTACACCGGCACTGTTCATTCCCGAGATCGGCATCGGTCTGCCGGCCTGGCGGAAAGCGCCGGGCTCGTTGGGATCAGTGACCAGGAAGGATGTGTAAGCGGATATGATGCCATAGCGTTTCGAAAGCTCGACAATCTCATCCACTACTTCTTTGTTCTCATCATTCTGTTGTGCGACGTCCGTCAAGTAACCGATGCGCCGCATGGCCCACAATCTCGGCAGATAGGTATGACCAGTCTCTTCACTGGCAAAGGCGAGCGGGAAGCTATACGCTTTCGGCACACCATTGACCTTGCCGGTGAGCCGCACCGTAGCTGGTGCGCTACCTTTATATCGACCCATGAGCATGACCGGCGAGCCCGCGAAGATGTCGGTGACGCCGCGCGGATAAACGTCCTTCACATCTACGCCGTCGTATGCGATTTTGACGTCGCTGAGCACAGGGCTCTTGATCTTGGCATAGAAGCTGGACAAAACGTTTTCCAAATTCTCATCAGGTTCCACGTATTGTGATGTGCCATGGTGCTGCTCGGCAAGCTTGTTGAGCAAGCGAGTATTGACATCATATCCGACACCAAAGTCAAACAATCTCACATCGCGTTTGGTTTTGATCGACTTCAGGAGAGCATCGGTATCCGTGGCACCGACGGTCGGTTGACCGTCAGTCATCAACACGAGATAACCCGGTCTGTTATCCTCAGCCTTGGTGTTCAAAATGTTGACGGCAATGTTCATCGCGTCACCAAGATTGGTGCCGCCACGGGGCTCGAGCTCGTCGATAAAGTCCAGCGCTTTCTTCTTATTGTCGGCGCTTGCCTCAAGCAGCTCGGGCGTCAAAGATTCCGCATCGGTATTGAATTGCACGAGCGAGAATCGATCGCCTGTGTTCAAGGAATTGATCACATACTTGAGTGCTTGCTTGGCCTGATCCATTTTCTCGCCTTGCATCGATCCGGATGTATCGGCGACGAGAACGATGTCTTTATTTACCACTTTGGCTGCGGTAAACGGCGGATTCAGAGTCAATAAGAAATAGCCGTCTTCATCTGCGGTCTTATGCGTTTGCAAGCCGGCGGAAAGTTCTTTGTCTGAAAGCGTGTAATACAGAGTGAAGTCTTTGTCGAGCGGATCGCCTTTGCTGGTCAGCGTCACGACCGCCTCGTGTCCGTCTTTGCGATTCGTATCTACCTTATATGTAGGCGACCAGATGGTTCGCAATTCCTCTTTGCTCTTCATTTTGACTTTGATGTTAGTCTCATCGACAGCCTCGGAGTCGGTGGCTTTCAAAGGGAATTTATATTTGTACATGCCGCCGTCAGCTTTCACCAATTGCGTGTACTCGAGCTCGACTGTCTTCGATCCATGCGCCGGTATGGGGAATATCCGGGCGCGCACAGTCTTATAGTCCGCATATTCAAGCAGCCCCGGGTCCACCATCTGGCGCACGATCGTTTCGTATTGCGTGCGCGCTTCGGCTGCGGCGAGAATTTTTCCTTCGATCGGCTTGCCGTCGATATGCAATGAGAATGAGCTGAATGTCGCATCCTGAGGCAGCGGGAACAAGTACGTCCCGGCCAGGTTGCGATCGGTATCATTGCTGAACG
This sequence comes from Pseudomonadota bacterium, assembly GCA_021324135.1. Lineage (GTDB taxonomy): Bacteria > Cyanobacteriota > Vampirovibrionia > Obscuribacterales > Obscuribacteraceae > JAJPJO01. The sequence goes on from JAJPJO010000093.1 coordinate 12,770, forward strand.
TCTGCCTTATATACGTCTTTGCAACATTGTTATCGATCTCTACGGAAATCTCTTGCTTATCGAGGGACAATCCGGTTGTCACATGCCCGTGCAACACGGTCGAGACCGGGCGCGGCGGATGGGTTCCCGGACGTACTGGTGTCACTGCGCCTGGTACCACACCAGGCGTGACAGGAGGCGTCACCACCGGAACGGGAGGTGCGCCATGAAAGACCGGATCGACAAATATAAATCCGGAGGCCCTGGCGGAGGGCGTTATCAGTATTGATGCTGCCAGCGAAGAGACGATCGCTGCAACAGACATGGTTTTAAATCGCATATTTTGCCTCATTAGGAAGTAATTCTTCTAAATCCGCTCACACAGGACCAAAGGGACTCCAGGATCGATTTCAGGGCGTTTGCGGTGGCGGACCGACTTATAACCAGAATAGATATTCCCGCCCCGGCCGTCTTCCAGATAAAAGCTCAGACAGATCTAGGGTTTTTCCTGAGTTATTATCTAAGATAAGTATGCTGGGGTTTTCCCCAGACCATTGCCGTTTTCCCTGGGCTAGACTACTCTTGGAGCCAAGGAGCTCCGATGCCAAAAACGAGTTCACTCCTGGCGCCTCTGGTTCGCCGACTATCTCCCACAATGCCGAAGCCCGGCCGCGACGGCCTGATGTTTCAGCGATTGTTCTGGGGGACGCTTGCCGGCTGCCTGGCGACAATTTTGCTTGCGGAGTCACCAGTGTTAGACACGATGGAGCTGAACCTCCTCGAGTGGCGGTTCAAAATAGCTCACGAAATCAATACGAAGCTGTGGGGAACGGCGCGATCGCAAGACATTGTTATTGTTACTTATGACGATGACGATCAGTTCGACCTGGAGCCGGAGCCTACCGAAGGCGGTCCTGCTCCGATTCAAGATGTGATGGCGTCGCTTATCTCAACGATTGAAACAGGAGATCCCTTGCTGATCGTCCTGGACACGGACATGCGCGGCAAAGCGAACGCCAGGCTGGTCGAGACTTTTCGCAAACACAGAGCCAACATCGTTTTGGCCCTCCTGGGCAGCCTCGAGGATGCATCCGATTTTCCCTCGGCTGAGTTGCGCAAAGCATGCGCCGCCTGCGCGTACGATCACCTGACGAGCGAAACCAACGGTCTGGTTTGCCAGATGCCTATGGTGGTCGACAGCCCTGATGGGGACAGCAACAGCCCACTCTTCACCTACGGTCATGAAGTCTTCGACTCGCTCCCCAAAGCAGTGGCGCAGCTCATGGCCAGCAAGGGCGGTGTCGGTCCTACGCTCGGTCAGATGCCCAAGTTCACCAAAGACGATTTACCTTTATACATCAATTTCTCCGGCACCAAATACGATACCTATAGCGCCTCTGATGTGATGAACAAAACCGTGCCGCCATCGCATTTCGAAGGCAAGGTAGTGATCATCGGCACTAAGTTCACCCAGAAGCAAGACAATACACCCACGGTGCGAACGCCGCTGGCCGCGCACGTTACCCACGCTCAGATTCAAGCAGACGCGATCAACACTTTGCACAAAAACGAGATCATCCATACATTCCCGCGCAGCATCCTGCACCACCTGCTCCTGCTTGCCGGCGGCGCTCTCGGCGCCTTTGCATCGATTCTGCGCATGGGCACGAGAACCCAGACATTCCTCTGCGCCTCGATGACCATTGTTTGCATTACTCAGCTTCTCTTTATGAGCATGCAGGTGTATGTGCCAATCGTTCCTCTCCTGGCGGTGCTGATGCTCAGTTACGTATTTGGCACGCTTATATATCTCGACACCGATTTGCGCTTGCGAAACCGCGAACTCGCAGAAGCACGCGAAGCGATGCAAGTGCGTGCCGAGGAAGAGCGCCAGCGTCTGGCGGAAGAACTGCATGACGAGACCCTGCCGGCCCTCTCATCGGTGGCTCGCATGGCCGACAAACTGACGGAAGAGCTTTCCGACAATCCGGTTCCCAAAGAGATGCGCGAGAAGCTCGACCAGGCCGTGGTCGAGATGCGCCGGGTTATAAACGATCTGCACCCCTCCGTTTTGGAAACCATGGGCTTCAAGCCCGCCCTGGAGAACCTGCTTGTCAGCCTGGAGCGTGAGACTAATGCCCGGACCAGCTTCAAAGACGGCGACAGTAATGATGACTATGGCTTCTCGAACATGACCCGCCTGCAGCTATATAGAATTGTTCAGGAAGGATTGAATAATGTTCAGAAACACGCTCAGGCCAACCAGGTCGAGTTATCTGTGGACTTGCAAGAAGATCATTTAGTGATTAAAGTCACGGATAATGGTAAGGGAATCGATCCGAACAAAATCAGAGCTGATTCCCATGGACTGTTGAACATCCGCCAGAGAGCCCAGCTCATCGGCGCCCATGTTGAATGGCTCAGACCGGAGCAGTATCCGACAGGAACCGAACTCCGCTTGATTATTCCGGTACCAATTGCAGAGACTGAAAAAACAGGTGAGGTGTGATGACGATACTTCTTGTAGACGATGAAGAAAGAGATCGCGGCTGGCTGCGCAATCTGCTGGAGGAAAACGTTTCCGACCACGGACCGTTCCACGAGGCGCAAGACGGGCAAGAAGCAATCGACATGGCTGTGAAGCTGAAGCCTGAGCTCGTCTTCCTCGACATCAAAATGCCGCATATCTCCGGGATCAAAGCCGCCGAGCAAATTCTCGAGAAATTGCCGTCCACAGGCGTAATCATGCTCTCCAATTTCTCCGATGAGGTTTACGTTCGCCAGCTCTGGAAAGTGGTGCCGCCTGATGGCGCCTTTGGTTATGTATTGAAAAACGCCTCGAACGAGCAGGTGGTCGAAGCCGCTAAAGCGGTTTTGTCCGGAGATTGCTGGATTCATCCCGGCATCGCCCGCGTCATCCAGCGCACTCAGAACCGGGCCACCAACCTGACCAGCGCCGAATATGAAGCGCTTGTGTGCATCAGCCTGGGCATGACCGATCACACGATCGCCAAAAAGTTGTTCCTCACCGAGAAGGCCGTGCAGTCGAGGCTCAAGTCGCTTTACGCCAAGCTCGGCATTCCAGGCAGAGGAGAAGCAGGCAGTGAAACCGAGTTCAATCAACGCTGCCGCGCGGTATTTCTCGCCAACAAGCGCGGCTTGATCAATCAGCAGGAGCTCGATGAGTGGGAGTCGAAGTTAGGAGCTAAAGCCGGAATTTAACCGGAGGATACGATTATGTGGTGCCTGAAGTATAAACGAGAACTTGCCCTTTCCTTGATGATCTCTGCATGCCTGAGTTCATCAGTACTTGCCCAGGGGGCGAGTGACTCGTTTGCGACAGCGGCACAAAAAAGCTTGCCCAAAACGATCGCCAGCAAGAGCAAAGCCGCTCTGAACATAAGCGATTCATCGACACCGGAGGCCGGTGTGCAGGTGCTGACGGAAATTTTGCATCTGCTCGAGAGCAAAGGGACGCTCGTGGCAATGAAACCGCAGATGGTGGCATCAGCGGATTTGCCCAACAGTGCTCCCAACATGTTCCAGCAGCAGCTTATGAACAGCCCGAGGCAATCAGACCCGGCCAACCTCATCCGCCCGCCCGCCAAGAAAAGCGCGGCTAAGTCATCATCCATGGTGGCAGGTAAACTCCTATCGCGGCCAAGCTCGGCAGCGGGCGGCGCTCCGTTGATCGCGATGAACAATAAGCAAAGCTCCGAGTTTTCCAAAGCCGGATTTGGCTACTACTCGAACCAGGCGGATGTAACGGACAGCCGCGAGTCCAAAGGTTTGCAAGTCCATGCCAAAGCGCGTGCCGCTTCCTACCAGCAGCAGAGCGGCGTCGCCGGCGATAATGCATACGCTCCGGCGCCGTCTGAGGAGCGTTTCGCCAGGCTCAGAAAATCAATCGGCAAATTGTATCAGGCAACCGACAGCATCGATCGAATACAACAGATTCCACAGACGCGCGCAGACGAAGCCGATGACACAGGCTCATCGGGTATCGCGGCCGACAAGAAAGTGACAGTAATCAGCGGACCGACGCGAGCGAAAAATTTAGTCAGCCCGGCCGGCAGCGTTTTTGAATATGGCGCCATGCAGCAACAAATGGCTCAAGCGGAAAGGTTGAAATCTGAGGAGCCGGCCGCCAAGGACATGGAGCAGAAGCCGGATGGGCAGCCAACCGCGTATCGCACCACCAAAGAGTATCAAGCGCGTCGAGCGATGCCGCAGCAACAACAGATCGCTTTCCTGCCGCCATCAATGCCGGTGGCAGGCATAGACGGTTTGCCGCTCGGTTCGAACGAAGCCCAGGTGCGTTCATTCCTTCAAGGCAAAGGCGCCATCAGCAAGAAAGTCTTGAAGGATTGGACCGTTTATTCCCTGATCAATTCCGAGACGAAAAAAGCCAGCCTGCAAATTTATCTTCGCCGAGGAAGTGCTGATGCAATCAGGGTCTTCGATGACGATTATGTTCCCGAGAATCTGGGCGTCAACCTGATGGACGACTTGCAAAAGGTCAAAAAGAAATTCGGGGAAGCCGATTGGATGCCGAAGATCGGCACCAGCAAAAATTACATCTATTCGATCAATCAAGTCAGCTTCCAGATCGGGCCTGAGTCGGAAAAGAGCAAAAAGAAAGTGGTGCAGAACGTCCTGCTCTTCCAGTTCCTCTAACAGTTGAATATCAGTCCGGCTCCAGCTCGACGGTATCGAGCGGCACTTTCTTAGCACCAGGTGGTGGCTTGGCGCTAGTCGATTTCGCACGATTTGTCCTGGCGCGCCTGGCACCCACTTTAGCATCAACTTTAGACGGCGACATTTTCTTGCCGTTCTGCTCGATTACATAAGGGACGTTCAACAAAACGTCCGCCTCATCAGGCTCCATCTCCAGGCCCTTCTTCAAGGCCTTCGATGCATCAGTTTTCTGACCGAGCGCCTCGAGTGAATACGCCATGTCGTACAAATCGGTAGGCGATCTCGTCTCTTGTGTCTTGAGAGCCATCTTGAGCGCGTTTGCCTCTTCCGATTTTTTGCCCATATCCTTATACACGGCAGCAAGATTTTTCCAGGCCAGTGAATTATCAGGTCTCAAATCGGTTGCTTTAGTCAAGCACTCGAGCGCTTTCTTCAATTCTTTTTTCTTGTAATAAACCACCCCGAGATTACCCCAGGCATCGGCATAGTTAGGGCTTATGCTGAGCGAGCGCTCGAACAACGATATCGCCTCGTCGAACTGCCCATCGGCAGCTCTAACCGTGCCAAGGCAGCAAAGTCCTTGATAGTTGCCTGGTGCGAGCTGCACCGCTTTTTGAGCACACTCTTTGGCTTCCTTCATGTTCCCCAGCTCGCGTTGGATCTCGGAAAGATTCGACCAGCCCAGCGACGAGTTCGGATCGAGAGCCACTACTTTGCGAAACAACCTGGCAGCCTCAGCATACTTTCCCTGATAGGCAAAGACGCAGGCAAAGCTGTTCCACACCGATGCATTTCGGGGAGCGAGGTTTGCCGCGGTGCTCAATGTCTTCTCGGCTTCTTTCCAATTGTGATCGTGCGTGGCGAGCAAACCCAGACCGAACCACCCGCGATACCACCCGGGGGTTGTCTTCACGGCTCTGTCATAAAGCGCTCGCGCTGATTTTAGATCGCCTGTGTTAGCGCACAGGTCGGCTTCAGAGACGATGCCGTCGGTCGACTTCGGATTCAACTTGCTGACCGTTCGGAAAGCTTCCTTGGCACCATCGATTTTATTTCTAAAGGCGCGGTAGTTGCCGACCTGCAGCCACGCCTCCGTCGATTGCGGATGCAGTTTCACGAGATCCTCGTAAGCTTTATCTGCCAGGTCGAAGTGACCTGTGTTTCTGTAGAGGTGCGCCAGGTAAAGCTGGGCGAATTCATTTTTAGGATCGAGTGCCAGAGCTTTTTTGTAGCACTGAACAGCCGGGATCCAGCGCTTCATGCCATGACCGGTATAGCCAAGCCACGCCCACGCGGTGGCGTCCCTGGGGGCAAGCTCCACTGCCTGCTTGAAGCATTGCTCGGCTTCGTTGCCGCGGTTGAGATCAATATTGAGTTTGCCAAGATTGAGCCAGCAATCTTTGTCGCCGGGGTCCAGATGAAGCGCCTGGCGCCAGGCGTTTAGCGCTTGACCGTATCTTCCCACACTGGTGCAGCTGACCGCTAAGTTGATCCAGGCACGTTTGTAATGCGGATCCATACTGACGGCTTTTTCAAATAACTTGATTGCCTCCTGCTCGTCTCTGGTCTGCAGAGTGACGCCGCAGGCATTCAAAGTCGGCGCATAATCCGGCGCCAGTTTGTGCGCTTCTTCGATCATTTGCATGCCATCTTGTGCCTTCGGATTTTTCTGCAAAACGGCTCTGGCTTTGACGATCAATTGTTGTGCTTTGCGCTCGTGGTCGTTTTTCGGCACGGTCATATAGGCACTGGTATAAACCTGCATGCCGGAGCCGCCTTCAGACTTCTCGCTCGCACCGACCGCTGCGCGCGGGGTGCGCTGTGGTCCTCTGGGTGCACCGGCCCCCAGTTGTGTGGAGATATCCTGCTCGGTTTTCAAAGTCGATCTGGTCGAGCCGGCTTGCGATCGCCATTCGGGCTCTGACGTGTCGAGAAAAAATGCGCTCTGATGTCTATTAAGGGCGCTGGTGTCCGGGCTTGCTTGCCCGGCGATTTGCTTGCCGGCGCTCTGATTATCTTGAATCGCTAAGTTAACCTCAGTCGCTTGAATGTCGTCACCTTGAGCCGGCTTGCGCGCCTGAGGGCTACTGGCAGCTTCAGTACTAATCGCTTGCCCGTTGCCGCCTTTTGCTCCAGGCGATGGCTGCTGCTCAGTGCTGTTGCTCGGCACTGTGGCTTTATGCGCCGGCTGGCAGCCGGTCAGTAAAAACGATGTTGCTGAAGCGGTGACAAGTGATGTGAAGAAAAGCAGGTTTTGAATGCGTAAGAGGGCACTGTTGCCAATTCTCTTTTTCGAGACCTGCATTTCGGTGCCACCATTATCGCTGCCTCTAGTGCGACTATAACACGCGACTGCTTTAAATGACAGTGGATATCATTACATGCCGGTTCAAGAGAAGGCCGCGAATTACTTGAGAAATGGCGGTAGAACGCGGGCTGCAAATCAAGTAAAATGCCTGCCTTAGACTTGTAGGTTCGCTGAGAGGTGCTCTTATGTCGGAGCAGACAACGAATTACGCAATCAATATGGAGCCATGCTACCAGTCGCTGCAAATGGTAGATGTGAACGAATTGATCCGCTCATGCAAAGACAAGTGGTACAACCAGACCCTTTGCAAGGTAAACGACTCACTTGTGCGCTTGGGCATAATGCAAGGTGAATTTCACTGGCACAAACATGATGATGACGACGAATTCTTTTTTGTTCTGGATGGAACGTTTATCATCGATCTCGAAGGCAGGGAAGTGGAGTTGAAGCGGAATCAGGGCTTCACGGTGCCCAAAGGCGTTTTGCATCGAACCCGGGCACCGGAGAAGGCAGTCATCCTAATGATTGAAGGCACCGGCATCGTGCCCACCGGAGATTGAACCACCGGCGGTATCAGCGCGCAGCTCCGTTTTCAGATCATATTGCTCGCCGATATCGCCCACTCGGTTTTCATCCGGCAAATCGGCAACCTCCACCGCCTCCTCGCTCTGGTCGTCGAATGAGTGCGTGAATTTTCCATAGGCGTAGGATGAGAGAAGGAATACAAAGCCGGCGCCCAGGAAGGAGAGTATGCGCTCGAGTGTATTGTAGTGAGCCATATCGATGATCAACAGTTTTCCTGTCAGGAGAGCGAGCACCATCAAACCGCAGTAGCGGAAGAAGCGCTCCGGCAAAATCAGCCCGGCAAGCAATAATGCCATGCCTTCGATGCCCAGTCCCAATGAAACGTAATCGTTCGGCAGCAGAGTGAGAACGTATATCGTCAAAAGCACATTGGCTGAAAATGCGAACACCCAGCAGATATCCATATCCTTTTGCCGATAGGGTCTGCCGAATGCGTGCGCATAATAATATGCCGCCACTTGCAGTGCCACGGGCAGGCGTTCCCACTGATTTATGCTGCCACCGCATATGATGGCAGAAGCGGCGAATTGAATTACCGAAATTGCACCATAATAATCATCTTTCCTGAGCACGTAAAACTTGTAGTTCACCACGGCAAGAAGCGCGCACGCCAGAGCTTGCCAGCTCGGACTGATGATATGAGCGATCAGGACGGCCGACACGACTGTCGAGAGTCCGTGATAGAAGTAGCAATAAAGTATCTTGCCTGCGCGTGAATGGACTTGAGATACACCAAACAATACTCCGGCGGCGAACAGTCCCAGACGCATGTAGTGAAATGCATTCACACCAAATACAGTATCATTTACATCAGCGACGGCACCACTCAGCCAGCCGCCGAGGAAGACGCCGCTCAGTGCAAGCGCGAACCACTGGAACGATCTGATCTTGTACTTCAAACCGACGACCGCAAGAAGCGCGATTTGCGCAACATCCACGGACAAGAGAGTCAAACCGCTGAAGTGCATCGCTTTAGATACGTTCAACAAGAACAATCCAAGCAGTGAGTGTACCGTGCGAAGCTGTTCTTGATCGCGTTGTTGCAGCCATCGAGATAATCCCAAATAAATGATGCCCGATCCGAGCAGAAGAATTTGATGCAAATCGCCCCAGCTCTTGTCCGTGAAAAAAGCCAGCAAGGATGCAAACGACGCGGCGTTCAAACAGGCCAGAACCGTGTAGAAATTTCTTGCCGAATCGGGAACCCGCGCGGTCCAACCGATGCCGATGCAAAAGGTCAACCAGATGCCGGACAAAAATATGGTGGCATACAAGTTATCGCTAAGCGACAGGGGACTGCTCAGGCAACAATATAAATGACCGAGATAGCAGGCTGCCAATCCAAAGGCAAACAACTTGCGCCACGACTGGCGATTGCCCAGTATTGCCGTAGTGGTCGCGATGATCAGAAAGGAAACATCGCTGAACAAACCAGGACCAGTGATTAATATCGTCAAAGAGGCGAGAGTTACAGAATATATTGCCATGATCTCGGAGGAAGCGCGGATGGCGCTGAACAGAGAGCCGGCGGCAACCAGACTGAGAAGTGCCGTCTCTAAAGGAAGAGAATCAATCACTCGAACTGCTGGAATGTAATGCGCGGCATAAGCGGAAAAGTAGGCAAGCGACCATCCTCCCGCGCTCAGTCCGTGGGCGAACCACTTCTGCATCTTGTTGGCCGCCATGATTTCGCCGATGACAATCAGCGCTGCAGCAGATGCAAATCCGATCAGCAGCTTAAGTTGTGGCGACCAATATTGAAATGTACAGGTAATAAAAAACACAAAGCCGAGCACGAGGCTGACTATGCCGAGTCGGTGCAGCCAGTATAAACCGATGCGTGCCTCGATTGACTGTTTCTCAGCCGAACCTTCAGCTCGGCCATTCTTCCGCCGAGCTGATGAGTCGGCTGACTCGGGTATTAAGGGTAAAGGTGGTGGCGTCCTTTTTGCGTTTTGATCGTGATCAACACACTCGTGCATGTTGCTTCTCCTCGATATGAGTGGTTATGCTCGGGCATAAGAATGCGCCCGGCTTTAATCAGGCAGCATGCTCGCTTTCACTCTTCAAGGTTATTGCGACATTGCCTCGCGCACCAGAAAGGCACTAACACTTCGCGAACTGTACGTTACTTGCGGCAAGCTGTCGAACCGGAAAGTTCTTGCAGCCCGATTGCATTTCCGCTTGAAAAAAACCTTTACCGTATAATGGTTGAAGGTATGGCAATGTGTGGAAACGGTCATGGCCGATAGAAAAAATATTGTCCCTGAAAATGTCGCCGGCGACTTTTTTGTTGACACAACCTGCATAGATTGCGATACATGCAGGCAGTTAGCACCAGCTTCATTTGCTGAGAGCGGCGAGTATTCATACGTCTATTCCCAGCCGAAAACCGACGACGAGAGACGTGCGGCTACCAGGGCGCTTTTATGCTGTCCAACAGGATCGATTGGCTGCGACGGCAAAAATCTCGCCGGAGAAGTTATGAATGATTTTCCCATGGTCATGGATGAAAACGTTTATTACTGCGGATTCAACTCGCCAAAATCCTATGGCGGCAACAGTTATTACATACAGGATCCTGAAGGAAACTGGCTGATCGACTCACCCAAGTACACTAATCATCTTGTGAGCTACTTCGAAGAGCATGGCGGACTTAACTATATATTTCTCACGCATGAAGACGACGTGGCCGATGCGGATAAATATGCCGAACACTTCGGCGCCAGGCGCTTGATTCACGAAGCGGCTTTCAAAGCATGCCGAGACGCGGAAATCGTGATCTCGGGATTCTCGGATAAACCCTTCGGCGACAATCGCTCGTTCACGATTATACCCACGCCCGGACACACGCGCGGACACATGGTTCTGCTCTACAAGAACAAATTCCTCTTCAGCGGAGATCATCTCTATTTCTCGACGCAGGATCAGCATCTTGGTGCATTTAAGGACTATTGCTGGTACTCCTGGCCCAAGCAGGCAGAATCGATGTCGAAACTGCTGAACTTCGAGTTCGAGTGGGTGCTTCCCGGTCATGGATCGAGAGGCAGACTCGAGAAGAGCGAGATGCGCAACCAGTTGAAGGAGCTTGTCGCTGAGATGAAAGCGGCATAGATCTTGGCACCATATATGATATCGGCAAGGCGGTGAGGTCAGGAACCCCGGCGCTCGGCTGCACCGCATTTGATATCAAACCGCGCGTGGGGCACTAGCATCAAATATGGTGGCGCTTAAAGTCCGCGCCTCTTGTAATAACTCTGATGGTAGTCTTCTGCAGTATTGAATGTAGTGGCAGGAACGATTTCAGTGCTCAAAGGCCGCCCCTTCTCTTTTTCAAGCCTGGCTTTGAGCTTGCGCGCCACATCAGCTTGTTCCTCATTGTGATAGAAGATAGCCGACCGATACTGTCCGCCGCCATAAGACTTGTTGACCGTCGGATCGTGACCTTTGAAATACACTTCGAGAAGCTGCTCGTATGAAATCACTTTCGGATCAAACAAGACTTCCACCGATTCGGCATGCCCGGTAGAGCCGCTGCAGACTCGCTCGTAGGTAGGATTGGCTGTCGTTCCGCCCGTGTATCCCACCTTTGTAGACCTCACACCTTTGACCTTTTGAAGCGCCGCTTCAACATCCCAGAATCACCCGGCCGCAAGCGTGGCTTTCTGCAGCTTCACCATTTCGGCTGCGGATATAGGCGTTTCACTCGAATAAGAGGTTTGCATGGTCAGTCCCACCGCAATCATTACTGTGGCAATCAGGGCAAATAGTACGATCCGGAACATCTTCCTCACCCTCGCGAGGGGCTCTATTACTATGCTACACCTGAGCAATTATTGGCATCTTACCAGAGCCTAAAATCGCATGTACAAAAATTTCTTTTTTGACAGTTTTGTCTCTTCATTCGGATGTAGACTATTATCGAGAATGGATTGCCCCGGGGCTGCTCGGCGCTAAAGCCGCTCTGCAACGGAGATTGCCGTGCATCAGGCAATCCGTGCAATGCGTGGAACGTGCGCCACGGAGATCATATGTCGACCGAAAATGCCAAATATCAGCCCCTGTACCTGAAACATCGTCCCCAGACGCTTGGCGAGCTGGTCGGGCAGAAGTCCGTGGTTCAGACTCTTACCAATGCAATCGAGCACAAACGTATAGCGCATGCATATCTCTTCACCGGACCGCGGGGCACAGGCAAGACCTCCTCGGCACGAATATTGGCCAAGTCACTGAACTGCGACAATGGTCCAACCGTCAGTCCCTGCCTCACGTGCGCCTCGTGCGTTTCGATTAAGGACAGCTCATGCCCATCAGTGTTTGAAATCGACGCCGCTTCCAACAATTCCGTAGACGATGCTCGAACCCTGATTGAACGCGCGCCGCTCGCCGCGCAGGGCGGCAAGAACAAGCTATATATCATCGACGAATGCCACATGCTCACCAAGGAAGCCTTCAACGCGCTTCTGAAAACCATTGAGGAACCGCCTCCCAACGTGATTTTCATTCTGGCCACCACCGAAGAGCACAAGGTGCCTCCGACGATTGTGAGCCGCTGCCAGCGCCTGATGTTTCGCCTCGTCAATCACGGCGATTTAGCCGAGCACCTGGCGGCTGTGGCGAAAAAAGAGAATATCGAAATCGAGCGCGACGCCATCGATTTGATCGCCAGGCGGGCAGCAGGCGGTCTCAGAGATGCGCTCGGGTTGCTGGATCAGGCCGGTCTTTTGTCCCGCCCGGGCGCACCGGTAACACAGAAGGATCTGCTCATCCTGCTTGGAGCGCTCGATGAAGACGTCCTTCTCAACTTGAGCAAAGCGGTGCTCGATCGCGACGGCAAGGCAGCAATCGATCAGGTTGCCGAATTGATCATGCAAGGCAGGGAGCCGTTTCTCATTGCCCAGGAACTGGCTAAGCATTTTCTCAATCTCACCAAAGCATCATACGTGAGCAGCGAGGGGCAAAAAAATCCAACCGATCTCAGCCAGTTCATCCTTGGCTCGCAATCATATATTCAGGGATTGATCGCTCAATCCAAAGCGTTCGAGCGGGTAGAACTGTCGCAGATGGTCGAGCAACTCGATGGTCTGGAACAAACCCTGAAGCGCACCAGCCAACCATCTCTTTCTCTGGAGATGGCGCTGCTCTCCTTGTGTCATCGCCACGATATTGCCAGCCTGAAAGAATTGAGCCAGCGCTTGTCTCAAATCGAGCAAGCCCTCGGCGACGGCACGGTGCCCCAACCAATGAAGCACGCAGCCACAGGGCGAGAAACGCATGGGCAGCCACGCGAAACCCAGCCGCTTGCAAGAGAGACGCAGCCGCCTGCAAAAGACGCCGCTCTCAGCCAGCGCGAGACGCAGTCCAGCCTTGCGCCCGCGAGCCAGCGCGAGACGCAGCCCAGCCTTGCGCCCCAGAGTCAACGTGAAACGCAGCCCGCCCCCGCTGCCCAAGCGAGCCCTTCCATCCCTCAACCTGCCGCGCAGGCTCAGCCGATCGAAGAGAGCGAAGCAGCCCCGGTGCAAAACAGTTACGAAGCAGCGGAGCGCAGCCAGGAGCCTGCAAAGGCATCAGAAACCGATTCGGATGATGAGCTGCCTGTGATGGCGGATGACGATGCTTACGAAGCGGCGGACATGGACGAGGACGTGAGCGAAGCGGCTGCCGCGCCGCCGGCCCATCAAGCCCCGCCCGCCGACACCAGTTCTGCCGAACAAAGCCAGCCCAAAGACGACCTGAAAGACAGGCATGCCGCACCTCATACCGATCTGGAAGAGCTCTGGTCCGATCTCCTCGATGCGCTGCACAAAAGAAGCATACCGGCATACAGTCTCGTTTCCATGCATGCTTTCCCATTGCGCTTCGAAGCCGGCACCCTGACCATCGGCGTCAACAAAGAGTTCTTCCAAAAGCCAATCGAGAACAAGGCCGGCAGCATCACGCAAGCATACAAAGACATCAAAAACCAGGATATTCGCGTATTCGTCAAAGTCGTCGGTGATGAGGCGCAGGGTTCCGAAAAGCCAAAAGGTCAAGCCGCTCTTAGCTCCAGAAGCGCCGAGCGAACCAGCGAGTCTGTCTCCGAGCAAGCTCCCCGTCCGCAGATACAGGCGGCGGAGCCCTCGCTCAGCGTCGATCGAGCCTACAGAGCCAGCGCCGCTCCGACGATTGAGCAACCTAAGCCTGCCAATGGAGGTTTTGAAAGATCGGTTCTGAAGAATGGCGAGAAGAATGGCTCTGCAAGCGCAAAAGCGCCGGCCGAGCCGGCACAGAGGCCCAGCGCCTCGGCGGCCAATGCCGAGAGCGGCAGACAAGTATCCCCCACGCCTGCCGATCCCTCCGATTCAATAGACTCATCCTTAATTCAGGAAGCTTACAAGCTCTTCGAAGGACCGGGCTCGCGCTTGATTGGCTGAGTTTCTACCAGGAACCAGTGACTGAAAAGCGCGAACCCGGCGCGACTTTCTCATCCTCGGGCGTTTCTGTTGCCTCTAAAGACCGCCATTCGACGTCGACAGATTCGACTCTTGCTCCCGGCGGTCCTTTGCCGCACCAGTCGATAAATTTCTCCAGGCTCGCCCGGGGGCCGAGCGCGAAGGCTTCCACACTGCCGTCGCTCATATTCCTCACCCAGCCTGAGATAGCGAGTCTGTTCGCCTCATCCTCAGCACTGCGGCGATAAAAAACTCCTTGAACTCTGCCTCTAATTCTCAATCTTGCCGCTTCAAGCATGTTGTGCAATCGTTCCTCATATCGCCAATGTCAACTCGTGCAAAACCATAAAGATATCAATTGAGTTTTAGGAATTTAGACAGGTTTTTGATTGTACAGGGAAGAAATAAACTAGCAGAGTGGCTATACTGAGGTTGTATCACGGCCACGCTCGGTACCGTGTTGACAAGCGCGTTCAGCAGTGAACGGAAGACGAATGCCTAAGGACGAAAAGCTCAAAGAGACAATCGAAAAGCATGAAGTATTAGCTGCAATCCAGGCAGTGAAGGATAAGGGGTGGGATATAAACCCGTTCACCGTGGCTGAGGAAGCGCACGTGCAGCCTTTCCTGATTAGCCGCGACGCCGGTTTCATGTCATTAATTGCCGAAGCGCGCGGCGGTGCGCCCTTTGCCGCAAACGGCGAATCCGATCGCGATGAAGAGGACGAACTGCAAAGCCATCTCGCCGCCACAAGCGACATCCCTGACCTGGCCGATCTGGACCGCCTGCTTACAGAAATTCCATCTGATGAAGAACATCATCCGGTCATGAACTTTAGCAGCTCGGCATCCTACGATCTGGAGTCCAGCGGCGTTAGACAAGTTGTTAGCGATGTCGGTGCGCCGGCTCAGCCACAATTCGCCGAGAGCGTCGAGCAGCAGGCACCCGTCCAGCAGGCTCCGGCTGAGGAGACGGCGGCGCCGGCATTTAATCCGACCGCCACAATCCTTGATGATGAGCTGCTCAACGAGCAGGTCAAAGCGCTGCTCAGCTCTGAATCCGACAATCAGGTCAAACATCTCGAGCAGGAGCTCGAGCAAGCTTATGCACGCATCGCCGAACTCGAGGATGACGCGCGTGACTTGAACCGCAGCGTTATAGGGCTCGAGAAGGTCAATGAAGCGCTCAACGTTCGCATGCGTGAGCTCGAGGATCAGGCCAGAAAGCAATCCGAGCAAGACAACAAAAAAATCACATCCGAGCAACTGGAGACAATCAACAAGCAGTTGGCCGCCAAAGCCGAGGAGCTGAGCACCGAGAACCGGGCATTGATCGAGCGCATTACCAGGGCAGAGACGGAAAATGAAGAGCTCAAAGCGCGCGCCTCCGAGCATGAAGCTGTGATTTTCGATCTTGAGGGCAAGCTCAGCGAACTGCAGGGAGAGGCCGACAATCTCGCCCTGCAATTGCAAAACGCTTTTCATGTCGGTTACCAGAAGGCTGTTTCCGATTCTCAAACGCAATCGGGCGTTCAGCAACAGCAGCAGGCTGAGGCGCTGATGCACAGCGAACATTCGACCGCCGCCGTCGCCTTTGATAACGGCACGGCTGAAACGGTTCATGCCGAAAGCGCCGCCGAGATTGCCGAGCCAGCGAGCGATTTCTCACCTGGTGAGGAGCGGCACGAGGCTCAAATGCAGGAAGCGGAGCAGCGCTACGAGAGGTTTCCGGAATATACCGGCATGCACGAGCCAATCAACCTGGATGCTCAAGGGCAACAGCAAGTTCACGAACATCCCGAATCGCAGCATGGGGTGCTCAATTTCGCTCAAACAGGACCGCAACCGGAGGGCAGCATGAATGCTCTTGAATCTCTCACCTGGAGAGATCTCGAGACCGTTTACAGCATGGGCGTTCTTTCCGTCAAGGACCTCTCACAACGACTGGAGAATTACAACCTGCATCAGGACTCGCAAGAGGAAGAGTCAGCCCGGATGGAGCCCGTCGCATCAGAGTCACATGCCTTCGGCGAGCCTATGCAAAATGATGATGAGGACACGCTCGAGCATCCAATGGACGCCTACGGCACAGGCGATCCGGCGGCGATGGGGCAGACGTTGTCTTATACCAACCTGCAAGCCATCACGGCTGAGCCTCAGCATGGCGGAGCGGGAGATGCCAATGAGATTTCCGGCGAGATGCGCAAAGTGGCGCCGCCACCGCCGCCGCCCAGGCCCAAGCAGGAAGCCAGACCGACTCCGCCCGAGGGTCTGCCGCGAGCGGAAGGATTGGACTTTATTGATCCAAACGATGTTCTCGATCTCGATAAGCTAGATATTTTTGAGAACCTGGAAGAACTCGAGGATCTCGGACAAATCGAAGTGATCGCCGGTCCGTCCCTTGACGATTACGCAGGCAATCAGACGGGAGTGCAAACCGGAGACACGCCTCCTGTGTCGGTTGACTCACCATTGCACGGCGGCGTGTCGAACGACGAGTTGCGCGAACTGATCAAGAGCCGCATCCACCAGACCAAAGATCACATGGTCGAGCAACCGGTGCGCACTCCGCCGGCACCCGATGCCGAGAATGATCCAAGCAAGGGCAAGCCCTACGCCGGTTTGAAGAAATTTGTCGGACAGAA
>JAJPJO010000044.1 GCA_021324135.1 Pseudomonadota bacterium
GCTTCTTCAAGCAGCCGCTCGTTCTCTTCTTTCAGTTTTCGATGCTCCTCTCTCAGCTCTGCGAGTTCCTTCTTCAACTGAGCTGTTTCATCAATACTTCTTGGCAAATGTTCTGGTACGGTATGCTTGATGGCCCGAGTCCACCGCCGCAACTGCCACTCTAAAAGTCCAAATTCGAAAGCGACATCAGCATATTGCCTGCCTTCAAGAAAGATTTCACGCACAGCAAAACAAATTGCGCCCAGTTCTCGTGCTGACATTCCTGATTCAATTGCAGCCTTATAACAGGATTCACATCCGAATAAGATCCAATGAGCTACGACCTTTTCAACTTCTCTAAACATAGAAACTGAATCCTCAACGTGGCGGCCAAAAGCTACCACATTTAGTATTATCAAACGGTAAAAGTGTAAGAGCGAGCTATGGGTTTGTTCCATACCTTAGAAAGCTCATCTGCAACCGAGGAGAATAGTTTGTCTTTGCTAAAAAACCTGGGACCAGCAATCATCATTTTGATACTGGAGCTGATTCTGATTAGCCCAAAAGCTTCGTGCGAGCAGCGCAACAATGAAAAGGCATTTCAATTAAAAAGTGACGTCACCATTTTCGTTAACGCCAATGAATGCTCACCAATTCTGCATGCTGTGGATGACCTTGCCTCAGATTTTGCTAAGGTATTCGGCAAGAAAGCGAAAATCATTCATGAGATGAAGCATGCCGGACCGGCAACCATCGTTATTGATCGTGCCAGTTCCCATCCTGATCGCGCACGCTTTCCGGCTGAATCGTTTTCCATCTCCGCGGAGCCGACAGCCTCAGAAGGTGGCAACAAAGAAATCATCACCCTGCTTGGTGCAGACACACGCGGAACTATGTACGCGATATATCAGTTCTCTCAAGACTATCTCGGAGTCG
Organism: Pseudomonadota bacterium; assembly: GCA_021324135.1. Lineage (GTDB taxonomy): Bacteria > Cyanobacteriota > Vampirovibrionia > Obscuribacterales > Obscuribacteraceae > JAJPJO01. The sequence continues at coordinate 916 of JAJPJO010000044.1, forward strand.
ACCCGATGTATTACTGGACGGATAAGGAGCCGACCAAACGAGATCAGATCGAGATACCAGAAAAATTCTCACGCAGTTTCGGCCCTCCAGTTTTTCGCTACCGCGGTTTCTTTATCAACGACGAAGACTTGCTCAGTGGCTGGGCACCAGGCGTCAGGGATCATACAGGTATTTCGCTGGAAGCTTGGAACCACGTCTACGAAACATTATTGCGCCTCAAGGCAAACATGGTCGTTCCGGGCAGCTGGATATTTCCAGATGAGCCGCAAGTTCGTCTTGCAGGAGAACGCGGACTGGCGTTATCGATTCATCACGCGACGCCTCTTGGTGTTAACGTGGCTCGATGGCCGGAAGGCGTGCCTTACAACTACACTACCCATCCTGAGATATTGGAACGTGCATGGACAAATGCCGTCAATGCATACACAAAAGGTCAAGAGATTCTTTGGGAGCTTGGTCTGCGAGGGTTAGGTGATGAAAGTTACGCATCGCTGGATCCAGCCGTCAGAGGTGATGACACTAAATCCGGTGCACTCATCAGCAGGGTTATCGCCAGACAAATGGAGATCGTAAAATCTATTGATCCCGATGCAGTATTCGTCACCAACCTGTGGTCGGAAGGAAACCGCCTGATGGAGAAAGGTCTTCTCAAGATTCCCGATCAGGTCATAACTGTGTGGGCAGACAATGGCTGGGGTTGGTTGCAAGATCACAACAAGGTGAAAGCCGGACAGGGAGCCTATTACCATGTAGCCATGTACAATCTCGAATCAAATCAGCTCAGCGAGATGGTTCCTGTCGAAAGGATGTTCAAAGAGTTGGGGCGTTTCGAGTCCGCTGGAGCAACCAAATTTCTACTGGTCAATACAAGTGATATTCGTCCTGTGGCAATGTCTGCCAAAGCGACCATGGATTTTGCATGGAACGGCGCCAAGGGAATGGGTTCCAGCGATCGATATTACCGCGAATGGTCGAAAAACGAGTTTGGTGAAAAGGTCGCCGACCAGCTGGTTGAGCTGTACAAAGCCTATCTCGCTGCTCCTGCAAAAATGGAGCGCGCGACGAGTGAATACAACATTGAAGTGGGACACTTTGCCGCAGGTATGGAATACGGCGATATGATCTATCACTATCATGCGCGCGAACTTTTGCTCAGCGCATTGGTTAAGCGTCCGCTTTTCCTTATGGCTGGCCAGGGTCCACTCTGGCGTGCACCTCACGTGGCGCGCGGCGGACATGAACAGGGATGGGCGGAGGCTACCATGGCGAGCGATCAAGCCGCATGCGAGGAGGCGGTGCCGCGATGGGAAAATGTCTGGAGTATGGCTCAGTCTATGAAGGCGAAGGTGGAACCGTCGCGACGCGATTATTACGAGGCAGCGATCCTGACCATGATCGAGATCAATCGCCAGAGCAACCGAATGCTTTTGCAAGTCATCCAAGCAGTACGTGCCATCAATTGTGGTGACAAGGCGCTGGCGAAAACCCACCTGTTGAAGGCGAATGAATCCTTGAATACAATCAAAGCTGCCGAGGCTCGAGCTGAATACGGGAAATGGAGACACTGGTACTGCGGTGACTGGCTCACCGGAATAGACCGCACCGCTGAGCTCGTCGATATCGCCACTCGTCTACAGGACGATCCCAGGGCGCCAATACCAGTTGGGGTCATGTGGAACGAGAGAGAAGCCTACGAACACATTACAGGTTATCAGGGCGAACGCACGGTTGACCTTAGCGGTTCCCA
>JAJPJO010000147.1 GCA_021324135.1 Pseudomonadota bacterium
AATTGTTTTGTCAGTTCGGTTATTTTCTCGGCTTGCTTGCCACTGGCAATATCGTGCTGTTCATTGGACAGCCTCTGCTCCTCTTTGAGCTGTTCTATCTGCGACTGGAGGTCTTTAGCCTCTTTTGCATTGCGCGTACGTTCCGCTAAGTTGTTCTCGTTGGACTGATCGAGCTGCTTTTGAGTTTCAGTAAGGCGGGTAGTGAGTTCAGCAACTCTTTGTTCGTAGGACTTTTGCTCATCAGCATGCCTTTGCTGAAGCTCAAGTTTTTCTGCATCAGCTTTTCCAAGGGCATCGGATAATTCTCTGATCTTTGCCTGAGATGATTTGGTTGCCGTGTCGAGCGAGACTGACAGGCGATCGCGCTCTGCAGTTACTTGCTCGAGCGTTTGAGTTAGCTCGCGATTCCTTTCTTGTCCGGCAATTCGCGCCGTTTCCGCATCGGCAAGGCGCTCCTTTAGAGCCGCCTCACGCTGGTCTGCTTCAGCGCGCTCTGCCTTTGCCTTGGCAATTTCCGCGGTGCGCTCGGCTTCCACCTTTTGGCGTGCCTCTTCCGACTGCTGCAAATCTTGCTGCGCTTTCAGCCGTGCTTGCTCGGACTGCCTCAAAGCTTCGTCGCTCTCGTTCAGTGCTGTTTGAGATTGGGTCAGTTTGTCCTGGAGTTCCCGAGCTTTTTGCTCGGCGGTGGCACGTTCTGTCTCTGTGCTTCTGAGAGACTGCTGAAGTTCCGTCACCTTTTGCTTTGCAGAAGATGCATCGCTGTCGGATCGTTCGAGAGCAGTTTTCAATTCACCAATTTTCCGTTCGGCGGCCAAACGCTCCTGCGCGAACTGATCTTCTCTTTGCTTTTGATCTGTACGAGCCTTTTCAAGATCTTTGGACAGCTCCTTGATCTGTTGCTCCTGTTTCGCTTTGTCAGCTTGCTCTCTTTCTTGTGCCAAACGCCGCTGCTCTTTCAACTGCTCCAGCTGAGTGTTGAGATTGTCTATTTCCTTTTCATACTTGGCTTTGTCAGAGGAGTTTCCCTCATTTGATTTTTTGAGTGACTTCTCGGCATCTGCTAACTTGGTACTAAGCTCGGTGACCTTTTCTTCATATGTTGCTTTTTCAGTTGCTTGTTTTCTTTCGAGTTCTTGCTTTTCAGTGTTCGCCTTTTCGAGTTGGGCGGTCAGCTCCGTTACTCTGGCTTCGTTCTTTTGGGATTCTAGATTCAGTCTATTGGAGAGGTTCTCACGATCCGCGGTGGCTCTCTCGAGCTGCTTGGCCAAATCGTTGTTGCGCTCGATGGTAGTCTTGTTAGAACTTTCAGCTTCGGCAAGCTGACGCTTTAGCGCAGCTTCTCGGTCTGAGGCAGATCTCTGCTCTGACTCTGCTTTGGTCAACTTCTCCTCGTAATCTCTCGCTTCTTGCCTGGCTTTGTCTCTCTCAGACTCAAGCTGCTTGATTCGGGCCTCGAGCTCTTGCAACTTCTGCGCCTTTTCAGCGTCGGGCTTTTCGACTTTGGTCGTTCTTTCTGATTCTGTTTGATCCTTTGGTTTGTCCGGACCTGATTCGGCAACCTTAGGATCCTTGCCTGGTTGCCTCGTTTCTGCATCCGGCTTTTGCGAATCCGCCCGGGCAGTGCCTTCGCCGTTGACCGGTTTACCTTCCCTGGTTCGCAGATAATCAACGACATAACGACCACCGCGCTCGATTATTTTGTAGCCGGCAAAGGACAGTGCTGCTACAAATAGACCGTTTTGCAGTAGATGCTTCAAGTCATCGGAGTGCAGAGGGTCGTCTTGAACGCTTGATGGATCGAAAGTCTGCGCAATTTTGGATTCTTTCTGTTTATCTGGGTGCGCTACGGTGGTGGTATCGCGTCCGGTGCTATTACTGGTATCGGAGGTGGCGCCATTGTTGCGCTGCGGACTGGTATCAGGTGTGGTGTTGGTAGCATTTACGGTATCGGATAAAGTACCGCGCCCGGTATCAGTACCGCGACCGGTGTCAGTACCGCGGCCGGTGTCAGCACCACCTCGCCGATCAAGACCGCGTGCGCCGCCTCTGGTGTCCTCATTTGTGCCGGTAGATGGTGAGTCAGGCAAAGCCAAGCCGGAATTTGTCCTGGCTTGCCGTTGAGCGCATTCAAGATAAGCTGCTTTCCGCCTTGTGTCGAAGGATTCTGTGAACTCAAGCTCCGGACGCATGTGCAAAGCCACACGCAATAATTCTTGTCCTTTCGCCAGCAAGTCGGAATTGCCACTCTTAATGTATTCAAAGGCGATGTCTGCGCGTGTAGTTGCAGGCTGCATGAACTGGAGATAAGCGGTCCACTCTTTTTTTGCGGCTTGCTCGCGCTGCCTCATCAATGCCTCCCTGGGCTCACCGCGCGCATCCGCCTGGATGATGGCTCGATCAAGAAGCAGCCTGTCTCGGAATGCGGAAATTCGCACATCGATCAAGCCGGGCGTATTGGTTTTATCTGACTCGGCAATAGCCTGATCGAAGAGGTCTCCTGCACCTTTGAGCCCAGCCGAATTGGATTTTTGCATAGCCGATGCGAAAAATCTGTCCGCTTGTGTGGTTTGAACAGCGGTGTCCGCTTCAGTCAAGCGCGGCGGCAAGGGAGGAATGCCATTGTAGGGTGGCAGATTCTTGCGATTTGCCGCCATCTTTTCGTAGCTGTGCAAAAGGTCGTCTTGAAAGCTCTTATTGAATTGTAATTCCGGTCTCAGTGCAACTGCGCCCAGGAGGAGCTTCTCGCCTTCGCCGATTTGCTTGTCATCACCAGAGCTTATCAGCTTGAAGGCGACTGATGCACGCTCGGTCGCCGGAGAAAGATAGTCATGATAAATGTCCCAATTGAGAATATCCTGCAGACCGTCAGCGTTTCTCAGAGTGAGGGCGAAGCTATCGTTGCGTCCCTCCACCTTGGCGGAGCGCAACGCAAGACTGAGCTTATCCTCGATTCCTTTATCAAGCTTTGCCAAAAGCGCCGGATGGTTTATCGAGTCAGCCTTCTGCAAATTGGCGAGATCACCTTCTACAACGCGCCTCGACTCCGGTGACATGTGGCTGGTCCAAATGTCCTGCGATATTTCTCGCCAACGCCTGGTCACCTCCTCTGCCGCACTAGGCTTAGCCAAGTCAGCCGTAAAGAAGGTCGAGCCCGGGTTGGATAGAGGTGCGTGGAAAGTATGACTAGAGTGCAAGGTAGTTCGAATTCGCCACAGGGAAGGGGGACCCTTTCATTAAAAGGGTTCGAGGAGCGCCACAACTTAGTCATGTCTATGCGTGATTACGCACTTTTCGACACAATAGTTACTATATTGTGCAAACCATCTCGCTGAGCGCTTTTGCATCTCTCATCGGGCAGCGGCTTCAGCTGCCTGCCGCTTCTCAGGCTCTCCCGAGCAGATCGATAAGTGCGGATCTCACGTCTTCAGCGCTCTGATACCTGTCCTCGCGTTTTTTCTCGAGGCACCGCAAAACGATATTTTGCAATTCATTATCTATTTTCAGATCAGGAGATACTCTGCTAAAAGGAGTCGGCTGTCCCATCAATTGATTGTTCATGGTATCATGAACGGTGGCACCGCCGATAGGCGCGATTCCCGTCAATGTGCGAAACATTACGCACCCGAGCGAGTAAATGTCCGAACGAGAGTCTACATGCTCAGCCAGGCATTGCTCTGGGCTCATATAGGCCGGCGTACCGGTGACATAACCATCAAGCGTTACTCGCTCATCGCGAGCAGCCTCCGGATCAGCCGGCAGCGCCAATCCGAAATCGACCAATTTGACGAAGTCATCTGCGCTTCGATCTTGCATGAGCATTATGTTGGCTGGTTTGAGATCACGATGCACGATGCCATTGAGATGCATATGCTCGAGCGCCCGGCAAACCTGGACAAAAATGGGAATAGCCAGTTCGGCTGGAAGATAAGTGTGCATGCGAATTTCATTGCGCAACGAACGTCCGTGCACGAGTTCCATGACCAGGAATGGTGCACCATCGGCGGTGCTGCCGTTGTCTAACAATCGCACTACATTTGGGTGACTGAGCTTCCTTGCCGCTCGTGCTTCTCTGTGAAACCGTTTGACGTCGCGTTCGTCATACTGCGATAAAATCTTGACGGCATAGAGCTGCTCGTCTTCGTCTTTGCGCGCCTTATAGACGATGCCGAGGCGCCCTCTACCGATCTCCTCCAGCAGTTCATATCTACCAGCTATGATCGTGCCCAGCACGTGCTTCCCCCATCGCAGATTAGCTGACGGCGCCACGGAAGCGCCTTATGGTCATGTACCACCATTAAAATATGCACAAACCATCTGAAACACGTTAGTGTCCCGGCTCAAAGTGTGTATTATATGTGCATGTGCGTTCGACGGTATACCGAAACAGGAGTAATGCTATGAATTTAGCGGCGAAAGCCTCAGCTTGGAAGGGTCTCCTCTTTCTTACAAGCCTTCTGCTAATGTCAACTCTTCTCCCGGCGCAAGCGCAAGTCGCTGGAGCGGACCAGGGGATCTTTTCTGATGAAGAGCAAATGTTGCGCATAAACAACATGCAATCTCGTCAGATTGAGATGGAAAAGAATCAGGCCGAAAAGGAATATCAGGCTGAACAACAGCGGACGGCTCCTTATCGCCTCTATGTCGAAAAGAAGGTGAACGAGCTGAGTAAGGAGATTGCCACTACAACTGGTGGCAAAAAGAAAGAAGAAGAAAAGAGCCAACTGGCTGTGTTTCAAGACTGGCTAAGGCGCGACAGTGAATATAAGACAAAGCAACTGGCGTATATTAATCAACTTCAAAATCAGCTAAACAGAACGGTGAAGGGGCAGCAAGACACCATTGCCAACCTGCAGAGCGACATTAATGCCATGCGCGAAAACGTTCAAGATCGCAAAGATGCCCAGAAATTCAACCAAATGATGCAAGTCAACTACTTCAATGAATTGCAGAGTGAGATGGGCGCAGCCTCGTGGGGGCGGCCACCGACTGATGGAACATTTAACAGCGTCGGCGGTTATGGCTTCCAGGGCGGTTATGGATACGGAGCCATGGGTCGCATGAATTATCGCGGTTGGTAATCCTCCGGCTCGTCGTTCTCGTTTTCCACATCCTTGAGTTCACCAGCCCTGGTTATTGCCAGGGCTGTTTTTATGAGACCGCGTGTTCCACCTTCATAAACAAGGAAGCTTTCACGCCAGTTCGGCTCGAATTTTTCCTTGTAGCGTCGCAGCCCTTTGTATGAGAAAAAGCGGTTCATATGCTCGTAAATCTCATGGATTGCCTTTTCTTTTAAGCTGGCATCAGGCGAGTCGCCCACTCCGGAAAGCGCTGCTAGCCCAAGATTGAAGGTCTTGAAGTTCTCCTCCTTAAGGGCCGTCAGGAGCTTCAGGAATAAAAAGTCCATCGTTCCATTTGGTACGCTTTCTCGATGTCGCATCATATCTATTGATGCTTGCCCAGCCTCATATGAAGGTACTTGATTTACAAAAGCAATCGTTTTCCCTTCAGGATCCTTCAGGGCAAAGATTACGTCATCTCTGAGGCTGTCTCGATCGAACCAACCCAGGCTAAAACCGCGTTCGCGCCGACCGGGCAATGCCAACCATTCATCCGATATTCTCTTCAGCTCATCCAGAATCTGATCCGAGTGCGGCGGAGAGAGGCGCACGAGCGTATAGCCTTCTTTCTCCAGTTTCTTCGGCTTCGACTTGAAGTCTTTGTTCTTGACCGTTTTACTTGTAAAACGCTCGAGATCGACGATTGCTTCCTCGCCTACTTTCAAAATATCGAGACCCAGCTTTTCATATAGTGAAATGTGGTTTGGCTTGACCTGCAAGAAGGCGATCCGCCAATCATTATCGTGGCATTCTTGCCGAAACTCCTTAACGACTCTCTCCAACTCATCAGGCGGCGCGACAGGGTCGCCCAAGCCGATGGCGATGTGTAAAACAGTCTTATAAGCTATAAAGCTGTTGCCGTTTGGTAGAAAGAAATAGGATTTGTCGGGCAAAGTCTTGTAATTGTCGAGGGCGTCGCTGCCATACTTCTTCAGCAAACTGAGAGCCATCTCACGCTCGCGCGGTTTGGTGTCGAGCTGATACTGGATCGGGCGAAACAAGTTATAGCTTGCATACACCGCAGAGAATGCACCGAAAACGTGCAGAGAGTTGAGAAACCATTTGGCGAAGTGGCTCTTGGGAACGAGATCTTGATTGCCTACTAAAGTTATTTCTCGCAGGCAATACTTGAGCGACTCTAAAAAGCTGAAGTCAATGCCGAAGTCTTTTTTCTCAAGCAGAAAGAATCCTATCGTTCCATACGCCAGTACCAGAGCCAAGCTTACCATTACTTTGCGCAAGCCAATGCCAATCGTCGGTCGCTCCGTTTTCACGGTGAAGCGCTTGCGGTAGTACCATAAAAGCACCACTGCGAATAAGGGAAAGATGATGTTGATCAGTGGAATGAGTTCGGCCACGTCGTGGTTCGGGATAAGCGCAATGTGTTCTGCTCCCACCCGCGCGGCATGTGATATGGCGGAGAGAATAGAAAGAATGATGGCTGTGGTCAGCGCCCGGCGTTTTCTCTTGAAAATGTTGATCGAAACGTAGATCAAGAAGAGCCCGAAGATAACATGCAATGACTTGCTGAAGTGGTAAATCTCAGGGGGCACCACGAGCGAGAAGAGCTTCGGGTGATGTTCCATCAATCGGCCTGCCAGCGGCTGCAAAATAGCGACTGCGCCGCTCAGGCATGTGAATGAAGCCACCAACCAGATGGGCGCGTCTTGCAAAGCCGGCGATTTCAGCCGCTTTAACTCTTCCTTGAGCTGCTGGCGAAAGCGATAATGCGGTTTTTGGCCAGTTGTGGTGAAACCGGATTCGTACTCGTCGGTTCGTTCGGATTCAGAATCAATTTCCGGTTTTTGATCCATAATGGTGCATGGTACATGCTGCGGAAAGAATTGTGCTCAGGATAACACTTCTTCTCATCCTTTTTATATTCGCTACTGCGCCTGCCGTCGCGCAACCGGAAGGAGAATTCGGGCCATGGCCTTTCCCGCTGAGCGTGGATCCATTGCCGAATAACATGCAGCAAGGGAAGCCCTTTCAAGGCTTTCCTACTTATCAGCGAAACGTCGATTGGATGATCGTACCGCCGTGGCTGGTGGGAGATTGGCGGTCGCGAGATTATAGGACTCTGAAGGCCTTCGATCACACAACCGGTACCCTGCACACAATCCCGCGCGGCAGTGTATCGCCGATGGCCGATCATTTCGGCGACCAGCAGGACAAGCAGGGCACGGTTTGGAACTGCAATGTTACACCCTACATCCTCGAATCTCCGATAAACGATCAGGTTGGATTGGAATATACGATCAGTTTGAAACCGCTGGATCTCAAGCCGGATCAGCTGACGCTCTGGCAGCGAGTCATCCACGCGATCATCGACTCGTCGCGCATTATATTGGATGCATACACTGAAGAGCGGGTGACGCAGTTCACCCCGGCTGACAGCGGGCAAGTTTTGGCTCAGGCGACGAGCCGCTTTTACGACACTTCCGGAACTGCATATCGCACCTCGACATCCGTGCGCGTGATGCGACTGGCTTCTCCCTTCAAACCGCTAAATCAAAGACTGGGAGTTAATCTGCCCATGTCATTCTATGAGTTTTTGCAAACATCCGGCCGAACAGAACTATTGCCGACACAGCAACAATAACGTTTTCAACAGAATGCGCTTCGCTGGCGACGAGGCGAGATTAACTCTGCTTGTAGTGCCCGTACTCTTGAATAAGAGCCTTCACCGCGTCCTCAGTGGTTTTTCCCTTGGTCAGCTCTTCGATCTTGTTGTGCTCATCGATAAGGTCGATCGCCTTCAAAGCTTTCTCTCTAATTCTGGGATTGGGATGGGCCTGTGATACAAAATAAAGAGGCGGAATCCCGATTGTGCGCTTCTCTTTTGCAAGCTGCTCTATCGCCGTTTTAGCCGCTTCGTAATCCTCGCTCTTGAGTTGGTCGACCAGCATCTTGAATGTGAAGTGATCGATTTTTCCCAGCACAGATTGGGCGGCGCCGTGGACAAAGTCCGTTATAGAGTGAAACTTCTTTTGATAATCTTCCATGGCCGAGCAATCTGGAGATGCAAGCGCTGACAAGGCTATGATAACCTGTTTTTAAGCCGGCGGGAAAGATCTCATTGGATTGAACGTTCAGATTGATATTTAGGATTGAATGCTCAGGTTTTTTCATAGCAAAGCGAAGCTCATAATCGTCGCCAACATAATTGCAGCGGCCCAGATCTATCCGTGGGCTGCTGGTGCCCAGCCGGTGCCTGAGAGCAAATGGACTCTCGAGAACAAGCTGTCAGTGAAGACGCTGAATATCAATGGAGTCAGAGATGAAGCTCAGGATGCCGCGGCTCAACGAGAAACGGCGGAGTTCCTGCTGCGCGAAGGTGACTATACCCTGGCGCTCAAGCACTTGCGAAACTCGGCGCGGCAATTGCTCCAGAGCAGCGAATCTTCTCTTGATGAAAGAGCGAGATCGGTCCGCTATGCAGAGGCTGAGACGTTGCTGCAAAAAGGTCAAATTGCCGGCTGCACTCATTGTCTGGAATCCGCTTTGCAAAAGGAGCTGGACGAGGACAAGCAGCTGGAGCTGAAGGGGAGGAAAAAAACGCTTGATGGCCAGAACCTTGACAGGGAATTAGAGAGCGACAAAGAGTTCGAGCGCCGTTACCTCAGACTCGAGCGTGACACTAAATATGATATCAGCAGAGCACTCCTCTATCGCTCACGACTGCTTTATTGGAGAGGAAAATCCGGTGATGCGGAGCGACTCTCTTCCATGTCCGTGAGGCTGGAGAATCATGTAGACCGCAAAAGAGTGGCAGCGCACAATCAGGCATCAATGCATTCCGCCTTTATGTTCAATCGAGCCATCTCGGAATGGGGAGTCGGCTCAACCAGTAGCTTGAGTGATGCCCATTTCTCTTTTGTCAACGACCATGGAAAGCTAGCTGAAGAGCGAGTCCTCATCCTAAATGGCATTACCAGTTTCTCCGCCGGAGATCTGGATACGGCTGAGAAATGTTTCACTCGTGCGGGGCAATTGAACGATTTTCTGGCAAATGAAGACGGACCATCCATGCTGATGGAGCTTCTCACCGAACCGAGAGAAGAGGGGCTTATTGCCCGCATGTTTCTTGCAGAATCGCAGTTTCGGCAAGGAAAATACGCGACAGCTTACGATTCATTCAACCAGGTCTTTGAAGCCTCACGCAGGCTTGTAGAAGGAAAGAGAGACGGACTTTTTTACTTGGCATTGACTTCGGCGAGTCGCGAAGGGATCTATAAGAGCGTTCTAGCCTGGCTTGCCGGCAAAAATGATCCCGAGCTGAACGGCGCTCGTTCTCCATCAATCGCACTCTCTGATTTGCAAGAGTGTTCATATATGAAGCGACACAAAGAGAGCCAGCGCGATCACGCTAATCGATTCATAAGTGAAGCTATGAGTGCCGAGCAAGATTCCGATGAAGTGGGCGAAAAATTGGCGATGGCATGTTATCACGTCGGCTATCAATACAAAGTCCTGGGGCAACAAAGCAGAGCACGTTTTTTATTCTCGTCGAGTGCGGCCTTGCTGAGCAGATACGCTCCCGATAAGAAGGCATTGTTGGCCATGGTCCTTTATGATCTCGCCGAATCTTATTCCTGGACCGAAAATTTCGATGTCGCCAGCATGTTGTTCGCCAAGTGTGTGGAGGCGCGCAGAGAGATTGGTCCGCAATCTAATTCGTACGCCATGGCCCTCGCTGCTCTGGGTCGAGCTTACATGGCTGATGGCCAGTCGCTTAAGGCGACAAAATGTTTGACTGAAGCTTTAAGTTTGCTATTTGAAGAGGAGCGGAGAAAGCGCTCGAGGATCTTTGAAATTGCTCACAAGACTGATCCGGGTGCCACGATATCTGGTGGCACAGTCACTCATGGCGGTAGTGCCGCATATGGTGCCGCTGTTGGTAACGGCGATCTTTCAGCTGCCAATAAAGTGATCCATACTGGTGTCGCATCTGGTACCATTCTGGCGATGGACAGCTCAGGTCCAAGGTGCGATCAAAACATGAGCTTCTCCTGTGGTGATCAGTGTCTGCTGCCGAATCAAATGGAGAAATTCTCGAGTGAGCGCCAGGCGGCAGATCCAACGTCCTTGACGACAATCGATGATATCTGGCAGGTTCTCGCCGACGCATATAACCGAGGCAAGTATTACGACGAGTCGAAAACGGTCTCACAAGCGCTTCTCAGAATCCGACAAGACTCGCCCCTGACGAGCAGGCAACAGAGACTCGATAGTATCTGGCAGCTGGCCTACATATGTAGCCTTTCATACAAACCGAAAGAGGCGGCGGAACTGTTTCAAACAATGATCGAGGAGTACGGCTTGAAAGGCGGCAGGCCGGTCGCGGATTGGTATTTCACGCACGGCATTCTCGAGGATACGCTCGGGTCGCCGCCCCAGGCGGTTAAAGATTTCAGAAACGCCATTGCTCAATACAAAACCCACCTCGGCCGCCTGGATCAGATCAAGGATAAAGAGCAAATAGAACAGATTGGTTGGTTAATTGACGACCTCAAGTACGAATTGAAAGCAAAGCAACGTTGTCCTGAGTCGAGTGGAGATTATCTCAAGGCCTATCCGTGCCATCATTGGTCGCGCAGCCGTTTCCCGCTGAAAGTTTGCATAGATAAAAGCAAGGAGCACGGCTTTGGTCCTGACTTGTCACGGCGCTTTCAGGACGCCATTCGAAAATGGTTTGAAACGCCTGGATTGAACTTCGCTTTCACCTTCGTCGATGATCGAGAGACGGCGGACGTTTACTTTGAGCGGGTCTCAAATTACGACCTCATTCCCTATGGTTCCGGCGGCGGTGCCATTGCCGCATTCACCGGGAAGAAAGGCGATGAGGAGATCGACCGCGTCCATTTGCGAATCTATGCAGCGAAGTATGATTCGGACGATCTCTCCGATTATGCGGTGCAGCACCTCTGCACGCTCGCTTTGCACGAATTCGGGCACGCCCTGGGGCTTGGTCATTCCCCCAGCGGGGGCGACATCATGTACTGGAAATCTGCTATGAAGGATCTATCTCCACGCGACAGGGCTACCTTACTAAAGCTGTACGGCTGCAGGTAGTGCCAGGTTACCCGATCCTTCACATTGGAAAGATTCACCGCGACTGCAAGAATTTGCAACGTTGCTTTGCGGCTCGGGCACAGAGTCTCTCTTCGAATAGCGGTTCTGATGAGGAATTCAGATATGAACAGCAACATTAAAAAGCACCTTTGCTGTCTTTTGGTACCGCTTGTGGTGAATGTCGTTTTACCAATTGCTTGTCTCGCCCAAGGGGGCGAGAATCCGCCCGAGAATCCAAAAGACACGCTGACGGACACCGCTCCAAATGTCGTACTTGGCATTGATGATGTGCTGGACAAAGCCGGCGGCAAACTGGATGCCGGTGCCGTCGCACCGCCCATGCCCGTTGCGGCCATGCCGGTGCCGCTCGATGAGAAAGACGTCCTGGTCATCGACAGTGATGAGCCGGCGGCATCAGATGCGGGCAATGCCTGGGAGGAGCTGAAGGATGAACCGGGAAAGACGCTGATCAGCGCTGGGGCCAATTTCCCTGTTGTCGTCATCAGCTCGTTGAACAGCAAGACGGCTAAGGTCGGTGACCCCGTCCAGGCAAGATTGAAGGTCGACATCAGGATTGGTGGCAGGCTAATCGCAAAGAAAGGAGACATGGTATATGGGCATGTCTTCAGCGCCCGCAAAGCACGCCGCATGATTCAGGCTGAATTTTCTCCGCATCGATGGCTGCGCGCCAATGGTTGCATTGGCATTCAGTTCGACGAAATCGTCACTGATGCGCAGGAGCATCTGCCCCTGGTCGCTATCCCGGCGCAAAGATCGCGAATCGTCAAAAATGTGAATGAAGGCAGAGTACTCGGCGTTAATGATAACGGCGAGATTGTCGCTCCGTTGTCCACGCAATTGAAGGCGCAGGCTCTCCATTTTGCCATCCGCGGCGCGGCGTCGGCTGGTGGAGTCTTCAGCCTCGGCATCGTGCCCGTGACCTACGGGGTGGTTGGCGCCATCAATCCATCATTCGCATTTTTGCATCCGGTGGGCAAGAATGTGCCCCACCGGCGGTTGAAGGGCTTTGGTATGGGTGTCGTTTCCGGTCTGCCCGGCGGATTCCTGGTAGCCGATACGATAATCAGGGGCAAAGAAGCCGAAATTCTGCCGGGTGATGAATTCCTCGCTCAATTCAAGCAGGACTTCACAGGCGAAGCATCGACCTCGGCAAGCCTTATTCCTGGCGCTTCTACCAGAGTGAAAGGCCAGGTGCTCAATCCGAAGGTAAAGAAAAAGCAATAGCTGTAAAGGAGCTGCCGGTCATGTCAAAGTCTTAATTTCATGGACGACGTCTTTCGCTAGAATAAGCGCCGGTTTATCAGGATAAGCGATCTGGTGAGAAACGTATGAGCTCCAATGACACGACCCATGAAACCCCCGACCATGCCAATCCGGTCGACCGGAACCGCGCCATAAGTTGGGCGCGCTATTTGATGGACAGTGATGAATGGGTAATCATGGCCCTTAAGGTAACGCGGCGGACGGTCGATTCGCGACCTGACCAGCCATCGCTGATCACAGTCGCTCTGTTGAATAATGTCGGCAATATTCGTCTCGAGGCGATGGTGAAGACACCATATATGGTGTCGAATGAAGAAATAGCTCAGCATGGCGTCGATTATTCTGTCGTTTACAACGCCAAGCCATACGATCAGGTCAGGGACGATATTATCCGCGCCGTCAACAGTCGTGAAATGGTGGTCTGGGATGCGCCTGTCATGCACGCTGCCCTGGCCGAACTGGATCACTATTTCAACCTCAGCGAGAGAGCCTGGAAGTTTTACTGCGCATCATCGGAGTATGCACGTTTCCGCGGAGTAAAGGCTGTTTCCGGCGCGCAATATGAAGTTCAACCGCTGCCGCAAATCGGGCTGAGCGCTGTCGATGAGTGCCGATCCGTTTATAAGATCATTTCCGAAATGGCAGCCAGCAGTCAGTTCACCGATCCGATAGCCGGTGGCAGACCTGGATGGACGGCTGAATTCTACAGACCGAAGATCAACACGGGCGATAAGCTCAAGGGTATGTTTGGCTTCAAGTCCTGATCGAAAAACCATGCCTTAGTGCAACCGCGAGTAGTGGCTTCCTGCTCTTTAGTGCCGCATGCCGTCTCGTCCCACCGAGGCGCTCACAGCTTAGATTACTCACTTTATTGGGTTTCGAATCCTGCAAATCAGTGTACAAGACCGGTAGTCTAACTGGTCATGATATGACGGACGAAACTCGAGACGATAAATTAGCGGGCGAGACTTTGCGCTTGACACTGCAACTGGCTGAGTCGCAGCAGCGCAAGGACAGCAAGGAAACGCCGGACGGTGCTGTTCATCACGAAAACGGATCTTTCAGCCAGCCCTCATACAGAGAGACAATTCAGACGGTGGCCGAGGCAGCCGAAACGCTGCGGCTGACCGGCTGCTGGGATACGCTTATCCCTCGCGGTGTAACCGCCGAACCCAAGATATTTACCAGCACTCGATTCGGCGTGCCCGGAGCGCCTGAGGCGGAAGCCGGCTCTCCGCAGGCAGTCGACGACATACCTGCTACTGCGCTGCTGGGCGAGTTGATCGAGGAGCGCTACAAGATCCTTGAAGTTATAGGACGCGGCGGAATGTCGGTTGTCTATCTGGGTGAGCAACTTTCTACCGGAGCTCTTGTAGCAATCAAAAGAATTAAGGTGCACTCAGCCGAAGATATCATGCGTTTTGCCCGGGAGATTAAAAGCCACTCCAGGCTGAAACACAGAAACATAGTTGCCTATCTCGAGTTTATCGCCACCAACACTGGTGAGTTCTTCCTGATCATGGAGAGGATCAAAGGTCTCAGTTTACTTGATGTAATCCGATCCATCGAACGCATTGATGCACCCGAAAATATCGCTAGCATACTCTTTCAGGCTTGTGATGCTCTGTCCTACGCGCACAAAAACGGCGTCATCCATCGCGATTTGAAGTCGAGCAACATCATTCTCGTCAAGGAAGGCGAGAGTAACGACCTGGTCGTCAAAATTCTCGATTTCGGCATTGCAAGAATGGAGGGCGAGGAGAGAATCACCTTCAGTGGTCGCGCTGTCGGCTCTCCTTTGTACATGAGCCCTGAGCAGTGCCGCGGTGAGGCTCTGACGGTGCCTTCTGATATCTATTCACTGGCAGTGGTGGCATACGAGATGATTACCGGCCGACCGCCGTATTTTAAGGG
>JAJPJO010000445.1 GCA_021324135.1 Pseudomonadota bacterium
GATCCGTTATCGGGGCGGGTGGTTGATGTTTGGTTCAAAACGACGATCAATGCAGCCAGAAACAAAAGCGCGATCGATGAAATAGTCGCCGGTCGCAGTAATCGTTGCCATGGCCCTTTTGATTCTTTGCTTTGCTCACCGCTTGAGACATCGGCATCGGCTGTCTCACCATATATGGTATCGCGCAAATTCTGCAGCACGCTCGCGGTTTCGATCGCATTCGGTCTTCCGTCCGGTTTTTTCGAGAGCATACGGAATACAAGCTCATCCAATCCCGGTGGCGCCGCAAAGGGCTGGCGGCACACCATATTTGGTGGCGGTTCATTGATATGTTTTTTGCACAATTCGAGAATGCTCTCGCTTTGGAATGGCGGCTGCCCACTCAGGCATTCATAGATTATGCAACCAAATGAGTAGATGTCGGCTCGGTCGGTAATCTCGGCACCTTGCGCCTGTTCAGGACTCATATAGTTCGGACTGCCGATGATGGAACCGGTTATGGTGACCCCGGACTTGACCACCGCCGGCGCGCTTATATGTTTGGCGATGCCGAAGTCCAGAACTTTGACCTGAAGCGGCTTCTCCTTAATCATGATGTTGGCCGGTTTTACATCTCTGTGCACGATTCCCTGCTTGTGGGCAAACGCAAGAGCCTGACAAATCTGATCGAAAATTGAAAGCCAGACCTCCAGATCAGCTTGCCAGGCTCGCTCCAGCAGGTGCTGCAATGAAACGCCGTCCACCAGCTCTATGACCATGTATGGCTCGCCGTGGGCTGATACGCCAAAATCGTGGACTGCGGCTATGTTCGGGTGAGAAAGCTTGCTCAGCATCCTGGCTTCATTTTGAAAACGCACCATCGACTTCGGCTGTAAATCTCCTCGGCGGAGAACTTTGATGGCCACTCGTTTGTCGAGCAGCTTGTTTCTCGCCTCATAGACCTCGCCGCGACCGCCTGAGCCTAAAAGAGCCAGAATCTCAAAGGTTCCAAGGAAGATGTCGCCTGCCTGAAACATATGCTCATTTGAGCCTGAAGCGCCATCGCCGGCAGACTCTGCTTCTGAAGATTGGTTTGCTTCCTGGGTCATGGCAACGGATTGCTGGCGTTTGGACTGTGAAAGTGTATCTATAAAATGGACGTCTTTCCATCAATTTTCTAGTATTATGCATCTTGAGTGAGCTTTTGCGCGGCATTAATCTGCTCAGGTATCAGGAGAAATTGAGATGAGCGACGAGAAAGATCAGAGCGAACAGATCGATCCCGGCGATGAGAAGAAAGAAGAAAAGCAAACATTCGCCGAGATGGTGATGGAGACTTTGCGAACCTTAGCCATGGCGCTGGTGATCTTCGTAATCGTGAAAGGAACAGTGGCCGAGGCGCGCTATATTCCATCCGGTTCTATGGAGCCGACCTTGAATGTAAACGATCGCATTCTGGTAGAGAAGCTTTCAGCCAATTTGCTGCACCGCCAATTCGAGCATGGTGACATTCTCGTCTTTTTCCCGCCCGAGGTTGAAACGGGAATACCTGACAATACATGGCTTCAGGCTGTAGGTGGCTTGCCCTTCGTCAACGGCGCTCCTGTGTTTGTCAAACGCGTAGTCGGCTTGCCTGGTGACCGAATTGAAGTGAAGAGAGGCATAGGTGTTTTTCGCAATGGTAAATTAGTGGACGAATCGAGCTATGTAATGGAGCCGGCCGACTACGATCTCGAGACACTCGGAGATATTGGCGGTTTTACATCGAACAAACAATTAATCAGACCGTACAAGGATAGTAATGCACCAATTGTAGTACCGCCTGGCTATCTGTTTATGATGGGTGATAATCGCAACAACAGCGCAGACAGCCATGTCTGGGGCTTTCTCGATCAGAAAAGAGTGGTCGGTCGATCGTGCCTTGTTTTTTGGAAACAAAAATGGCTGGGTTTGTAAGCCCTGAGAATTCAAAAGAGAATTTAGTTGTTAAACGCCTGGCGATGTCGTTTTGCGCGAAAGCAAGAAACCGGCAGCTCCCCATGAAAGCAGGTAGAGCAGAATGGCGAGTAAAACCAGATCGCGAGTGCCGATGACGACCGACAGGTACTCGAGGCAGCCGCCGAGCAGGGCGCCGAATATGTTTATCCCCAGAGCTTTGTCAGGCTCGTGGGTTTCCGAAAAGGCAGTCGAAAATACCAGGCCTGCAAAAGCGAATGGTAAACCAATAATCGCTCCGGCTGCTAACATGCGCGACAGGAGATCGGCACCGGCAAGACTTGGCAGTGGCACCATATATAGTAGCGCCAGGCTGGCGAACAAACCTGCATATGCGATGGTGGGACGAAATTTCTTGAAACGAATCACTACCCAGTTCGAGATCATCGCCACGCCGAGAATCAAAGCGATGACTATCGAATTTACGATCCAGGTCGAGCCGAACAACACGGCCACGGCGAGCATCGCCCTGGTCTCGAGCAGGAGAAAAGCAGCGCCCAGCAGGAAGAACTGCGAGTAAATGATGAAGCTCTTCCACTGCAATCGAAAGCGCGCAATGGTCAGTGAGCCGGCAATCAAAATCAGAAGGGCAAGCATCCAGCCGTATTCTGACGTCAGAGCTCTGGTGCGTTGGTAGAGAAATGGCCAGTCGTCGGTACAGAGCTCTACTGGAATCGTCAGCTTTTCCGTTGGAATGACAATGTTCTTGTATTTGCCGAGCAATTGCCCTCTCACATCGGCTGTCAGTCCCGGTCCCCAGATGATGATGATCGAGTTTGGATTGGAGACGCTGCTATGCAAAGCGATCGGTACTTGACCGGATGCCTCTTGCACCATCTGGTAGAGCCGGGCTCGCAACCAATCAGGTCCAGCGGCGAAACTCAATGCCGCCAGTCCGTTTGGTTTCAATCTGGAGCTGACCAGACTGAGACTTTCTCTGGTGTAGAGAAAATTGTCGAGGCGCACCGATGAGAGCATGGAGAAGCCCACATGCGAGTCGACAAAACCGAAGACGACAACATCATATTTGTTTTGCGTCGAGGCGATAAAGTTGCGCGCATCATTGACCACGCAAGAGACGCGCGCATCTGCGTAGGGATGCTCGGGATGCAGCGTTTTCCCCAATTCCATAATGGTCGGATCGATCTCGACTGCGTCGACATGCCGAACGCCGTGGCGAAGCGCGGCTGCGACATCATCTCCTGAGCCGGCGCCGAGAACGAGAACATCATCGAGTCCCTGTTGGCTGGCGGCTTTCAGCCCAAGCTTCACCTCATAAGGCATGTTGTATGTGGTGTACTCGGAGGACTGCTTGAGCTCAGGGTGTTCCTTTATGAATGCATCCGAAAGATCGATGGTATGCTGATATGACTGGTGGTTGACGTTTAAGTGCCAACCGACTTGATAAGGCTTTATAACTTGATTGGCACCTTCGATGTAGAGAGCGGTTGGATCGCGCTTCTCTCCAGGCTGCGGCGATTTGGCGATCAGGGGGGTGGGGCTGATTCTGAAATATGGCGACCAGTGCACGTGCTCACTGTATACATAGGCAATAACCAGGCTCAGCACCATTGCCACTATATATAGTGCGCGTTTGTAAAATACGAACAAGGACGCGAAGCCGACCAGAAGCCAGACACACGGCGACGTTTTCAAATAAGCGAGCAAGCTATAGACCAGAACACCGGCGAGGCTGCCTCCCAGGTTTGCCATATAAGCCTGCAGTGAATCGTGCCTGGACAGCTCGCGCCCAAGTATTTGTCCGAGCGCGTCAAATATCGAGACAATCAGGAAGAAGATGCCGATCACCCAGGCGGCGTTTCTTGCCAGATGCCCGACCGAGCCCACCACGTCGGCGCGGTTGAGCCAGTAGAACTCATCGGTGCTTAGAACGAAATTTATGCCGGTCAGACCGAGGCTCTCGGCCCCCGCCAGGAGCGCCACCAGAAGTAATACCAGATACGGTAGCAAACGACTGATCAGGGCGAGCTCGTGATCGGCTTTTTTGATGGATTGGGAACCGGCATCGTCCGCCTCACTCGCGCCTCCCGCTTCTCCCTTGCGGGCGCCGGCACAGCCGAGACCAAGACCGACAAAGGCGCCCATGAGGATCAAGTTTTTGAAGTAACCGAATACGACGACTTCGCTGGACACCCAGCGAATCATCAGAATTTCAAAAAACA
>JAJPJO010000191.1 GCA_021324135.1 Pseudomonadota bacterium
CATCTTGTTTTACAATGGCATCGCCGCTACTGGTGTCATAAGTGGTGGCAGCCGCGGCTGCACTGTATGTGGTGGCGAGGCAGAGGACCAAACTGAGCATCAAGCCGCTGGCTGCCCAGAGGCTTCGTTTGTTGCCTCGCATTGCACCCAATGGTCTCAAATCGGCAGTGCTTGCAGCACACCGTGATTGTTCAAGATACGATGCTGCTTGCCAGCACGAACGAACCCCTGACCGCCCCGCGTCCAGGCTGGATTCCCGCTCCAATTCGACTCCACTCTTCTCTGTGCAAATGTAATAGCTGACCGCCGCCAGGCATGCGGCAAGCTCAGAGTCCTCGGCCTGCTCCGGAGCTTTGATCACCTGATAGTAAGAAAGGCTGTCGCGCATGATTGAACGATTATAACGGCTGGGATTGTCCTATCAAGCTCGAACGCTTAATTATAAGTCTCAGTCTATATACCCTGATGCCGGCTTTTATATTTAATCGATAAGCTAGATTACAGAGCCTGGCTGTTTCGGTGGTGCGGCTGGCGAAGCCGTCTGTGTGGGTTTTTGACTGAACTTGTACTCCTGCGGTCCGATGTGCCAGGCGCAGCCGACAAGAAACCTGAAAGGCAGCAGATAGCGTGTTCCTTGAAAGGGACTGCCCAGATTCGTAGGTCCTCTATTGTTCAGCAAATTTTCACAACGCACATCTACCGAATCAGGCAGCCAATGATGCGTTTTTGCCACCAGCGTTTTCGGCACCGCGTAACCGCCGCTGATACCAAAGATGTTCAACCATGGACTTCGAAACGGATGCGGTCCGACCAGCCCCGGATCTCTTTCGTCCTGAAGACCGGTGAGAAATTTGTAGTCGGCCAGAACCCACCAATTTTTTCGACCGATCCAGCCAAGCGCCGCTTCGAGTGATTCACGGCGATCGTGATCGGGATACTTGTTTTCTATAGGTGTGGTCTGAATGTTGTAGATTCCGCCGGTTACTTGCTTGCTTCCGCGAAGCAAGGCAATCTGCCAGGTGTTTGAAATCCAGCCGTTCAGCCCGTAGCCGTCGCGAGACTTACGAAGCTCCACGCGTGTCTCTACTCCATAAGCTTCTTGAGCGGCAACGGTCTGCCTGTTGTAGAGAATGGAATTTCCGATCACACCTGAATCACCGTAATTTGTCAAATACTTGTAGAACAAATTGGTTCTCGTCATAAAACGCGAGCCGATCTGTCTTTCAATACTCGTGTCTACCAGCCTGCCCCGAAGCGCCAGGTTGGGACGCACCGTGCCATTGTATACACCATTGATTGGAAGTCCCGAAACAGAGGGAGGAGTGGAGAAGATATCGACAGAGGCCGGGGAGAACAGGTCCGAATAGGAAGCCCGATAAACCGTTTTTGGATTGAGCACGTAGGATAAACCGTAACGACCGCTTGCTTGTGCTTGTGTCAAGTGTTGGGCATCGAATGCTCCAGGCGAAAAGGTTCCAGCAATTCCTGGTATCGTATTTAGTACCTGCTCGACCAGGTGCGTATTGCCGTAAACGGCATGATCGACATCAACCCGCACACCGGTATCGACAGTCAAGCGTCGCAGCCAGCCGCGCATGGGTCTCCAGGTATCCTGAAAATACGCGCTTTGCAGATATCTGCTTCCGCGAAATTTTCCCATCGCGTTTGTGAAAGCAGGATTGAATTGATCGATCGGATTTCCGGTGAACGGGCTGATCAATGTTCCTACAGGCAAAGCCGATCCGAGCGTAAAGTCATTGTTGTAATAGCTGGCGCCGAAGTCCGTGTAGATTTTTCGATATTCGGTGAAGAAGCCGCCTTCCAGTCTGTGCGTATTGAAGAGGGTTTTGGTAATGTTGCCTTGTGCGCCGAAAATGTAGTTCTGCCGACTGGCATTAGGCGCGATTGATTGCAATGGTTGACCACCGTTTATCACCGGATCGGGATCGAATACATCCCTGCTATGGTAAGTTTCTCCGTAAAATGCATTCAACACGTGCAGATTTGATTCATCGAAGAAGCGCTTGAATCGGTGCTTCCAGCTCACGATGATGAAATCTTGTCTGTCCTGCTGATGCGCGCGTACGCCGGCACGATATGACGCTTTTGATGTCGGCACTTCAAGATAGGTTTGATTGATCGCGCCGGTTACTTTGAATGTATTGTTCTCATTGGCCAAAAATTCGAGCTTCATCAAAACGTTGATGTCCACACGATTGTCATGCGTAAATTTTGCAAGAGGGGGGACGGTACCGAGACGAGTGCCAAGAAATGAACCGGATGCATCAAAACGAACGCGGTTTAGAACGCTGAATTTGTCCTGGCTTAGTGCACCGCTTGTGTTGAAGTAAATATTGCCTGCCAGTGGTCCGCCGACTTGTTGACCGATCTTGAATGTAGGAGCGGCGGTGATGGGCAATGATTTCATGCGCGCGAAGGCGCCCATGGGTCCGCCGCCGTCGCTGGCCTGATATCCGCCGATGTCGACTTGCATAGATTGCAGAGAACGCGGGGTGACGAAGTTACTCTGCTGTAGAACGCCGGCCGCCTCGGGTATATACACGCCGTCGAGTTGGTAGTTGATGGCGTTATGCTCACCGCGAACGATGATATTACCCATGGTGTCAGTGATTACACCAGGGGTGCTCTCGATCAGCTCATGCAAATTATTGCCAGAGCGATATTGATAGACCGTGTCGTGCGTAACATTGGTCGTGCTGCCTATCTTCTCGGGATGGATCAAAGTCCGTTTCCCGGTCACTCTCATTACGTCCTCAGCTTCGAGCTCCTCGAGAGAAGCATTGATGGACTTGGTTTCACCGCCGTTCAGATCCAGAGTCTCGCTGTAGCTGAGCATATCGGCAGCTGAAACGGTCACCTGCCATCGCCCGGGCTCCACCCCATCCAGGGTGAACGAGCCGTCAGCTCCAGTCTCCAATTCCTTTCGCAAATGCTCGGCGCCCTCTTTGATCAGAAGTACGCGAGCTTTATTGATGCCCTTGCCAGTGATGTCAGTAATCTTGCCGGTTATCCGGCATTCAGTCGCAGCCACAGGGGGATTATCGCGCCCGACCTCAGCTGCGCTCTGGCTGTCAACCTTGGATGGATCTGCAGGCGCCTGTGAAACTGCCTGATCCTTTTTAATGCCTGAATCTGTCGTGCCGATATCCGTGGCAGATGGCACCACGGGTGATGCTGCGCAAGGCATGCAGGCAAACAGCCCCAGGTATAAAAGGCTCCAAAACGTTAGAGCCATTGCTCGCGCCATGACCAAATTCCTATCGTGTTTGTTTGTCCGAAAATGATAACCGTTTTCAAAATGCCGCGCAAGTGATCCTCCACCTGCAGAGTCAACCGATATCGGTTGACCCTACAAACCTGAACTGTGCCGGGTCGGTACTTCGAAAACTCAACCGATATCGGTTGAACCTACAAACCTGAACTGTGCCGGGTTGGTACATCGAAAACTCAATCGAGATCGGGACCTGGGACTCGGGAGCGAAAGATCTATGGTCCGGTTTATAATTCAGTACAATCCCAGGCAGCCCTTATTTCGATCACATTTCGGTCGAGAAGAAGAAGAGTTGCCATGAAGCCGTGACATGAAGAGAGCCGCCTGACGAACACAACCGTCTGAGTGAACAGAGCCGTCTGAGTGACCAAAGCCGCCCGATGAACACAGCCGCCCCATGAACGCAGCCAATTCCTTAGCAAGCATTTTGCTTACCATCGTCCTTGTAGCGGCGTTGGTTCAGTGCAA
>JAJPJO010000544.1 GCA_021324135.1 Pseudomonadota bacterium
AAACTTGTCATTCGGAGCCGGAAGCCACTATTGCCTTGGTGCGGAGTTAGCGAAAACCGAAGCGCGCATCGCCATTGGAACAATACTGAAGCGCTTGAAGAATTTGCGACTGGAATCGGATGCCTTCCAATACAAGGGAACTTTTGCCCTGCGCGGCTTGCAGCGCCTGGATGTGCTCTTTGACTGACGGGGCGGCGTCTAATCAATCCAACAGATGACCTTCTATATCTTCTATATCTGTAGGGTGCTAAAATCTAACCTTCGTTCCTACCCTACAGGTGAAAACGCATGGCGCAATGGAAGGTTCAACTAACAGGTGAAGACGCTACATTCAGTCAATTGCAATCGCACAATAGTCGCGAAACGCAAGTAATGCGTGATGGCATCAACTGGTTTCTCGAGTCGAGCGAATTCGAATTGATCACCGATCATATGGAAGTGAAAGAGAAGGCGAAACAAATCGTCTCGGCGCTCGTAGCCTCCGGAAAAATTTCACCGGCAGCGGCTAATATCGGATTTGGTGCGGTTTATCGAATTCACTACGATAATTCGAAAACTGTTTATCGTGATTAGATATACGAGCGACTGCCGATCAAGGATTTGGAGCGGGACTGGCAGATGGATCGCCTACTGAAGTAAATGGCGCCTGCACATTGGTTTGGCCATCTTTGTGGTCGACTTTCACAAACGGTGCACGAACCTTCACATCGGGTTGTGCGCCGTTTACATTAACGTCAACGAATGGTGCCCTGATCCGCTGAACGCCGCCTGTTTGTCCACCAGCATGATCGATATTGACCATCGGGGCATGCACTTGAACATCAGGCTGACCGCCCGCGACGTTGACATCAACAAATGGAGCCTTGACTCGAACATTGTCACCGTTGTGGCGAACTTGAATCGATTCCTTGACTTGCCTGATCAAATCTCTAATGGTACCGCCGGCGGTTTGTGGCTGAGCTGGAACAGGCGTAAATTGCTGCCCACCAGGATTTACCTGGCGTTGACCGATAGGTTGTTGCGGATCAAATGCCGGCGGATTGTTCCAGTTTTGTGTTTGTCCGGATTGTTGGAGCGGCGTTCCCGCCGGTGCTTGTCCCGGTTGTGCGCCAGCGCCGGAAGATGTCCTGGCGTCGGGATAATCCATTGGTTGTCCCATCGAGCTTTGCGCGTCCAAACGAGAGCCTTGCCCGGATATGTTTTCATCGGCACTGGCGGGATTAATTGCCGCAGAAAATAAGAAAGCTGCTAATACGAGTTGCGCTCTCATGTACTCACCTCACGCTCAGCTGATAGAGGATATTACCAAGAAATTGCTCTAATTAGATGTGGTCCCAGCCCGTCTCCTCTTCAATTTAATCAGATTCCCGGCCCATTAATCTAAGAAGGATGGCTGCGCCTTGATGGCAATCAGCCCCTTCTTCTGTTAAGCCGGACTTCTCCGGGATCGTTTTAACATCATTGCAATGTTTCCAGAGTAATCTCGAAGGTACCTGGAAAAACACCACCGATGGGATGGTGAGGCTTGCGTTTTCTCCTGGATGGAGGTTTTTACTATGTCCCTACATACCCCTGGCGATGATTTGGGTCAGCACCTTGGCGATCTTGGCAAAGACTTTCTCAAACATAGTCCCGCCGAGCAAAGAATGATTGAAGAAGCGTTGATACTCGGGGTGGCAGGCAAAGCATTCAAAATGGCCGGCTACAACGGTATCGGCGACGCCATGAACCAGCAAGCCATGCAAGACGTGCTTGATGCACATCTCACGCCGCAAGACATGGCTGATCTTTACGGACTGGCTCGTCACGTACTCTAGCTGAGGTATTGATCGGCTTCACCACAGATCATGCTTGCCTAATTCGTATAAGTCCGATGGGTCGCCCCCTGGAAGACGGGGAGCAGTTGAGACTTTGCAATCCGGCAATGCCTTTTGCAATCGAGCAATACCCTGAGCCGAAACAGATGGGCAGTCGAAAAGGCCGACGCTTTTTAAGTTCTTCATGCTTGCCAGTTTAAGAAGCCCAGCATCTGTAATCTTGTAATTGCGAAACAAGTTCAGCTCGGTTACTGATGTCAGTTTTGACAGCAATTCGAGATCGTGATCGGTGAGCTCGCAGCGAATCAAAACGAGCGTGTGCAGGCTCTTCAGCTGCTGGAGGCTGATGAGGCGGGCGTCCGTCATTTTCATCCCTTCCATAGCGAGGAAACCCAACTTACTTAATCCCTTCAGAGAAGCAACGCCGGCATCGCTGATTTTCGTATCCGAAATCTGCAATCTATTCAAATTCTTGAAACCCAAAATTGTGCTGATGCTGCCATCGCCGACCTTAGTGGCAGAAACGTCGAGGGTCTGCATCGAAGTCAGGGGTCTGAGCATGGCCAGCCCAGCGTCAGTTACACCGGTGGCGTGAATGTCGAGTTCGACGAGAGATTTGAGTTTGGCGATATGCTCCATGCCCCGATCCGACAATTTCGATTCTCCCATTGCCAGGTGCCGTATGGGAAGATTCTCGATGTGCTGCAGCCAGTCATCTTCGATTCCTGCTTCGGTAAGATCCAGATCCTTCAGTCTCTGCATTTTGCCTAAGTTGGCAAAGGTGCCTTCGGTAAGTGGTTGACCTGAATAACTGATTACCTCCGGGTTCCTCAACATATCCAGCTTCGATCGCTCCTCCGATTCCCGAGCGTCCGGCAAAAACAGTAATGGTCCTTTCTTCTCCAGCTTTGGCTGCACTTGTTGAGTTCTCGGCGGGTCGACAGGTCGTTTGAGATTTACACCGCCAATCAGCCAAGCTCCTGCCCCAATGACGAGCACCAGTACCGCCACCGTCAGCGGTGTCTTCGACCAGCCAGACACCTTTGCTCCATCAGCGGTACCTGTCAATGCCGGTTCGCTGAAATGTACCGACTTCAACTCCTCAGCCAGTTCATCCATATTCGAGTAGCGCCGCTCAGGGTCTTTCTCCAGACACTTAGAAACGATATGTTCAAGGCTCGGCGGGATGTCGGCCGCTTGCACCACTTCTGCCATCATGCGCGGTGCCTCCTTCGCATGCTTGATAAGCATCGAGAGGATTGACTCACTGTCGAATGGAGTGCGACCGGTTAAAGCTTCAAACAAAACACAGCCTAAGGAATAAACTTCCGATCGAGCATCGAAAGTCTTATCTTGAATCTGCTCGGGAGGCATGTAAACGGGCGTACCGGCGACTTCCTCTCCTAGGTTGGCAATCGTTTCACCTTGATGTTTTACTGTCGCTATGCCAAAGTCGATGAGCTTCACGGCAGGGGCACCATCTTTGTCCGACACTAAAAGCAAGTTGCTTGGCTTCAGGTCTCGATGAAAAACGCCATTGGAATGAGCGTAGTGAAGCGCATCGCAGGCGGTGGCAAACAGACAACAGGCAGATTCAGCATCGAGTCTGCCGTTTTGCTGCAAATAAAGCTCGAGATTAATTCCATCCACATACTCAAGAACCATATACGGTGTGCTATTTTCGGTGACGCCGAAGTCGAGGACCTTTACGATATTGGCATGGTCGAGCAGACTGGTGACCCTGGCTTCGTTTTGAAATGCCACCACTTGCGGTGCAGAGAGATGCGACAAAGTTTTCACGGCCACGCTCTTTGCCAGCAGCCGATCGAAGCATTTATAAACACTCCCGGTGCTGCCTTTGCCAAGTAATGATAAGGGTTTGTAGCGCTCGGTCGGAAACTGCATGGGATCCAGCGCCAGCTCCGGCAAATCGGCATCAGCAATGACTTCGGATTTCGGGTCTTCAACGACTGGATGCTCGGGGCCCGTGTGGGAAAGCGCACGATTAGAAACTGCCTGAGACACACCAGCCAGCTCCTTGCTACGACAAGTACACAAGTCGGCGCGAAAGATGAATTGCGTTAGAGATCCGACCCTGCCTTGATCGGCGCGCTTACCGCATTCAGGGCACAAACGCACCGCACCATCTTCTCGCTCGGTCTCAGAAGTCAAAGAATCGCAACTGCACAGTGAGATCCACTGTGTCAATGTGGGCACTTGAGCCCCCCTCTTCGGCATCTGACATTTCGGGCAGACACCCTGCTCAGCTTGCTCAGCCATAGGTGATTTTCAGACTCGAGTAATTGGCTGCCATTCCCCGTGCGGTCGCCTTCAGTAAATATACCCAATCAAGGCAAGTACATTCCAAACAGAATCGCTTCACTCAAGTCTCACCGCGCCAACTTAATCGCCCCCGGCTGCCTCTCGATCGAGAAATCGACCATGAGTTGCACAGGTTCATGATCTCGCGCATTGTCCGGAAATGAAAGAACCGGATGACCAGTCAAATTCAAAAGAGAGGCTCGCAGAGATTTC
>JAJPJO010000190.1 GCA_021324135.1 Pseudomonadota bacterium
AGTGAACACTGAGGACGACAAGCATTTATGACTAAGAAAGGATTGGCTAGATATTTGGAATTGGTGCGTGAGCATCCGCTGCTCGCCATAGAAACTGAGGGCGAGAATGAGGCTGCTCTCGATATTTTGAAACAGCTTATGCGAAAGGGGGATGATAACTTGTCTGAGGGAGAGCTTATGTACATGAAGGCACTGTCCGCTCTCGTCGGTGAATTTGAAAATCGAACATATGATTTAGGACCTCCTCTATCTCCCTCTGAGATGCTCAGAGAATTGATGGCTGAGTGGGGTCTTAAACAACAGGATCTGGCAGAAGAGCTTGGCGGCCAAGCTACCGTGTCTCTTGTGCTCAACGAAAAACGAGCCATTACTCCGGATCAAGCAAAGAAATTGGCTCAAAGATTTCGAGTCGCTCCCATTTTATTTCTCGATCAAGATTTGGCTAAGGCGCCACAACCAAGAGCTGAAGCCGCGCATGTTCAGTCCAGCTCAAAGGGAACTGCATCATTAGCACTGAATAAAACGAAAAGGAAGAAATAGGCTTAGCGAATCCCGTCGCGAAGCTTGTTCGCGTCTGCGACGAAATAGCTTCTGAACTCATCGGCCAAATGTGCATTCGCGATCAGGCAGCTTCCTTGATACACGGACTGCCCGCCCGCTAAATCCATGAAGACTCCGCCGGCTTCCTCGACGACAATTTTCATGGGGGCAAGATCCCAGGGTTTTACGCCGACTTCGAGCATGGCCTCTGCCTTGCCCTCGAAGACCATCGCAAATCCAAGATAGTCGCCGAAACCGCGTTGTCTTCGAGTGCGTTGTACCAGTTGGGTAAAGGCATCCCAGTAGCCATAATTCATGATGCGGTCCATGCCGCCAAAGCAAAAATGCGCCTCGGTAAGCGTGTTTATCTCTGAGGTCATCAAGCGCTCGCCGTTTTTGAAAGCACCTTTGCCGCGCTCGGCCCAAAAAAGATCGTTGTAGCACGGATTGTAAATGACACCAGCCACGATATCACCATCTTCTTCAAAGGCAATCAGCGTTGAGAAGATCGGGATGCCGCGCGCGAAGTTGTATGTTCCATCTATAGGGTCGACAATCCATCGGCGCGTACCCGGCTCCTTACCGCCTGATTCGGATTGCGGTTTGATAAAAGCGGTTTTCTCCAGTTCTTCCTCGCCTAAAATGCCGTCGTCGGGAAACTTGGATTCAATCGCCTCGCGAAGCATACGCTCGATTTCGCGGTCGGCCCTTGTTACCGGAGTGCCATCCTCCTTCTGATCGACCTCGACGCCTGCCTCGAAGTAGCGCAGCGCGCGACGACCCGCTTCCTCGCAAATATCAAGCGCGAATACCAGCTCGGCCCTGAAGGCTGAGGCGAGAACCGTATCTTTTATGGGTTTACTCATCATTTGTTCGCTTATGCTCGACATTATTCATGTCGATGCGATTGGCGCGCATGCAAAACTCCCGTCGGACAAAATGACCGCCGGGAGTCGTACGTAGATCAGGTCAGGTCCAAGATTGTGCTGAGACTTCTAAAGTCTAGAACAAGTATTCGTAGATCGCGCGTGCACCACGCCCGACTCCAACACCGATGTCGCGAACATCGATAGCTGTTCCCTTAACAACACGCTCCCAGATAAATCCTTTCTGGCGCTCAGCATAAGCGAGCCGCATGTCTTGTTCGATGTTTTTGTCTTCGACAAGCTTCATGCGTCTTTCCAGATCGGTAACCCGAGCCTTCAATTGATTGAGTTCACCGCGGAACTCCTCAAGCAATGCTGCGAACTTCTCAAGGTCAGCCTTGTCGGCCTTCTGATTGAGACGCTCGACGATGCACTGCTCGTACTTGAACAGAGCAGCCGCCAATTCAAAACGTGTAGCAGACTTCTGACCGCGGAAAGTACGATCCGGATAACCTACTAATATGTGGCATGGATGATTGACGAGTTCCTTCAAAGCATTGTATGCCCACTCATTGCCGACAACGTCAGTCAATTCACTGACGTTTTGAGCGCCTTGCGCATTTGCCGCTGGCACGCTAACAAAGGTGCTCGCTCCCACGGCTACAAGCGCGGTGAGAAAGGTTGCAAACCCCTTTTTCATATAGTAATCACTCCCTTAGTAACGACCTAATCTAACGAGTCTAACGCTGGAATCATAGCTTAAATATTCCAGCCCGTAGAAGAGGTAAAACAAGTAAATTATTCACAACCCCCGTGAATTTCGTAAAAGCGAGAACTGGCGCTAGAAAGACCGGCATTAAATAACACTAATATTTTAAGCAACCTCACCCAAAATATATATTTCTGAATATTGGAAAAGCCTCTGGGCGCCGGACTTCATGGCAACCAATCGTCAAGAATTCCCTCCCCGTTTTGAGCGTCCTTATTATCGGACCGAGGTGTCATTTGGGGACCGGCTTTGCTGCCAGAAAGACACCGATCCTGCCACTATATTTAGAGGCATTGACAAACAATTGAAGTCGGCACGCTGACTCGAATGACGAGATCATACATGCTCAATTGAGTCGAATGTATATATCTTCAATGGCGCTCAGCGCGCCACAGCCTTCACATCAGTTTTGAACGGCAGCGCCGGCAGATCATCGGCGTTGTATATGTTGCCAATAGGATTGTCGGACCATCCATATACAATTGCCGTCGGTTGCTTGACGGCGAGGTGCCAGACCACGACGGTATCTCCTTCGATATCTGCTTTCGCCCAGAAATATTTTTTGTCATCACCGGCGATGGCAAAACCAATTGCGCTGGGACCTTTCTTTCTCAGTCCACCATTTGTATTTCTGAACTTGACGCGCAGTTTGCTGCCTTCCACACTCACCGATTCGAAGACCGGCCCCTTGATCGGGCAGGGTTGATTGTATTGAGTGGTGAGAGCAATGGCCAGCAAGCGCTGGGCGATCAGTTTTTTGTCGGCGCTATGCCAATCAATCCACTCTCGCTCTCCGGCACAATCAATCGTGCTCGCCATGTAAGTCCAGGGAGCCAGGCTGGCTTTGAATTGCTGGTCGCGGAAAACGCCGGCATTGCTTTGCGGTGATGCTTGCAAGGCAGACGGCTTTGGACCGAAGGGGGGCAGTTGCACGAACAGGAAAGGCATCTGGGTGTTGCCCCACGCCAAGCGCCAGTCGCGAATCAGAGTTGTAAACAATTGCTCGTAGTCGGGGGCGTCGGCCAGGTTGGTCTCGCCTTGCCAGAAGAGAACGCCCCTGGCGGAGTACGGCGCGATAGTCGAGATGACGCCGTTAAACAACGATGTGGGCGGGGGCAGGAAGTTTGAGCTGTGCCCGTGTTTGCGCGCCTTGTCATTTTCTTCGCTCCAGCTGAGAATTTCCGGATCGTGCGGCAGCCCTTTTGCCTCCATGCCGCTTTTCCAGCCGTTCGATGCCGCCTGAGCCGCATCACCGCTTGCCGCGGAGGCGGCTGGTTTGGCTTGCTTTTTGCTGGCCTGGCTGTCCCGGTACTGAATATATCGGTGGAACTGCATCGGCAAGTCATTGATCAGCCCTTTGCCAACTTTCGCCTGCTGCAAGCCTGTCAAGCTTGTCCACGATTGGACGGTTGAGCCGTGCTCGGTGGCGATCACCAGTCCGATTGGTCCGCGAATTTTTTTTCTGAGCTGGACGGCGAACAAGAAAGGCAGGGCTGGACATTTTTGGGCGTTTCTCTGGCTCAAGATCTGCCACTTGCTGTCAACAGTCTTGCTTGCGTCCGGCTCGACCTTCCCGAGCGGTTGCTCGGCGACTTTGGCTGGAACGTTTATCAACCTTATCGATCCATCAGCAGGGGCATTAGACGCCTCAGCAGCCATCTCCGCTTTTTCCAGGGTCATGCCCATGTTGGCCTGCCCCGAGCAAACCCAGACCTCGCCTACCATTACGTCGTGAATGATAATCTGATCGCCGCCCACCACTTTTAATTCATAGGGACCGCCCGGCGGCAGCGGCGCAAGAGAAGTCTGCCAATGCCCGCTGGCAGAGGTGGTAGCCAGACCCTTTTTGTCGCCGAGCTGGACGCCGACAAGCTCTTTGGGGTCGGCGGTTCCCCATATTTTTATTGGTTGATTGGCCTGAACCACCATATGATCGCTGAACATGCCCGACACTCGTGCCGTGGCCCAGGCGCGATCCGCCTGCAGCGTCATCGCCGTTACAACGAAAAACAGGCTGCCCAAGAGGCGTGCCAGATTCGCCGTCATCCGCTTCATTTCACTCATCGCTCACTCTCTGCTGAATCCAAGCCTATTTTCGTTGGAAAAGCTTGTCTTGCCATGATTTGCCTGTAATATGTTGCGCTTGCAATGCAACCTGGTATGTAAGAAGTGACGCTCCGTTTTACAAGCAGGTTGCGTCTTGAAAACCAGCTGGGCCAAGATAAAATCGGCTTGCATTGTCTTGACAACATGGTATTCTAATCCTGTACACGCCTGTTTACTAATCGGTATTCCAAGGGAGCCTACCCCACTCAGGGCAGTTTAAGCCCACCCCGAAAGGGGAGCACGCCGTTGACACCCCACTTCCTTTGATTATGAGCACCGCCATGAAAAATTCGAAAGTTCTTAGCGCATTACTTATCGTTCTTGCTGTTGGCACACCGGCATTCGCCCAGGGAGCGAACGGTTACCACTACAACTACGGCACCTCCAGGGTAATCAACCAGGGAAGCGTCGGCTACTACCAGCACGAGACGACGTACATCCCGACCGGTTCGATCAATAATACCGCTAAAGGTATCGTCACTGGTGGCATCGGCCAGGAAGCGAACCCGAGCCTGCCTGGTGTGAAATGGGGACGTACGGTAGGAACGTCGGGTGACAACTTCTACCTCGGCGGCGCCCCGGACAAGTATAAGACGGCAGTGCCTACCTACGCGCAAACACCGCAGCGCACCCTGATCATGGGCGGCAATAAAGGCGGGCAGCAGCAGCAGGTTATTTATCAACAACCGCAGCAGCAACAGCAGCAGCGAGGCTACCTGTATGTTCCCGGTCAAAACGGCGGCGCTGCATCATACGCGAACACGGGCTCGACCGGCTATCAATACAACAACTCCGGTGCCGCCACTTACGAATCGGTGAACACGAACAGCAAAGGACGTTGAGAAGCGGCTGCTTTAGCCCTTCATGCCGGCAACCACTTTTGATGGCATCTGAACCAGAGAGCGGTCCGATATTTTGCGCATGTAGATCTTGCGTTTAGCCAGCTCGTCGAATAAGAGCTGGGCGGGCACGCACACCTCAGGGGCGAGAACGCCTCTGTCTCTGATGATGCCCGAGGCGATCATTTGTGCCACTATAGATGGTGGCACGCCGGTGTCGAGGGCCCCGGCCCCCATCTTCCATTCAGAGTGTGAATAAACCGTCGTTTCCAGGCGGGACAGAGCTTCGCTGCCTGCACAGGTGCCGCGCACATCGACGCGGACTACTTCGCAATTATTGGGATCGCCGGTCACTTCCGGGAATTTTTCCACCAGCTTGGCGAGCAGTTTGCGAGGAGTGACTTTGCCCTCGGGAAGCTCGACCGCTTCGCCGCTTCCCAGTCCGAGGTTGACCAGGAACTTCAGATTCTCGTGCACTTCATCGGGTAGGCCGAGGCGGAACGTCACTCGCTTGATTCCTCTATCCTTATATGTCAAAGGCAGCGTTGCCACCTCCGAGTGCAACGTGTAGATTGCTTTTTTATTGCCGACGGGCTGCGGAAAATCAACCTCGATTTCACCGGACATGGAGCGCTGGGCAACGAAGTTACCGTTTTCAAAAACCATCGACTCTTTCGTATACTCATCAAGCACGGTTTCCAGGCCGTAAGACTGCGGCAAGTAGAAGGGCTGATCGTTCTTAATAAAATCGATGCAGCCGATGGCGATGTCGATTGATTCGACGGTTTCCAAATCAGCGGCGCCACAAGCGGCCATTACATTTGTCAGACCGGGGGCGCATCCCATGCCGAGGACGGCCAGGACGTCGGCTTTGAGAAACTGCTCGTGCAATTCAAGTTGCTTGCGCGTCATGTGGAACAAACCACCGAGGTCGAGGTAGTGGCATCGAGCTTTCAGCGCCGCTTGCATGACCTCCAGGTTGAATTGATAGGGCGAGGAATTGACGATGACATCGGCGCCCTTGAGCAGCGTCACTACCCGGTCGAGATCGCGAAGGTCGGCTTGTGCCGCGCTTACCTTAGGGTTGGAATACTTATCCTTGAGTTGATTGGCGAGCTTCTCATTGTAGTCGGCAATGACAACTTCTTTCACAGGCGTCGATTCGACTAAATCGCGAACCACTACTTGCCCCATGGCTCCGGCTCCGCCCAGAACAACTATTTTCACGGTTTCTCTCCTCGATGATTTGCTCTTTGATGGTTACCTGGCCACCGCCTGGCGCAACTGGCTGATCGTCTCCTCCAGTGTCTGGCTGTCGAATACATTCATCACCCGCACTGAGGGATTTATCTTTTTCACCAGACCGGTGAGCACGGTTCCCGGACCAATCTCGACAAAAGTGTCGACCCCGTTTTCAATTATGTATTCGATCGACTCATACCAGCGGACCGGGCTTTCCATCTGGCGCTCGAGCTTCGAGCGAATCTCGGAAATTTTGTCTGAGCCGCGGCCGTCGAAGTTCTGCACAATTTGAGAAGTGGGCGACTTCAAGTCGGCTTTGCTCAGCTCTTCGGCGAATTCTTTGGCAGCCGCGCTCATCAATGGTGAGTGGAAGGCGCCGCCAACCGGAAGTGGAATTGCCTTGCCGCCTACTTCTTTGACCTTCTTGCAAGTTTCCTGGACTGCATCGGGGTTGCCTGAAATGACGAGCTGCTCGCGAGTGTTGTAGTTTGCCATGACGACTGTCGATTCGTCCTGGCTGCGTCCTTTGCCGAGCAATTCGTTTCTCACCGATGAGACGACGTCGTTGAGCACCTCGGGCGATACCTTCAGCACCGCCGCCATTGCTCCTTTAGGGCACTCTTCCATCAGCCTGGCCCGCTTGTCGACAAGCCGCACGGCATCCTCGAGCGCCAGACAGTTGATCGCCACCAGCGCCGATAGCTCGCCGAGGCTGTGTCCGGCGACAAATTGCGGTGTCGGTCCGCCCAGTTTCTGCCAGCATCTCCAGGCGGCCAGCGAGACGCTCATGATTGTCGGCTGCGTGTTAATGGTGCGCTTCAGCTCTGATTCAGGACCTTCGAAGGACAGCTTTGATAACGGGCGGCCGGCAATTTTGTCGATCAGCTCGAATGTCTCCTTGGCCTCTTGATGTTTCTCGAAAAGATCGAGGCCCATTCCTTGTGATTGCGAGCCCTGCCCGGGAAACAAACAAGCGATCTTACCCATGTCCTTTCTCCTTTTGCCGATAATCAATCAACACTGCCGGCACCAGCAGTGGCACCAGCCGTTTCTTTCCGGCTCTGGCTCAACCTTTGATCGACAGCAGTCCAACGCACTACTGCAGAGCCCCAGGTAAGCCCGCCGCCAAAACCGACGAGGCAAAGCATGGATGGAATCTTCACCTCGCCTCGGGAAATTGCTTGCCACAAGGCAATTGGAATCGATGCCGCGGAGGTGTTTCCCATCTCCTCGACGTTCGTTATGATTTGATCTTCACTGAGCCCCAGCCGATCGGCAGCAGCCCTGATGATGCGAATGTTCGCCTGGTGCGGGACCATATAGTCGATGTCGTCGACGCTAATCCCGGCTGCCTCCGTTGCCTGCCGCACCGCTTCAGGAACGGCATTGACAGCGAATTCATAGATGGCGCGACCGTTCATTTGCAAATGACGCTGCACCGTCTTTGGTGGCTCGACCCCGGCGTGCGGGTACTGGGTTCCGGTGTTCGGGATCCAGAGCAAATGCGCTCCATTGCCGTCAGCCTGCAAATATGTAGCGAGCATCTCATTATCGTTTTTCTCGGTCTGCTCGAGGATGAACGCACCGGCACCATCGCCGAACAGAATGCAAGTATTGCGATCTTCCCAGTCGAGAAAGCGCGAGTGAATGTCGACGCCTACGACGAGCACGCGCTTGTAAGTTCCCGAACCGATAAACTGCTGTCCGACGGATATGGCATAAACGATCCCGGTGCAGGCTGCCTCCATGTCGAAGGAGGGAGCGCGGTGGGCGCCGATCGCCGCTTGCACCTGGCATGCCGTTGATGGGTAGAGATTGTCGGGTGTCGATGTGGCGACAATCACCAAATCAATGGTATCGCCGCCGATACCAGCAAAGGCGAGCGCGTCTTTGGCTGCTTCGATGGCCAGACCGGTCGCGGTTTCGTGATCTTTGACGATGCGGCGGGCACTGATCCCGGTGCGGGTTTTGATCCATTCGTCCGATGTGTCGACGAGCTTGGTGAGATCTTCATTGGTTACGATTGAGGAAGGCAAACCGGCGCCCACACCGATAATTCTTGCTCCGTAAGCAAACTGCACCGCTCCTCACTCCTTGCCCTTGCCGTTGGCCGCCAGGGCGGTTTCGATTGATTTGACTGCACCGGCCGCCACCATGTTTTTGGCAACGCGAATGGCGTTTTTGACAGCGGTATGCTTCGAGCCACCATGGGCGATGACACAGACGCCTTTGACTCCCACTAAGAGCGCTCCACCGAATTCGTTGTGATCGATGCGCGCCTTCAAATTTTTCAAACAGGGCTTCGCCATTACGCCGGCAAACTTTCCTCTTACAGAGCCCATGAGCTCTTCGCGCAGCATATGATTGATCATGCGCGCAATTCCTTCGGCGGTTTTCAGCGAAACGTTGCCGGTAAAACCATCGG
Organism: Pseudomonadota bacterium; assembly: GCA_021324135.1. GTDB lineage: Bacteria > Cyanobacteriota > Vampirovibrionia > Obscuribacterales > Obscuribacteraceae > JAJPJO01. Next base: position 8,788 of record JAJPJO010000190.1, read on the forward strand.
TAACGACGACGTCGACTTTGCCCATCGGGTAGTCGCGTCCTTCGACGAAACCAATGAAGTTCAGACCGTTCTGTTCGCGCAGGAGCCTGTACGCTTCCTGAACTTCGTCGGTGCCTTTGGTCTCCTCGGTGCCGTTGTTGAGGATGCCGACGCGCGGATTCTTTATGTTGTAGAGTCCCTTAGCAAGCACACTGCCGATGATACCGTACTGTTTCATATGATGCGCGTCGCACTGGATGCTGGCGCCGGCGTCTATGAGGAAGCAGGGATTCTTATGAATGGTCGGCATCGTGCAGGCGATTGCCGGACGATCGACGCCTTTTATCTTGCCCATGCAAATGGTTGCCGCTACTGCAGCGGCGCCTGTCGAGCCGGCGGCCACGAGCCCGTCGGCTTTGCCTTCGCGGACCAGTTTGGTGGCCACCACAATTGAAGAATCCTTTTTCTTGACCACCGACCAACCCGGCTTCTCATCCATCTGCACCACCTGTGATGCATTGACGATCGAGATGTGGGAGGCTTCCGGCGTCTTGCCTTTCAAAAGTTCTTTGATGATTGGGCGATCGAGCTCCGCACGGATGAGCTGTTCGGGACCGACCAGAATGACGGCGATTTTGTATTCAAGCGCGGCAATTACCGCACCATGGACGATTTCTCTGGGGGCATAGTCACCACCCATGGCGTCTATGGATATGCGAATCATAGAAGACGACCCTTGCACGCGCGCCCTGAACTGGAGGAGGAGAAACGAACCATCAGCAATAGGACACCGCTGGTTGCGGCATCCCATCAAGTATTTTAGAGAATTTGCTCGCTTCTAAATGCGGGGCGACCGCGGTAATAACCGCATTCCTGGCACATGCTGTGCGGTCTTTTGCTGGAGCCGCACTGGGCGCAACGGGTGATGTTGCTGGAAAGCGCTTTCCAATGTGCTCTGCGCTGGTGTTGCTTCTGATGAGATGTCTTTTTCTTGGGAACAGCCATTGACGGTTCACTCCTTCGGGTTGTCTCTGGATTGATAATTATCTACGAATTTTCACTGGAATCTTCTTTTGAAAAGAGAGTCTTTAAGTTCTGCCAGCGCGGGTCAATTTTCGGCTGACTGGCAACCTCCGGGCTCGAGGAATCCGAATCGGCGGAGGCAAGCGCCTTTTCGGACTTCGGCGGTCCGGGGCATTCATCGCCGCAACGGTAGAAAACGGGCGCGGCCAACGTAACAGCTTGATACACAATGTCGCTGATGTCAAGGATGCCGTCGTCGGGAATCAGCTCGTAAAAATCATCCCTGAGCAATTCGCGCTCGCGCGGCGATTCATCGCGCTCCTGGGGACCTGTCGCCAGCTGTTCGTCGATGTCGACCGTGAGGCTCTGAAAGTAAGGGCGCAAACAAACGTGACAATTCAGCTTCAGCAAGGTCTTGACACGCCCGGTGATGATGACGCCGCCTGCGCTGGCGCAGATAGACAGCTCTCCCAGGACCGGCTTGACAGCACCCTCCACGGGAAGCTTTTCATTGAAGCTCAGTCTCAGGCGCTTCAAAGGCATTGTTTTGATGTCGTCTAAACTAACTTTCAAAAATCGCTCGCCAGATTCGCTCAACTCAACTATGAGACAGAAATAAACTGCATGCCGCTGCGGTCGCACCAGATCCGCAGTGCCGCACCAAAGCCCCAGCGCTCACGCAAATCCCCGGCGCGCATAATCGAGCAAAGGACACAGAAAAGACGTGCACGCCCGTTGCCTGGGTGATTTTTCCATGCTCGGCTGAGAGCTTGATTCTACCACAGATATACTACGATCAATTTGCTCGAAGGCATGAGGCGCGCGTCGATCGCCATTCTACATTTATGAACAAACGCTGCATAATCCTTAGCGCTGACTGGGTTTTTCCTGTCGAGGAAAAACCGATAGCCAACGGCGCGGTGGCAATCACGGCAGAACACATCCTGGCAGTCGATACAGCCGAAGAGCTTTTGCGTGTTCACAAAGAGCAGGGAGCCGATCATATTCACTACAGCGGCTGCGCCATTACGCCCGGTTTCATCAATCTTCACAGCCATCTCGACTATTCGGCGCTGCGCTTCATCAATAGCAATCTCAGCCTGTTTGAATGGATTCCCGTGCTCATGAAGTCTGCCTCAGCCTGGGATCAGTCGCAGTTTCTGGAATCGGCGATGCTTGGCGCCAGGCTGCTCGCCTTGAGCGGCGTCACCACCGTCGTGGACAGCTCGTACACCGGGTTGAGCGCCGAGGCAATCGCGCAGGTCGGCTTGAAGGGGCTGGTCGGGCTCGAGTTGTTCGGGCTGGACGAGAGCAGAGCCGATCTGGTCTGGCAGGCATGGCTGGCTAAATTCGAGGCCCGCATCGATAAAGCAAGCACGGCTCTGCAAGCGGCCTTAGCGCGTGGCAGAGTGACTTTGACCGTGGCGCCCCATGCACCATATACGGTGTGCCCGGCATTGTGGCGGAAAGCGAAAGACTGGGCGGAAGCCAGGGCGCTGCGCATTCTCGCCCACCTGGCGGAAGCGAAAGCCGAATGTGCCTGGCTTGGCTCGGGGTCCTCGGAAATCGATGACTACCTGGTCAAGGTCATGCCTCCCCCTCCAGGACGCGATATCAGAGATCTGTTGCGTTCGCTCGATTGGAAAGGTGGCGGCCATTCGCCCGTGATGCATTTAAAAGAGCACGGACTCTTGGGTGAAACGCTCTTAGCGGCTCATTGCATTCATGTCGATGAGAGCGACCTCGCCGTTCTCGCCGAGCAGAGGATCGCTGTAGCCCATTGCCCGCGCAGTAACTCGCGCTTGCGAAACGGTCGCGCGCCGCTTGAGCTGTACCGTTCTTTCGAGATCGATGTCGGGCTCGGCACCGACAGTTTAGCCTCGGTCGATGATTTGAATCCGATCAATGAGGCGCGTTTTGCAATCAATCTCCACAGGGCAGCAGTGCCTCATCTCGATCTGAGCAGTGCCGATGGGCTGAGAATGCTGACGATCGATGCGGCAAAGGCAATAGGCAAGCAACAGGAGATCGGCTCGATCGCTCCGGGCAAACGCGCCGATCTGGCTGTCATCAAGCTTCTTACCGATGAGGAGTCGGCGCTTGCTGCCGGACCTTCAGCGCAGGCGACCCAAGCATCTCCGACAGGCGATCCCGAAGACCTTGTCATTCGAGCGCCGAGCAGGTTGCAAGACCTTTATGTAGATGGCGACGAGATCATAAGCGCCGGCCGTCTTAGAATATCGGCGGCATCGGAATGACGATGCGAAACATGACGACAAGAAAAACTAATGGCTGGTAGGCTTTAGAAATTTAATCTATACTGATGTGCTGGGATAAAGAGGTTTCACCTTCTCGCGCTCCGGGCAAAAATCCCAATGGAAGCTTTAATTACATATTGGATGGGTAGATAGGTCGATGGCCAGCGTAGGACGAACTGATCACATTTGCAGCGGAAGAACTTGTATGTTTTGTCGAGTGCTCGACAATCCCAACCGCGCCAAGCAATCCGGAGCCAGAAGCTTCATGGACAGCCAGGTTATCGAGCGCGTCAAGGAGTTGGAGCAGCGCTCGTTACTGACCAGCACGGAGCAGAGCCTGGCAGCAGTCAAAGGCGAAGAGATTGAGCGTCTGGCGCTGCTGGACACGCTGACCGAGCTTTACAACTCGAGAACCTTTTACAAAGAAATCAAGGACGAGCTCAAGCGAGCCAAACGCTACAAGCGCCCGGTCGCCCTGTGCATGGTTGCCATCGATGGTTTCAAGGACATCGTTCGGCAGTATGGCGCGTTGACATCCGACGCCGTTTTGAAGGTGATGGGCAATGTCCTGCGGGGCGCCATCCGCGACGTCGACATTCCGGCACGCTACAGCGCTGAAGAGTTTGCCATCATATTTCCAGAGACGAATGCCTCCGGCGCATCAATAGTCGCCGAGCGCATCCGCCAGCGGATCGGCAATCAGTCGATTACGCACAACTGGCACAATTTGCGAGTTACCGCCTCAGTCGGATTGGCTGCATTTCCCGCTCATGCGCGCGAACATGATGAGCTCATTGAAAAATCAGTGCGCGCACTCGAGCTCGCCATGCAGCGTGGCGGCGATAAAGTCTGCACGGTCTAGACTCTAAACTCCCGTCCTCTTCACAATTGCGTCTTAAAATCCTGGATAGGCTGGTGTAAATACCGGCTGAGATGGATGAGGCCGGCGCAATTGCCGGCACACGATAGTGGATGGGGCTTGTCGGGTGCGCCGGAAACTTGATGAAAGCAAATTAGCTCATATAGCTTCCAACGAGCCCAACATTCGAGCCGGAAAGGTTAGAATGAAGCTTGACTAGCCGCAGGGGTTTTTTGAAGCCCGAGACTAACATTCGCGTTAATCACGTGCTATACGCCTGAGTGGCGACAACAAGATCAGTGGACTGACATTCAAGGATCGGGAAAGTGGCAGTACATGCCAGGGGGGCATCTTGCTGAAATATTGGCGACCATTCGCAGTTCTGGTTGCATTTGTTCTTTCTGTTCACACGCTCTTTCAGTTTGCACCTTCTGAAACGGTCAAAGAATGGCAGCGCATGGCGGCGCTCTCGCCCAATGATCTGACCAGAGAAGTGCACGAGCGCGTCGAGAAATTGCCGAACTGGCCCAAGATGAATCTCTACCAGAAGGAGCACTTGCTCAAAGATGAGCTCGACAAAGCGGGGATGGCCAACAACATTCAAATACTCGGTCATTTCGATTTGCCGTTTGGACCGAAGCAGGAATATACGGTCTTCACGAACCTGAAGCTGGGCCTCGATTTGCGCGGTGGCTCGCAGCTTCTGTTGAAGGCGAATCCATCGCCGCAAGTTCCTGAGATAACACCACAGGTGATGGCAGGGGTTGAAACGGTCATTAATAACCGCATCAACACGCTCGGCGTTTCTGAAACTGTTGTGCAAAGAGCCGGACGCGATCGACTGATCGTCGAGCTGCCCGGCATCAAAGATCCGCAACAAGCAAAAGATCGAATCGGCACCACGGCGCTGCTCGAATTCAAAGAGCTGGCTCATGACGAAGAAGGGCGCCCTGTCTGGAAAGATGTCGGGCTTACCGGTGCGGATTTCAAACATGCCCAGGCTGTTCCGATGGTGTCGGGGGGCGCATGGCGCGTCAACTTCGAGTTCAAAGACGCCGGGGCGCGCAAGTTCGGAGATTTGACAAAGCGCTTGGTCGGCCAGCAAATCGGCATCTTTCTTGATGGTCAACCTACTGAAAGAGGACCGGATGGACGCCCGCTTCCCGTCGAGGAATATCGCGGCGTCACCGTTCGCGAGCCGATTCTTGGCGGAAGCGGTGAAATCACCGGTAGTTTCACAAAGGATCAAGCCGTCGATCTAGCCGTTAAGCTGAACGCCGGTGCTCTGCCGGTTCCCATCACCATTCTGGAAGAGAGAACGGTCGGCGCCACCCTCGGTCAAGATTCGATTGATAAGAGTCTTGTCGCCGGAGGCATCGGTATTCTGACTGTCATGGTCTTCATGTTGCTGGTTTACGGGCTGCCAGGTCTGGTGGCAGACATCGCCCTGATTTTGTACTCGCTGGCGACGCTGGCCATATTCGTTGCCATGCCTGTAACACTGACATTGGCTGGTATAGCCGGCTTCATCCTGTCGATCGGTATGGCGGTTGATGCGAACATCCTTATATTCGAGCGGACTAAAGAGGAACTGAAGGCCGGCAAGACTCTTTATATGGCGATTGAAGCGGGCTTCAACAAAGCGTTTTCAGCGATCTGGGACAGTAACGCTAACAGCATGATCGCCTGTTGTGTATTGATGGTGTTTGGAACGTCAATCGTCAAAGGTTTCGCCGTGACGCTGGCAATCGGTGTTGCCGTCTCGATGTTCACCGCCATCACCGCGACGCGCACGCTACTGCATCTGGTGCCGCGCAAAATCGGTTTATTCGGACATAAGTACGACCGGCCCAAACAGCCGCTCAGGGACAAGGAGGCAGTGTGAAAGGCGTACATGTAGACATCGTTAAGTATCGCTGGACATGGTTCGGCATCTCGGGTTTGCTGACCGTGCCGGGGATCATCGGCATCATTTGTTGCTACATTCAGTTCCACGCGCCGCTGAAGCCTGGCATCGATTTTACCGGCGGATCGATTTTGCAATATCAATTTGATAAACCACTGGAGCTCGATCAAGTCAGGCACGTTCTCGAAGAGACGGGTCTGGTCGGCTCTCAGGTGCAGAAGGCTTACATATCCGGCAATGAAGTCATCGTCATGCGCACCAAAGCTCTCGATGACGAAGCGCAAAAGAAGAAGCTCGATCAAACTCTGGAGAAGGAATGCGGTCCATTCAAACCGCTGGCCGTGGACAAAGTCACCGCCACCATCGGTCCTGAGCTGCTGCAAAACGGATTGATCGCTCTGTTCCTTACACTCGGAATGATGATTGCCTACATCTCATATCGCTACATGTTCGACTATGCCGTTTGCGCCATCATCGCGCTCTTCCACGATGTCATCGTCTTGTGCGGATTCTATGCCCTCTTCGGTCTCTTCCTGGGCACGGAGGTTGACAGTTTATTCATAAGCGCGGTGCTGACCGTGATTGGTTTCTCCGTTCACGACACCATCGTGGTTTTCGACCGCATCAGAGAAAACGCCAAGTTTGTCGGCAGCAAATACAAAGATCCCTCAACCGGCGAGGAGAAGAAGCGCAACTTTGGAGACGTCGCCAATGAGAGCGTCAATCAAACTCTGGCTCGTTCCATCTATACGTCATTGACTGTTATCTTCACACTGACAGCCCTCTATGTATTTGGCGGCGTGACCACGCGCGATTTCGTTTTTGCCATGCTGATAGGCATAATCTCAGGAACCTACTCATCAATCTTCAATGCCAGCTGTTTATTAGTTTACTGGCGCGAGCGAAGGGGAATGAAACGTCCAAGCGCCAAGGAAATGGCGGCGGCGAGGTAGGATTTAGCGGCGCGGAAAACTTCCTCAGGTCGGCGGGGTGGGACTTCTAAAATTGGATTTATGTAATTCCGGTTTTCCCATCTTAAAATGTAAGAACTGTGAGGTCTGAAATATAAATGAGCGACTCTGATCAACTGGCACACGGATTGAGCGAGGAAGAAAAGTGGGATATTCTCACTCGTCCCGAGAAACTCGGCGAGATTCTTCTCAAGCACGGCAAGATTACTGTAATCCAACTCGAAGAGCTCATTAAGGAGCAGGAGACCTCCGGCAAGCCACTTGGTGAGCTCATCCTCTCCAAGGGTTTGATGTCGCGTTCGGAGCTTCTGACGGCGCTCGATTGGCAGCACAAGGCGGACAAGGTAATCATCGATTCGCTCACCGAGCTGATCAACAAGCCGCGAAAAGATTAGGTAGCGCGAAAAGATTACACAGTCTCATGATGCTCGTTGCAATCAAAGGCTGATCTCCAGGTGAATGTGTGAGGTTTAAAGATCGAGTTGCCGTCGTAACCGGTGCAGGCTCCGGCATAGGCAGAGCAACTGCGCTTGCCTTCGCGCGCGAAGGAGCAAGAGTGATTTGCGTCGACATAAACGGCGATGCTTTGCAGAACTTGTCGGCGGAGGCTGGGAACTGCATATCGCTTGTCGGTGACATTAAGGATGGGGACACAGCAAAGTCGGCAGCTAGAGCTGCTCTTGATGTAGGCGGGCGGATAGACTTCTTGTTCAACAATGCCGGCGTGGAATTCATCGCTCCCTTGTTGGAAACGAACGAAGCCGATTGGGACGCAGTTATGGACACGAATGTGCGAGGAACATTCCTCATGTCGAAGGCCTGTCTTGAAGTGATGGCTCGCACCAAATTCGGTGTCATCATTAATAATGCATCAGATGCTGGTGTGCGCGGCATCAAGGTGAACGCAGCCTATAGCACTTCAAAAGCAGCCGTCATTCACCTGACTCGCTCCATCGCCCTTGATTATGCAAGCGCTGGCATTCGCGCCAATTGCATCTGTCCGGGATGCATCAGAACGCCGCTCTGCGAGCGCTTCAATGAAGAGGTCGGTCAGCGTAAAGGGATAAGTGGAAAAGAAGCGCTTGATGCGTTTGTCAAATCCCATATCCCAATGCTCAGAGTCGGTGAGCCCGAAGAGGTGGCATCGGTGGTGCTGTTTTTGTGCTCGGCCGAGGCGAGCTACATTACCGGCGCCTTAATTCCCATAGATGGCGGATTAACTACCGGGATGTGAGCCCCGGACGGTCGTTTGCAAGTTTGTGGCGGGGCTATTGTGTGTCACTGAATATGGTGCTGTGCGGCATCTATCGACGCCACCAAATGCGGTGACCCGGCGGATGTTTTCTGATTGCTATCGACTGAGGGAAGCAAAATATACGGCGCGCCGATAGGGAGTAGCCAAGCAGTTCAACCAATGGACGTTCGCCTATAATAGGGCCGCTTGACTCTATGCCTTTGTTGAAATGGCGCTGAATACCTTTTGCTGAGGACGAAACTCCATGAACTCGAAACCTAATGTATTAACGCGGCTGGCGATTGTTCCGACCATCATGATTCTCGGCGGCTGCGCCATCATCGAGCCAGGGGAAGTGGGCATCAAAGTGACGATGGGAAAGATGAATCGCGAGCTGCTCAGTCAGGGAATGCAGGGTTTTATTCCCGGTGTTGATGCAATCGTCCGCTATTCCATTAAGCAGGAGACCGTTCAGGGCAAAGCGATTCCGCTCACGAGCGACCAGCAACCTATCACAATGGAGTACAAGGTTCTCTACAGCATTCCTGAAGGCCAGGTCCTGACGCTCTACGAGAAGTATGCCGGCGACCCTTACACGAAGCTCGTCGAGCCCCAGATTCAAGAGGCTTTCCGGCAGGTTGTTTCGCAATACAAAGCGGACCAGGCCACCAAGAGCGTCAATATTATTAAGAATCAGTGCTTATCGATGGTGAAGGACAATGTCAAAGGATTGGTAAACGTCGTCGACATTCCCATAACACACGTCGATCTGCCTGAGGTGCTGCAGACAGCCATTGCGCAGAAGCAGGTCATGGAGCAGCAGGCGTTGCAGAAGCAATACGAGTTGGACAAAGCGAAGAAAGAAGCGGAGATCACGATCACGACCGCGCAAGCGCAAGCAAAATCGATTCAGCTTCAAAGCGATGCGCTTTCAAAGTCACCTGCTTTAATTGAATACGAGAAGGTGAAGAAGTGGGACGGCAAGCTGCCTGACACATTCATGGGTTCTGGAGCGAATACACTCTTTCAACTGAAGTAAACCACACAGTTGCAATCGGCTCCCTTTAATTCAATGCGTCGATAACTGTCGGATCAGGGTTAGACTCCGCTGATAGTCATAGTTTCCAGTATCCTCATAAGCATTGCCGAGCACGACGATGCATTCCCCTTTCTGCTGCGAAGGAAAAGCTGCCAGCAGCATCGATGTGCGCGCTCGCTTGCTGGCGTTCGCCGGCAAATCGTAATTGAGAACTGACCATTTTATTTTTCTCGCTTGAACCGCTTCCTCACCCATTTCTCCTGCCGATGCATTAAGCGCCGACTCCCATTTTGAGAGCTCTGCCTTAAGGGCTTCCTCCGGAAACTCGCCTTTATGGCTGATACACAACAGATAATTATTCTCAGCTTCTGAGAGTATGCCAAACGATCGGTTCGGTTTCGTCAATTCAAATGTGTCGTAGTACTTGTAGCTCTCGGGTAGTGTAGCGGCGAAACCGGCATCCTCGACCGCCATTTTAACTTCGCGCGGAAGGTCCGGCTGAACTGAACTTACACCACATGATGAGAGCGCGAGAACACAGGCGACTGGTAATAGGATCATTCGCCAGGCTGAGTGTATTAGATGATAGATCGGTCGCATTCTTAGTCGAAATCCTGCTGGTCTGTCACTGTATCAGGCGCGGTACAATACTTCAATGTGACGTGCCGTTTGATGAAGTGGGAAAAACGATGACTAATGAAACTGTGCCTGACTATCGGAAGATCACCTTCCTGGCCAAGCTGATCGTGATCACTTTGGGCATTCACATCCTGATTGATAGCTGTTTATCGATCACGGAAGGAATCTCTTTTTGCATCGGTCCTGCGCCGGCGGATCCCAACAACTGGGATATTCCGCACATCGTCGTTATGATTTCAGAACTGGTGCTGAACTTGATCATGATGGTTGCCCTGATCGTCAATGCGGTTTTTGTTTGTAAGTGGATGCATCGCATTTACGTAAATATGGAAAAAGCTGGAATGCAGGAGCTCATCCATCATTCGAAAACGGTCTTGTTCAGCTGGTTTATCCCGATAGTTTGGATGTACCGACCTTATCTTACGCTGAAGGAAATGTATGCGGCAAACGGTCCTCCACAAGAAGGCCGGAAAAATTTTCTCGCCTACACTGTGCCGATATCATTTCGCTTCTGGGCTGTGAGTTGGGTTCTATGCAATATCCTGGGCAGTGTGACAGCTCAACTGGCGCGCTACGATGCCACCATGCAAGCGGCCGAGCTGGCGGCTTGCGCATCGAGTCTCATGAGTATAGTCGCCGCAGGGTGTTTCATTCATGTGGTGAAGACAATAACGGCAAGGCACGTTTCCACCGTACCCGAATCCGCCTCTTGAGTATAAATATGATTGCAACGGAATTGTCAGATGCCATGCGCCGTCATGTCGAATCCGGCGAGGTGGCCGGTTTAGTCACGGTTGTATGCCGCGACGATAAAGTGCATATCGAAGCGATTGGTGTTCAAGATCTCGATTCGAAAACGCCGATGCAGCGCGACAGTATTTTCAGAATCGCTTCATTGAGCAAGCCGATTACAGCAGTTGGAGCGATGGTCCTTGTCGAGGACGGAAAGATGGGGCTGAATGATTCGATCTTCCAATGGCTTCCTGAACTCAAGGATATGAAAGTTCTGCGCAGCCTTGATGCAGAGATTGATGATACCGTTCCTGCCAGGCGAGCAATTACCGTGCATGACCTGCTCGCTTTCACCATGGGCTTCGGCATCGTCATGGCGAAGCGCGGCACATATCCGATTCAATCAGCTATGGATAAGGCTCGATTGATGCCGGGACCCTTGCCACCACAGGTGACGGCAGAGCAGTATTTGAAGAATCTGGGTACCTTACCACTGATCTCACAGCCAGGTGAACAATGGCTGTACCACACCGGCTCTGATCTGCTCGGCATCTTGATCTCGAGAGTCGCGGGCATGAGCCTCGAGCAATTTTTGCGCGAACGAATTTTTGATCCTCTCGGTATGAAAGACACTGCCTTTAGTGTTCCCCCAGATAAAATTGATCGCCTGACGACATCTTATTCTCCTGATTTGAGACAAAAGCTGGTTGTCTTCGATGCGGCTAAAGGCGGCAAATGGGCTTCGCCGCCGGTGTTCGAGAGCGGCGGTGGCGGCTTGGTTTCCACTGCCGATGATTTGCTTGCCTTCGGTCGCATGATGCTCGATGGTGGCGTATATGGTACTGAGCGCATTCTCAAAAAGGAAACGGTGGCTGAGATGACTACCGATCAGCTCACAAAAGGACAAAAAGCAGTGTCAGGCTTCTATCCGGGTTTCTGGGACACGCGCGGATGGGGTCTCGGTCTTGCCATAGTCACCGCACCCGATCAATATTCGGCACAACCGGGGCGCTTCGGATGGGATGGCGGGCTGGGCACCTCCTGGTGCTCGCATCCGGCGGAGGATCTCGTCGCCATTCTGCTGACCCAAAGGACATGGACGTCGCCGGTCCAACCGGCTGTCTGTGCGGACTTCTGGCGCGAGACATATGAGGCAATCGGCGCCAATGTCTAGATCCCCGGTCACTTTCATTCGCACTTTTCCGTCCTCTCCCTTTCACTACAAGCCGAGAACGCCCGCGACCGATGGGTTTTAAAATTCGGGCAGGCGGGCATAGTGTAAACGAGCCGGTGTAGTGAGAAATTCTAAATGCGTAATGAGGAACCCACAAGCGGAACCATGCCAGCAGAGGGGCTTGATGAGCTTACTACGCTTCTGGCTACTGGCTCATTTGAAGAATTTATGCGGCTCTTCAAGCAGCACTCCAAAGATATGAAGGAGCATGGCGGCCCAGTTACTCTAGTCGAAATGCTGAACAAGCATCTTGAAACATCCGACCCACCGGCTTGCGACATGAAACTGGTCGTGTCGCAGAAGACGGATAAGAATAAGCATTTGGTCATGATCATGGACCATTCCAGGTTGTGGGGCGATAGCTACACAATCACAAGACAGATGTTCACTGTCTAAGCGCGATCCATCCACTCAACTCCTGCGTCCGGACATCACTGTCCGGATTTCTTTTTCTCCATCTTCTTCCCGCTTTCCCTTCCCACCTTTCTTCCGCTTTCCCTTCCCACCTTCTTACTCGCTTTTCTTGGTGCCGAGCTTTTTTTTACCGAGCTTTTTTTTATCGATTTCTTTTCCTCCTCTTTTTACAAGATGACTCCTTTGCGCGGACTCATTTCCTATCGCGTTCGTTTCCTATAGGATGCCTGTCGAGTTTTATCTCAGGCGGCTTTTTGCCGACTTCTTTGTCTACCAAGATTCTCGGCTCCAATGTTCGACTCGGACTTGCATGACCACTTTTTGCACAAAAAGTGCCATGTGTGTCTTTTTTTGGGGGGAAATTCGCCGGATGCAAAGAGAAAAAGTGCCATGCGTGACCACTTTCATCGCAAAAAGTGTCACGCGTGTCTGGCTGCCAAGGGCTATCCGCTACTTGACCGACGAAGCCAAATTATTTTTCTGCATGAGCGTGTCTACATCGCCCAATTGCACTCGCATCAGCCGCTTGCTCGAATTGCTCTCTGGAGGCTTTGCATATCTGGGGCGGTTTCCAGAAATTGTTTGACGAAAGGAACCGCGAAGTCTGGAAGCACGGACATTCTGCTATCGAGTGCGTTCAAAAGCTGAAACAATGTGGATAGCTTCGCATCATGATCATCGCCGTCTTCAATTCTCATGATAGTTCTTTTCGCTACACCCGATTTGTCAGCCAGCTCCTCTAGCGTCATTCCAAGAGTCATTCGCCGATGCTCAATAATGCGACCAAGCGTTTTGCCGCCATCAATAATATTGGCGTCCGGCAAATTATGATTCTTGAGTGCGATACACTCCTGGCAGCGGTCTAGCTTCTGGCGCCCGATTGCGGCGATCGCTTCAAAAACATTTTCTGTGCGCGTCATCTCTTCCGTGGACATGTTCGGATTGAAGCTCAAAATGTTCAAACTGCCGTGCCACAGAATGCGACCGTCGATCACTGCGAGTTTCATGTGAACATAGTCGCGCAGAGTGACGTGGACGCCGGTGCTTCTCAATGTATTGGTAAGATGCTCCAGCCGTTTGAACTTTTCAGCGTCAGAACCTCTCAGACTATGCCGATTCTCCCAGCCGATCGGTTTCTTTGCAAAAACACAGATGCGCACATTGCGCTTTATGGCGGCCTTGAAGGAAGGAATCATTCTGTCGATACCTTCCGGACTCAGGTAGGGAACCAGAATCATCACAAATGCTTGCGCCTCATTCGAAACATCGTCTTGAAACTCTTCGCCGAAATCACCTTGATCGTAAATGGCATACATAGTGCGTCCCTTCCCAACGGTCATAGTCCAATCGTAAGGTCTCAATATCTGAGAGTCACTGTTGAATTCAACAGTCGCGCCAGGCACAGATAGGGAGTGCGCGGCAAAAAACCAGGAGTGCGCGGCGATGGGTTAGGAGTGCGCCGCGATGGGTTAGGGAGTGCGCGGCGATGGGTTGGGGAGTGCGCGGCGATGGGTTGGGGCGTGCGCGGCGATGGTTAGGGATGCTAGCGTGTTACTTCGCACTCGATCACGAGCCTGCAACAATTGATGCGGGACATTCATTGCTATTGGTCAGGTTTATCCCTATGCCAATCGGTGCAGGATGGCAATATGTTAGTTTTGTAGGCTGGCGTAGAGGCAGTAGTTATGATGAGACTGAACGAGTTTTCGGCTGCGACGGCACCAACCAGGCTTGCCAGGCTGTTTGCAGCACTTATTGTTCTGGCGTCTGCTGCAGCGCAGCCGGGCAATTGTGCCACCATGCAGAGCACATCACCGACTAAGAAGTTTGCATTCAATCTCTTCCGAAAAGCAAGCGAGGGAAGCACGGATAACGTGATCGTTTCCCCCTTCAGCGCTTATGCGGCGCTCAGCATGACGTTAAACGGCGCAGGCGGCAACACTCGCAAAGAAATGGCTGAGGTTCTAGGCGTCCCGGCAAACGACGTCGGCAAATTGAACGAGCGAAGCCGCGCCGTGTTTGACACACTCAACAAGAACGACAAAGTCCAGATGGAAGTAGCCAACGCGATCTATTCCGACAACTCTTGTCGGATGAAGGATACATTCATGGACATCTGCAAAAAATATTACTCAGCAGAAGCACATTCCGAGAACTTCAACGATCCGCAGATAGTGGGGAAAATCAATGGATGGTGCAGCGAAAAAACGCATGGAAAAATTCCTACGATTATCGAGCGATTGTCGCCAGCCGAAAAGATAGTGTTGCTCAACGCGATTTATTTTAAAGGAACGTGGCAATCGCAATTCGAGCCAAGGCAGACGCTGGACGACCTGTTTATGAGCCCAAAGGGTGAGCTGCCCGTCAAGATGATGCACAAACGCGGCAAGCTCATGTATATGCGTGGCGAAAATTTTCAATCAGTTTCTCTTCCTTATGTTGACGGCAAGCAACGTTTGATCGTTTTTCTCCCCGATAAGGACGTGGAATTGCCTGCATTCCAGGCGCAGTTCACTGAAGATAACTGGAGTAAATGGATGCAGAAATATGCATCTGCTGATGTAAGTTTATCTTTGCCCAAATTCAAGGTGGATTTTTTCATACAGTTGAATAAGGCCCTATCGGATATGGGAATGCGGCAAGCATTCAGCCAGAGCTCCGCCGATTTCTCGAACATGGTAAAAGGCGATCGGATGTATATCTCGCGTGTTTTGCAGAAGACATTCATGGATGTGAATGAGGAAGGAACCGAAGCTGCGGCTGTTACAGCCGTGATCATGGCAAAACGATCTGTATCGCTTCAACAACAACGCTTCATTGAATTCCGAGTGGACCGCCCGTTCGTTATTGCCCTGGTCGATGACGAGACGGACAGCATACTTTTTCTTGGCTCGATTGTGAATCCAAAACGCAAATGAAGGGAGACATGCGATGAAAGCATTTAAGAGAGTACTGACCCTGACGGCTTCTGCATTGTGCTTGTCCGGCGCATTGCCGCTGGGACCGGCTTATGCACAGGGAGGCGGCGGCTTCCATTACTCGCGTGAGCTACCCAGGGAAGGCACCGCCAATAGTGGCGTTTCTTCTTCGAAAAAACGAGCAGCGAATAATGCATTTGCCTTCAAACTGTTCGATGAGGTGGCGAAAAACAAGAAGGAGAACGTTCTCGTCTCCCCTTTCAGTGCATACGCGGCGTTATGCATGACGGCAAACGGCGCCTCAGGTAAAACGCGCGAGCAGATGAGCAAGGTGCTCGGCATCGACTCGTCAACGCTGGAGGAGGTGAACAAGCGCAATCAAGCAATATTCAGCAAGATGCGAAGCAATGACAAGGTTCAGTTAGAGGTCGGCAATGCTATCTATTCCGATCGAAATACGCCGTTCAAACAAGAATTTATTTCTGAGTGCAAGAAATTTTATGATGCGGAAGCGCATAGCGAAGACTTTGCAGATCCGGCAGTGGTCGGGAAAATCAACGCCTGGTGCAACCAGAAGACACACGGAAAGATTCCGAAAATTCTCGACAAACTGACGCGCGACGAGAAAATGGTTCTGCTCAATGCCATTTACTTCAAAGGCACCTGGGCTCATAAATTCGAGAAGAATTTGACGCAGGATGACCGCTTCCAGGGCTTAAAAGGCGAAGTTCCGGTCAAGATGATGCATCAGAACGATGCCGGTCTGATGTACATGAAAGCTGCACATTTTCAATCTATTGCGCTCCCTTATGCCGGTGAGCATCAGCGCATGATGATTTTTCTGCCCGATCAGAATTCTGATATAGCGGCATTTGAAGCCGAACTCTCGAATGACAATTGGAATAAATGGATGCATTCTTACCATCACGCGAAGGTGAACGTTTCCATGCCGCGCTTTAAGCTCGAGTACTCGAAGCTGCTGAATAAAGAGCTGATTGCCATGGGCATGAGTGATGCATTCAGCTCGAATTCGGCAGATTTCTCTAACATGATCGATACGAAGCGCGAGCGCGCCTGGATCAGCCGTGTCTTGCAGAAGACCTATATGGACGTGTATGAAGAAGGTACTGAGGCGGCAGCGGTCACTGCAGTCGTGATGGCGACGGCGGCGGCAGCCCACATGCCACAGCCGCCTATTGAGTTCCGTGTCGACAGGCCATTCGTGCTCGCGCTCGTCGATGACGACACCGATCAGATCCTCTTCCTCGGCGCTGTCACTAATCCATAAGATGGATTGCACAGGCGGGGCTCGAAACATAGGACTGATCAGAGAATCCAACATTTAATTCACTCGATCTCGAAAAGGTATTGACTGATATATTCGCCGCGTGTATTCTGATCGGCGATTACATTCGTTCGCACAAATTTTTACTAGAATCCGTTTCTATTGATCGTGTGCAGTGAATGAGAGTCACCGGAATCTCGCTGTACATGACCGTTTTAGCAAAGCTGAGGGCTTTGCTGATATCAGATTGC
>JAJPJO010000297.1 GCA_021324135.1 Pseudomonadota bacterium
ACGCGGATTCGCCACTTGGAAAACCCCTTCCCGGATCAAGTTTCTGCTTGAAAAAAATCGATGCAGAAGAATGGCACTACCTGACTTGCGTCATATTGGAACTGACCAAAAGCACTGGGACTGACATTGCAGAAATGTCAGCATCGAAGCAAATCGGTTGAGGCAGCTGGTTAGGGGCGTATATGAAAAAACTGAAGAATAAAATCGGTTTGGTTCTGCTCACCTTTTCGCTAGTGGCACCGGCGTTGGGTATGCTCCTCTGGATGATCCGACCCGCCTGCCCCTCCTGCGGCCGCGAGCCAGCCCAGATTGCATATTTCTGGAGCGTGCCATGGGAGCCATGTGGAACCGGGCGATTCTATCCCCCGGACAGCCTGGGTCCATTAATGATCAAGCCCCTCTACATGCCGCCGCCGCCGTTTTCCACCATTGAATGGAACCGTGCTGCAATGGAGGACCAATACGAAGCAGAGCGAGCCGGACTCTGGCTTGACTCCTGGGGTTGGGTTTGCAGCAACTGCAAGCACAGAATTTACTGAGACCAATGGTTTGACTGCTTTTGCAATTCGGATTTAGAGCGGGATTTAGGGCGGATTTACTTCGTATCAGACTGACAAATTGTTAATGCGAACCGATTGTCCACCAGCCCGGCTCCAAGCCGAAAATACGAGGGTGCTTGATACCGGGCGGTTGAGCCGAGCCCATCCACATCGAACAACCATAAAAAATCTATCATCTCGGAACGTTCAAACCTTACATACAGCACCTATTAAGCAGTCAAGTGCGCGCTGTAGACTGCCTGCGTCTTAGTACTCGAGCATCGTTGCGGTGCTGGATTGAAAGGAAGCCGGTTCATGACACAGCGAGTCCCCATTCTGAATTTGCCCGCCCAGTACAGGCAGGTAGGAGACAAGATCGAGCAAAGTGTCCTTGAGGTGCTGCGTAGCGGCAACTATATATTGGGCGAGAATTTGAAGAAGCTCGAGGCGGAAGTGGCCGCCATATGCGGCACCAGGTTTGGAATTGGCGTTGCTAACGGAACAGACGCACTGATTCTGGCGCTCTGGTGTATCGATATCGGCCCTGGTGACGAGGTAATAACTACGCCGTTCACCTTTGCCGCCACCGTGGAGGCTATTACGCTCCGCGGTGCAACGCCGGTGTTTGTGGACATCGACGCCGCAACCTTTAACATCGACCCTCGCCGCATCGCTAAAGCAATCACGCCAAAAACCAGGGCAATTCTGCCGGTACATTTGTATGGCTTGCCGGCGGACATGGATCCGATTCTCGAAATCGCACGCGCGCATAAGCTGTGGGTGGTTGAAGACAATGCCCAGGCAATCGGAGCCAGCTACAGGGGCCGCATGACCGGCGGCATGGGCGACCTTGCCTGCATCAGCTTCTATCCGACCAAAAACCTGGGAGCCTGCGGCGATGCCGGCATGATTGTCACCAGCAATGAAGAGCTAATGGAG
This sequence comes from Pseudomonadota bacterium, assembly GCA_021324135.1. Lineage (GTDB taxonomy): Bacteria > Cyanobacteriota > Vampirovibrionia > Obscuribacterales > Obscuribacteraceae > JAJPJO01. Next base: position 1,479 of record JAJPJO010000297.1, read on the forward strand.
CGCTTGAAACGTTTGCGCGCTCATGGAATGTATCGTCGTTACTATCATGATGAGCTGGGCGTCAACAGTCGTCTCGACGAGCTGCAAGCAGTGGCGCTTCGAGCCAAGCTTCCCTATCTAAATGAGTGGAATCAGCGGCGCTCGGAAATTGCTGCGCTCTACAACAAGGCGCTGAAGAATTGTCCGGGCATGACGCTGCCCGTCATATCAACCGCCGGAGCGAGCACGCCGCAAACCGACCTGACTCATGTATGGCATCAATACACAATTAGAGTGCATTCGGAGCGTTTTCAATCCGGCTCGAAAGCGAACTCAAACGGCTCCAACGGTGTCGATGACAATGCCCAACGCGCCGAGCTGACTCGCCGACTTTCCGAACGCGGGGTGGGCTCTATGTGTTATTATCCGGTGCCACTTCACTTGCAAGCCGCATTTAAACATCTCGGATACAGCCAGGGAGACTTCCCGATTTCCGAGCAGGTGGCTCAGGAAGTTCTGTCGCTGCCGATGTATCCGGAGCTCAGCGATGAAGACGTTCTCTACGTCGCAGAGTGCGTGCAGCAGGTTATGGCTACTCAAGCCAGTGCGTATGCCTCGCCGATTATCAGCTCGACATTCCCGCCAGCCTGAGATCATGAAAAAGCAAAACCATTCGATATCGAAACATGCATCCATAAGCCCTAATGCAAGCATTGGGAAAAACGTCAGCATCAGTGATTTTGTTGTCATCAAAGATGGTGCCCGCATCGCCGATGGTGTCACTATCGAATGCGGCGCAATCGTTTATGAAAACGCATCGATTGGCGAAAACACATTCATCGGCGCGCAGTGCATTATCGGCGAACGGCTAATCGGTTATCTGAGGGACGACGACTACAGCAATCCTCCTGTCAGCATTGGTGCCGACAGCATCATCAGGTCAGGAACGATCATTTATGCAGCTTGCTCCTTTGGAGAAAAATTCCAGACCGGACACAAAGCAGTCATCCGAGAGGAAAGTCACTTCGGAAAAAATTGCAGCTTCGGAACCCTCTCGCAGTCGGACGGGCAAATCAAGGTGGGCGACAATTGCCGCTTCCACAACAATGTCTTCATCGCCACTTTCACTACTTGTGAGAATGACGTTCACTTCTACCCGATGGCATGCACAACGGACAGCCTGCATCCACCCTGCCAGGTTGGAAGAGAAGGTCCATATCTTGAATCCGGAGTAATTGTCGGTGCTCGAGTGCTGTTGCTCCCGCGCGTGCGCGTCGGACGAGGTGCCGTCATAGCAGGCGGTTCCGTCGTATCCCACAGCGTCGAGCCCAACATGGTCGTTGCCGGTGTTCCGGCAAAACCGATCAAACGAAGAGACGAAGTTCGCTGCCATCTGGAAGATCGACCGGCCTACGATGTCGCGATCGAGTCTGTTGCTTGCAATCCTGCATGAATAGTCAAAGAAGTTGTGAGCCCTGAGAGAATCGATGCACCCACTCAAAGATCGTGGCAGCGCTAAAGAATCGGCCGACAACCGCTCGCCGATCAATGAAGCTCTGCGCGCAGCCCAGGCACTGAGCGCTCCTGCCGGTACCGGTAAGGAGATTTTTGGACCAGTCACTCCATTGCTGGTACTGCTGGTGGTGCTGGCAGTGTTGGTAGCATACTCACCTATCCTGTTCAATTTTTTCCTTGGTGACGATTTTGTCCACCTTACCTGGTTAAAGGAAGCGATTAAAACGCCGGAGCTGGTCTGGCGAAATTTCCATAGCTCATGGCTTGATGGTACGACGACACGCTTCTATCGCCCGCTCATATCGGTATTTATGGTTACTGATTATGCCGTCTGGAAAACAAACGGACTCGGGTTCCACATTACCAACGTGTTGTTTCACCTGGCGGCAACAGTGATGCTCTTCTTCACGGCGGGCCGGTTGTTGTCCGCGGCTCGCGGGGAGCAAACCCTCCCGATGAGCGGCCCCGATCGAAGCACCGCCGGCTCGCAACACCTTCATCCTCTTGCCGTCTCTCTTATTTTCGGATTGTATCCATTGCATTGCGAAGCTGTTTCCTGGATCACAGGACGAGTGGACGCAATCGTCACCGCATTTTATATCACGACGTTCTACTGCTATCTGCGCTGGCGCGACGGCGCGCAAAAGCGCTGGTTTGCACTGGCCATGGTGGCATTCGTCCTCGGTCTTTTGTCAAAAGAAATGGCATTGACCTTGCCGCCGGCGTTTCTACTGTACGAACTGACGCTTGGGAAGAATGCTTTGTGGCGTGCGCCGCATCAGTCATTCCCCGGAGCTGAGGTCAATCGTGGCGATGCAGAGAACAATTCATTGCGGCAACCACTCACTTTGATCGAGTACTGTTTCTCGCTGGTAAAACCAACCATTCTTTTCTGGTCCATGCTGGTCGTTTATTTCGCAGTGCGCCGCATGGCGTTGGGAACTTTTGTGGGCGGATATGACGACTCGCTCTTCTTCATCGCCGACATTCGCAACTTCATCGGCAGCTGGTTGCACGGCTTGCGCATGTTCCTCGTTCCACTGAACAAGGGGCTTATGGGCAGCCATCATGTCATCACCAAACTGTGGGAGACCATGCTTGCGGTGTCGTTCAGCCTGGCGGCATGGAACATATTGAAGGAACGCAAGCTCCTCCGCCTCCTTGCCTTCAATCTGCTTTTCCTGGCCCTTTGCTTCGCGCCCGTCTACAAGATTTTCACCATCGCAGACGATTTGCAAGGTGCCAGACTGGCGCATGTGGCAACCCTTGCCCTCAGCCTTTTGTTGGCGATGGCATTCATTGCTCCCTCTCGTTTGAAGTCGGCAATCATAGCGCGCTGGGCGATTCTGCTCGGCGTCGCATCCATTTGCGGCGTGGCGTTGTGGATTAACAACCTCGCATGGGCAAGAGCAGGAGAAGAGTCGAACGCCATTCGAGCAGGCCTATCCAAACTGTATACAAACATCGAGGGTGACCCGCAGGTCCTGCTCATCTCGCTGCCCGATCAAGTAGATGGTGCCTATATCTGCCGCAATGCGCTCTGGGGTATGACTAAATCACCGCAGATGCAGCGCGACGTGATGAATTGCTTGATGCTGAACCGCTACGAGCAAATACTTCCATTCGGTTTCCTCAAGCAGTCTTTGTTGCAATGCCGCGACAGCGTCAAGCTTTACTCCTGGAATTCGCTCGAGAAGCAGTTCAAACCATTGAGTATTGTCAGTGATGCTGGTGCAACACCACCACTCAGATCAAAATGGATTCTCGGACAACTTCGCGATATCGCCAGCGATAAAAACGGCAAATCAAGCTGGTCTACAAGTCGCGAGCTCATCGTTCGCGGCGATTCATCCAAAGACGGCAGACCCGAGGTGCTAATCGATTTTGGTAAACGCAGTTGCTTCGATATCGAATTTGTCCGCCTGCATGTCAGAAACCTTGACACCACAGGCGGTTCTAAACCATTTCTGGCAAGCGAAGGAATCGACTTGCTTTATGCAAACGACATAAGCCCGAAGTTTGATTTGCCCAACAGAACACATGCCGACTTCGACCTGGCGGCATCCGAGCAAGACATCGTTTTGCCATTGCGCAGTCTGCCGGAGTGGTCGCTTGGCGGTAATGCCCATCCCCTTCAGCTCCGGTTCCCCCATGAGTGCGAGCTGGCCATCAAATCTGTCGAGATTGTTGCGGCCGATCAGTTGATGCCGAGCGCTTCCTTCCCCAATTCAGGATATATGGGAACGAAGGGATATCTCCATCTGTCCGACAAAGACAAGAGCGCGGTGCTTGCCGTCGATGGCACGACCATAACGGATGCCGCAGGCATCGTCCTGGAAATAACCCGTCCTAATCTGATGTTCGAAACGCAGAACACAAAATCAGCCAGCAAGGTTTCGATGAAAGAGATAAAGGCCGGCACCAGGGATAGTATCAGACTGACTCGCGACATGTTCCCTTCCACTGGAATGTACGAGGCCCGTCCCTGGGCTGTTGATGCAAGCGGTAACAAACTGGGCGTGGCCGGCGATCACATCGTCATCTCGGTCGACTTCTAAGCGGCATCGAAGACCGGCACTAGGTAAAAGCCCAGTTCTTTCCGATCCTTACCATACTGGGATGAAAACCGCTGCCGGGCTATTATGGCAATGCGGTTGCTTATGACCGGCTGTACCTGGAGTTGATATGAATCCGCGAAAGCCAAGCTACCTTCTCTTCTGGATCTGCTTCTTAGTAGGACTCGGAAGTCATGCCGAGGTCATGGCAGCGCCTGCTCATGGTAAGCTCAGCTCGTCAAACGCTGCGAAGGTGCCGATGCAATACAAAGTGCGCGCTAGTTTTGATAAGGAAAAGTATTTTCTTGGCGAGAACGCCATGCTGAATTTCAGCATAGAAAACACAGGCATAGATCCAATAACAATAGAAACAGGTGGCGATTACCGGGGCACTCTCAGAGCTACCAGGTTTCAAATCAAGGCTGTGGCCGAAGACGGCAGCGTTGCCCCTGATCCGCATCCGGACGCAGCGCTCTATTGCGAAGGCGGTCTCAGTGGCGGGCGGAAGCTCAACCATTCTCAGAGCGCCAACTTCTCGGTTGCCCTGCCTTTGTACGCCAGAATTGAAAAGGCCGGCAAATACAAAGTGAGCGTTTCTCATGATTTCGGCTTGGGGCTGCCCGAGAAAAAACGGCCGACAGCCACAACTGAAGTCCAGTTTGTCTCACCCTCAGCCAGTGAAGCTCGGAAGCTCGTGGAAGAAGTTTACGCCGAGGCACGACAAAAGGCTGCCGCACGCCGAAGTGACGCTTACGAGGATGTGTCCGCGCTCTCATATCCCATATACCTGCAACCGTTGCTGGACAAGCTGGAGAACGGCAATTCGAAGGAGGCAGAAAGCACGCTATACGCCATAGGCAATATTGCAAGCCTGGACGCCACAAGAGCGTTGCTGAGCATTGCCGGCAAAAATAACAAAGAGCTGGCGCTGCTGGCAGCCAAACATCTATCCATGCGGCTTCCCGACCCCGAACTAAAAGGCGATTTACCGAAGCGCAATGTCTTTGAAGTCAGTTATGACCCCGAGAGAAGACGCCTCGTGCAAGCAAGCTGGCAAGCCAATCTCGCACCTTCAGTGCGCCAACTCGGCAAGCGGTTTTTGAGTTCGTCCGATAAGGAGGAGCAACAGCTCGGTGCCTTCATGCTCCAGTGTGTAGGTGATGCCGACAGCGTCAAATCGGTGGTTGCGGCGCTTGATGTCGCCATTACAAAATCCAAGACTCTTCCTCTTGAGTCGAATCTCTATCCTCGTCCACGAGGCAACGTCGCCGAACTAATGCGCACAGCAAATGTCCTGGCAAAACGCGGCAGCGTCAGTGAAAATCCTCAAAGTCCGGGTGAATGCGCCTTATACATGACCCTGATTTCAATAGATGCTAAATTCCGTCCGGCTGATTGGCAATCGCGATACCTCAGCTTTTTCAAAAGTGATATTCCCTACTTACGCGAGCTCGCTCTTCAAACGGTGCCTACTCCACTGCCCGCTAAATTCACACCGGAGGTCGCGCGCCTTCTCAAGGATCCTGATGTTGACGTTCAGATCGCCGCCTGCCATTTAACGGAAAAACTAAAGTCCGTGTCGTTCAAAAAAGATCTGGCCTATGTTCTCAGCAATGCCAAAGAGCAGTGGCTCATTAATGCTGCAAGCAATGCTCTTGCACAATTAGACAGGGTTGAATGCCTCCGCATTCTCGCCTCGAAATTCGATGACCCGAAGGTGATGCAAGCATGTCTTCTTCAGTTTATTCCCGGCATAATGCCGGTGGCAAGCTGGGGATCGCGCTCTGGATTAGCATCATCCGGGGAGGATGAAGATATGGGCGTGGCCGGCAAGCGCATGAAGATTTTGTGGCTAAAGTTCATCAACGACAATGAAGCCTTTCTGCGCAAGGGTGGGTTGATCAAGCGCGGCGATCCGCGCATAACAGCCGACTACTTGCCCCACAACATGTCTCTGGGTATGCTAAACGGCACGGAATGGCCGCCGCTAAAGGCAAACAATCCGAAGGCAACGAACTTTGAAGATGTGGAAACACAAAACCAGCTCCTGCAGAAGGTAAAGGCAGCTTTACCGCCTGGCTGGCAAATCAAATCAAAGGGAACGGGGCTGCCCGATGGATGGATTTGCAGCAGCAAGAGCCCTTGTTTCCGAGTAACCATCAGCAATGGCAAAAGCGACAATTCGATCTGGTATGTACCGGCAGACTGGATTGCCATTCGCAAAATTGATGGCACCGCATCTGGTGCGCAGTGGGACTGTATCAACGGCAACGCCACCATGAAGGTGATGTGTCAACGCGCGAACTACAAGTTTATCTCCGAAAACTTCAGACGTATGCTGCCGAACGGCTTTACCACTTCCTTGATAAACAGCGGGTTTTATCTGAGCCAACAAATATTTGGCGGGCGCGAAGAGGAAGCCGATCGAAAAGCGCTTCAACTTGTGAATGAAAATTGCAAGAGTGCAAAGGAACTAAACACAGCAGCCATCTCCTTGATTGAGCTGGGCGTCCCTGCCAAACAGGTCTTCTTGAAAGCGGCGCGGCAAGGCAAAGGTGACACAACGTGGCTGATTTCGGCACTGCGACTAATCGGGGGCAAGGATGCGGCTGCAATTTTTCTAAAGATGCTCGATGATCCCGATTCAACCGATCTGGTTCGCCAGCGCAGCGCGCAAGCACTGGAGGAGATGGGAGAACTAAGAAACGCGGCTCCCCTGGTGATCAAAGCCATGCAGTCGACTAAGCACGAAGAAAGTCTGTGCGCTCTTGCCAAATATCTAGCGGGCACAGGCTCGCCGCAGGCGGGGAAAGCAGTTTACCAGGCATTCAACAGAATCGAAAATCCTTACTACAAAGTCGAGCTGGCTGATGTGCTGGCCGGGTTGCACTATAAGGACGCTGCCCCGGGACTGCAAAAACTGCAGTCCGAAATCAGCAATTCAAAAGATGGCAGCTTAAGCGGTGGCACTCATTTTGTCGATTGGCAACTTCAAGACATGAAGCAGCGGATCAACACGGCGCTCAAGCGCCTGGCAGAAAGTCATTGATCCCGGAAGTGACCAATCCGCCTAAGATGGCGGTGTCTTCAGCAGAACTCTGCCGTTATTGAGGCGGCGAGTGATTTGATGGTCGTCAAAATAGGCCAGTAAAGCCATCGCGTATTTGCGCGTCGTTCCCACCTGCTCGCGAAAATCACCAGGAGCGATGTTGCGCTGCTTCTGCCAGAGACTGGCGAGCACCTTATGTGACTTCAAGATGGCAGCGCTGCCGGCCGCGAATTCGTAATTCACCACAGCGGCTCGCCCGCTCTTTTCGAGCTCGCCAAGCGCATCCATGACGTCCTTCTTTTTGGCGCCGGTGCGCTCGATGATTGTTTCGATCTCAATGCAGAATTCAGCGTCGAGCACGCCGAGAATTTTTTCCATCAAGGGATTCAGCTCAGTACTGGCGCTGCGCGCAGGCGCGGCGGTGGCGAGACTGATGCGCTCGTCGTTTTTCACAATGCGATTGGTTGAAACGAGATCCTTAATTATGTTTTGGAACACAACTCGATCGACAAGCGGCGCTACTTGAACTTTCAACTTCTCCTGGGAAACAGACGGATCGCGCTCGCCACTGGCGGCCGACTTTTGCAATTCGCCCAGAATGCGTTTGACCAGCTCCTCTTTCTCGTCTCTGGTGATCAACTGATCGCCGACTTTTTCAACCTTGCCGCTGGCTAATAACTCGGAAACAATGCGGTTGCGGACGTGCTCGGGAAGCAAGGCGGAAAGGAAGTTCTGCTCGAGGCTCCGCTGCGGAGACAGATTAATCAGCTCATGGGCTGCCTCATCCAGACCGCCGGCCAGGATTTTATGAGCCAGGCTCTGCAACATGGCACGCGACAGCCAACGCGGTCTGGCGGTCATGAGTATCTCACCACCGGCGATACCATAGTCGCCGTATCGGATTACAAAGCGTTCGCCCGGTGCCGCAATTACCGCATCGGTTAGAAACAACTGCCCGATCACGTACTGGTCGCTCGCCAATTTTTCGCACCAGCGCAGGTGCCCGTAACGCTCGGCGGTTCCGTGATAGAACCTGATCGCCTGCGGCTTCAGCACTTCCTCTGCACCTGGCTCCACGGCCCCTCTTGGGAGTTTGTCAAAGTTCTTCAGAGTCTCGAGCCCACCCAGGTCTGTAAGCTGGACGATCAAAGTCCGCACCGGTGCCGTTTTCACCCCCAACACAGCCTGACCACGCTCAATCGGCTTGTTATCTTTGAGCGCCAGGTTGATTGCCAACCTCTGTCCGGGGAAGGCGCGCTCCAGCTTGTGGCTGAAGGTTTGCAGCCCCCGCACTCGGGCGCTGTTCGAGTTAGGCTCGATGAATACTTCATCGCCGACCGTGATACTGCCCTTGGTGAGGGTGCCGGTGACAACCGCTCCATAGCCCGCCTTGGAAAACACCCGATCGATTGCCAGATAGCTAGCCAGACTTTTACCCAGGGCATCGTGCTTGCGGTCTCGTTGAGGCAGGTTCAAAACGTGCTTGACGATCGTTTTTTTCAGCTCATCGATGCCACTGCCGTTGCCGCATGAAACCGAGACAACATCGAGGGCGTTGACGCCTAAGCGACTCAGCAGGTCCTGTGTTTCCAGCAAAGCAATTTCTCTGGTCTCATCATCAGCCAGGTCCGTTTTGTTCAAAACCAGAATGCAATCACGAACACCGAGTAATGTGAGTATTTTGACGTGCTGTATGGTTTGAGGCATGACGCCCTCGTCTGCCGCCACCACCAGCAGTGCAAGATCAATGCCACCCACTCCGGCGAGCATATTCTTCAAAAACTTGCCGTGTCCGGGAACATCAACAAATCCAATCACCAGCTCGGCATGCGCCGGATCAACGGAGTTTCCCTCACCGGCAATCAGCTCTTTGAAGCGATTGGCCATCTTTTCGTCCATGGCCGCCATGTCGGCACCGGAGATGCGAAAGTTTGCGAAACCTAAATCGATCGTCATCTCTCGCTCTTTTTCTTCTTTGAGACGGTCCGGATCGATACCCGTCAAAGCCCTGAGCAGGCTGGTTTTGCCGTGATCGACGTGACCGGCTGTGGCGAGTGTGAAATGCAAGGCAGAATCTGGACCCATAACGCTCCTAAGAGAAACCTAACGGCCTCGGCGCTTCCAAACGGTAGAATCACACCCAGTAATTCTATCCGAGGTATAGAGAGTGCTCCATCAATATATCGATCCAATCCTCGAAATGATCAAGAGTGGCGTTGAGTCGTGGAGCTACATGGGCGTGGTGTTGATGATGGCAATTGAATCCGCCAACATTCCGCTGCCCAGCGAGGCTATTATGCCCACTGCCGGATTACTCGTGCAGCAACAAAAGATGAACATTCATCTCGCGGCTCTGGCTGGCGCTGTCGGCTGCCTGCTCGGCTCGATTCCGTCCTATTTCCTCGGATACATAGGTGGCCGCCCATTCCTGGAAAAGTACGGCCGCTTCTTTCTCCTCAAGAAGAAAGACCTGGAGCTGGCTGACAAGTGGGTCGACAAGTATGGAGATATGACATTCTTCATCTGCCGCATGTTGCCAGTGGTCAGAACCTTTATCTCATTCCCTGCCGGTGTTCTCCGCGCTCACTTTGCCATGTTCTGCGTTTCAACCTTTATCGGCTCGCTTATCTGGTGCTATTTCCTCACCTGGGTGGGCATCAAATTCGGCGAGAACATGGAAGTTTTCAAAGGCTACTGGCACAAGTTCGACATCGCCATCGTTCTTGTTTGCGTGATCGGTTTTGGATACTACCTCTACCACCACCTGAAGTCGGAGTAGTTAATCAGGGCAGGCTCATCTATCTTTGCGATACTGGCGCCGCCGCGTGCTCTCTTTGATTTCAAGCAGCTCTTGCAGTAATTTGTCGTGATCGGGACCGTCCCAACGTTTAAGCCAGGCATCGATGGCGGCTTGAATCATGCCGCTTTTGTCAGGCGAATGCGTACCGTAAAGCTTCTTCAACTCGAGCCAGATCGATTGCAGCGCCGACAGCTGATCCGAGGGCAGCTTTATCGTGTAGGCAACATAATTGCGCGTGCGATCGCCTGCAACAGACGTCGACTGCCCGGCGGTCTCGAAGTCTTCGTCCTGCTCCGTTTGATTGTTGTGTTTTTCTACCATCAGTCCTGCCCATGCCTGGCTCAATTGTACAGGTTATAAAATTACTGGCAACGAGGCGAGGGCAGAACCCGCCTGGACTTTTCCGGACAAAAGAGAGCGAAAAAGATTAGCTCGATCACATATTCACCTGATTCCATGGGAACATTCCCATGATCCGCTTTATTTTTTCGGCGTTTTCGCCCACAATTTCAATATCCCTAATCTGGGCATTTGTGAACCGCATGGGCGTGTAACCGGCATTGGCTGTTGGCTTGGTGAGATATGTTTCAAGACTTAATTAGGAATATCGTTCAAAGGGTGCTCAGAGACAAGATTCTTCTGGGTCTGTTCGTGATTGGCGTCGTGGCTATATTCATGTGTGGAGGAAACGACGGCGATCAAAGTGAAAAACGCCGCCCGTCAGCAAGTGAAGTGGCTGAGCAACAGGCGCAGCAGCAGCAGGCACAGCAACAGCAGATGCAACAAATGCAGCAGGCTGCCCAGATGCAGCAACAACAACAGCAGGCGGCACAGCCGCAAGCAGCCCCAGGGAAACCAAGTCTCGATCCCACTACAGCCGAAGATTTCGTTAAATGGCTCGTCGGAGGCGCGTTCGACTACAGCCGCGCCCTGGCCCAGAAGAACCATGAAGAAGCCTATAAATGGATGACGCCGGAGGCGAAGGCGACTTTTGAAAACGCCTTTTGGCCACCTCAGATAGCGCAAAGCGTCGCCTCGGGAGTGCTCGTAGGCTCATTCCAACCGGTATCTGTTCAAGCCCAGGCGATCAATCCGGATGGAACGGTCGTTGTATCCATGAAAGGCACGCTTGTCATGCAGATGAGCGGCGGGCAGCCGGATGTTCGTCAAATTTTCACCGACTTCCTGGTAAGGAAAGAGCCGCAGGGGCTTCGTATCGCCGCAATTTACAATCGCACACTTTATCAAACCTCAGCCGTGCCTACGACCTATTAGCGAGCACGTCAGAGGCGGTTGTTTATCACGCGAGAGTGGGCGCTGGCGGCGATCAGGCGATGCCGCCCTTTTCGCTATTTACAAACGCAGGTATGGTATATTGATTTCACTTGCGTCCAGGATGTATTCTTCGTGGCGTTCGCGCTCCGTTTGGTCGTCCCAGACCTGTCTACCACGCGCCGAGGTAGCTCAGTTGGTAGAGCAGAGGACTGAAAATCCTTGTGTCGGCAGTTCAATTCTGCCTCTCGGCAAGT
>JAJPJO010000406.1 GCA_021324135.1 Pseudomonadota bacterium
AGAAGGACTAATCATGCCCTTCTCACGCGCCTGCTCTTTCGGTTTGCCAGAAAAGCTCCAGACAGTTTTTACGATGAGATGAAAAATGACCTGAACTCGACATCCCCCTCCTGAAAATATTTTCGAGCCGTCTTGTAAAATATACTGGTTTCAATTTGAGGAAGCTTATGACCAAGACAGGCCGGCGCGAATTTCTGGCGCTCATGGGCAGCATTGCAGCGGGCGCCATGACCGGCGTATTTAGTGAAAGCTCCGCCCAATCGACCGATCAATACGCCTTAAAGCCCTGGGCAGGCGATGATTTCACTCTCGGTCACAAACTGCGCGACAGTGATCTTCCGAAGCTACCATTAGAATCCGAAAGGAAAGTGGATTTCGTCATCATAGGCGGTGGCATGGCAGGACTGGCCTGCGCACACTTTCTTCGCAATGAAAACGTTCTGCTTCTCGAGCAATATGCGCAAACGGGCGGCACCTCCAGTGGTGGCTCTTACAGGGGCATAGATTATTCAATGGGTGCGGTTTGCACAGGAAGCAATGACGGCAATCACAAGAAGCTCTACGACGAGCTGAACATCGCACCAGCAGTGGTGCCGGAGGGTGATATCGCCTGGCGTTACGACGGACATTGGCAGCTTGGTCAGACAGGGGCTGGAAACTTCTACAAGGAGTTGAGCAGGCTAAAGTCCGAATTGCATGGTGCAGACCGCACGAAATTGGACAAGACCACATTTAAAGACTGGCTGAGCAGCTCCGATCCAAAGTTCGCATCATTGATGGATAACATATGCCGTTCGTGGAGTTGCGCCGGATCGGATCAGGTTGTGGGAAGCGTCGGTCTGGGGATAATGGATGCTTTATCAACGCCAAGCTACGTATTCGAGGGAGGCAACTCCGGCATTGCCAGGGCACTCTTTCACAATCTCGAGAAGTCGGGAAGCGGAAGGTGCCAAACCTCTGCATTCGTCTGGAAGGTAGAGAAGCAAGGTAATGGCGGCTCCGTTGTTTATAGCGACAAGGCGCAACGCCTGCACAGAATTGAAGCTCGGCATATAGTAGTTTGCACTCCGCCGTTTATCACAAGGCGAATTGTGTCTGGTCTTCCAGACAAACTCCTGAAGAATTTTGCCAAGTTAGAATATGGCGCCATTGTGGTCGGCAATTTTTGCATGAAGAAAAAAGTGTTCAACAATCCGTACCAGAGTTTTGCAGATGGGAACTTTCCATTTTCTCAAATGATCATGGCTGAAACGCCCTATCAGATCAAAGGCTCCTATAAGCCCGAGATGGGATCTGTTCTCACTGTTTATCATCCATTCTGCACAGGCGCAGCCGGTCGTGCCAGACTCCTCGGCACGGACCGGAAGAAGTTGGCTGAATCACTGGTTAAGCGCCTGGGCGAACTCGTCGAAGGTTTCCAGGGATCGCTCGAGGAGGTCGTGCTGACTCGATGGGGTCACGCATTCGTTATTCCTCGAGCGGGGGTTAGCGAAGCTCTTTCTGAAATCAAAGGAGTCAATCCGGAGTGGATGACCTTCGCGCACAGCACGGCAGCAGGTTATCAATCACTTGGCGGCGCCATTCATTCAGCCAAGTATGCGTCCGATAGATGCCTGGGCGTGCGCCACCAGTCATAGTGGCATACCGTTTCGTCACTTAGCGGGTTTAATCATGTCCGCAACATAATACGGTCTGGTTACGGTGCTGAATCCGTTACGCAACGAAAGCCGACATTGTTGCAGCCGCTGCTTGGCTCGCCCTTGCCACGCGCCCCCACAATGTATCTAGCACAATACTGATCCGTGCACAAAAACGATCCCCCTCTCTGCACCCGTTTTGGCACGCGCGGCTCACTGGGATCGAAACTATCCTCAGGACCTTGAGGATCTTTTGCGATCTCACCCTTCAGAGACAGGGTCTCGTAATAGTTGGGGCGATACCAATCCGAGCACCACTCCCAGACATTGCCCGTCATGTCATAAAGCCCGTATCCGTTTGCCGGGAAGGAGCATACTGGGGAGGTTGTGCGAAAACCATCCTCTTCTGTGTTCGAATACGGGAAAGTTCCCTGCCAAATGTTCGCCTGCCACTTACCCTTTGGCACGAGCTCGTCGCCCCAACTGTAGAGTTTCCGCTCAAGCCCTCCCCGAGCCGCATACTCGAACTCCGCCTCAGTGGGCAGCCTCTTGCCTGCCCATTTTGCATAGGCATTGGCGTCGTCCCAGGCAATCTGCACGACTGGATACCTGCCTTTTTCCGCGATGCTGCTTTGAGGTCCCTCAGGATGCCTCCAGTCAGCACCAGGAACATAGCGCCACCAGCTGTAGTGGCTATGCTTCGAGACCGGCTCGGACGGCGATGTGAAAACAAGCGCACCAGCCACCAGGTTCTCCGGCGGCGCCCCAGGAAAGTCCTTTGCATCGGGTTTACGCTCGGCAATAGTCTTGTAACCGGTCGCCTTCACGAAGCGCGCGAACTCATCGTTGGTCACGAGCGTTTTATCCATCCAAAAGCCATGCAGGCTTACTCGATGAACTGGACGAACATCCTTGAACGACTTCACCTGGCAGCCCATCCAAAAGAGCCCTGGTGGGATCCAGATCATGCCTTTGCGCTCCTCGGCATTCTTACCTTTAGAAGGATGCGTAGTCCGATCCGGCACATGTCCGCCATGGGCAGGCACAAAAGCCGTACTCAACACGAAGACAAACACAGACCCAAGGCACAGGCAGTGGAATGAGTGCCGTGAAAAATTATGCATCGCTCGTGAAAATTTATTCATCAATTAAAACAGGCATCTTCATGTTTGTTGCTGACTAATCAGATAGTCTAAGCACTTATGGATTTCAGATCATGACCCAACGCTAAGGCAGCCAGGAACAAGCGGCCGAGAAAAGGAGAACACCGTGATGATCAGCAACAGGCTTCTCGCCGCTATTTTGATACTGCTGGTGGTGCTAATGTCAGTTGGCACTCAAGCGGCATTCTGCGCCCCTGACTCGAAGCCAAACATCGTGTTCATCATGGGCGATGACATTGGATGGTTTAACGTCGGAGCCTATCATCAGGGCATGATGGCTGGGAAAACGCCGAACCTGGATCAACTGGCGGCGGAGGGAATGCGCTTTACGGATTACTATGCAGAAGCCAGCTGCACTGCAGGCAGAGCAAACTTTATTACAGGCGAACTGCCGATCCGCACCGGTATGACAACAGTAGGGCAGGCGGGTGCTCCAATCGGCATTCCTGATGAAGCGGTGACCATTGCTACAGCTCTAAAATCGCTTGGATACTCGACCGGACAATTCGGTAAAAACCATCTCGGCGATAGAAATCAGTTCCTGCCAACTGTGCATGGATTCGATGAGTTCTTCGGCTATTTGTATCACCTCGATGCCATGGAGGATCCGGCTGATCGCAATTATCCGCCGAGCTTGATGTCTACTGTCGGTCCGCGAAACATGCTTCACTGCTGGGCAACCGACAAAGATGATCCGACCGAGCAACCGCGCTGGGGAAGAATCGGAAAGCAAAAAATTGAAGACGCAGGAACACTTCATCCCAAGCGCATGGAGACCGTCGATGACGAAATCTTGCAGCACACCATCAGCTTTATGGATAAAGCAAAGAAGGAGGGCAAGCCCTTTTTTGTCTGGCTCAATCCTACACGAATGCATGTGATCACGCATCTTTCCGAAAAGTATGACTCGATGCGGACACCGGAAAACGGATGGAGCATCCAGGAAGCTGGAATGGCTCAATTGGATGATATCGTCGGATCGGTGATGAAGTACTTGAAGGATAATGGTATCGAGGACAATACCATTGTCGTATTCACTACCGATAACGGCGCTGAGAATTTCACCTGGCCCGATGGCGGTCAAACGCCCTTTGCCGGCGGCAAAGGCACAGCCCTTGAGGGAGGGTTCCGAGTGCCGTGTATCGTCCGCTGGCCGGGTAGAGTTCCAGCAGGCAAAGTCGAGAATGGCATCATGTCCGGTCTTGATTGGTTCCCCACTCTGCTTGCCGCCGCCGGAAATCCTGACATTAAGGAAAGCCTTCAGCACGGCTTACAGTTGGGCGGCCGCAACTACAAAGTTCATCTCGACGGCTACAACCAGCTCGACTTCATCTCGGGCAAGAACCAATCACATCGCCACGAGATCTTTTACTTTACCGAGGGAACCTTGAGTGCCATAAGGATAAACGATTACAAGTATCGATTTACCAACCAACCAAATGGTTGGCTGGGTGCTACGGAAAAGATCGATTGGCCGACTCTGGTCAATCTCCGCCTCGATCCCTTTGAGCGCACCGGAATGTTCGATGGCAAGAACGGATCCATGGCCTATTACAATTGGTATGCGAATCAGTTCTGGCGTTATGTTTTTGTGCAGCAAGTCGTCGCTCAATCAGCGCAAAGCTTCGTCGATTTTCCGCCCATGCAAAAGGGAGGGAGCTTCAACATGGAAGCAATCAAAGAGATGATCCTGCACAAGGCGAATGCTACCGGGAAGTGATCGTTCCATGTTGCGCAACTGGAAGCTAGTCGGGTGCGACGGCCGCAGCTACGACAATCAGTACTGATCTTCGTTCAATGCTTGCAACCATATGACCGTTACCCAGGCCCCAGCCGCCAGTGCCACTATAATTAGTGGCACAACAAAGGCGCGAAGCTGATCGCTGAAAGTGGCCCCAATAGCCACCCCCAAGCAGCCGGATGCGATCTTCACGAGGCTGATGTGCCAGGTTGCCATTCGCACCTTACGTTTTAAGAAATTTACCAATAATGTCATATTCAGGACTCCCATTATTCAGCCGGCCAGTCATCGGCTCCTCGGCTGGATCGTCCAATCACGATACCAGCATACACGACGCTGCAAGCGAAGCAAAGGTTTCCCAGGTGGTTGAAACTGCATTCAAATCGTGAAAATCCGCTATTATCTATCAAGGTATTTCGGTTCAGCTAGAGCTTCCAGGCACGGATCAGAGCCCTTGAGCATTAATGTTCTAAAGGAGGTGGGCATGGTGGATCGAAGGTCATTTGTCGGTGCGACATTATTAACAGCTTGTGGCGCGGCGGCGGGGAATTTTCTCAGCCTTTGCGCGGAGGAAACAAAAGAGGAAGACGTATCACCACCTGAGGACTTAATGCGCGAGCACGGCGTCCTCAACAGAATATTGTTGGTTTACGATCATGCCTCTGCTGAAATTTCCGCAGGTAAATCATTTCGTTTTGATGCATTGCACAATGCCGCCACAATTCTAAAGTCGTTTATCGAAAACTATCATGAGAAGCAAGAAGAGGACTATCTCTTTCCTCGCTTCCAAAAGGCGGGCAAGCTTGTCGAGCTTGTCCACACATTGAAATCACAGCACGAAGTCGGTCGAACCCTTACCGGACAGATACTGGCTCTTTCAGCCGCGAAAAGTCTGAACGCAGATGAGCGGCAGCGGTTGCTTGCGGCGCTGCATTCATTCAATCGTATGTACCGGCCGCATGAAGCTCGAGAGGATACGATCTTGTTTCCGGCCCTGAGAACCATTGTTAGCAAGCATGAATTCGACGCGCTTGGCGAGGCATTTGAAAAGCGCGAGCACGAGTTGTTTGGGAAGGAAGGATTTGAAAGCACGGTAGCGAAGATTGCTGAGATCGAGAAACAGCTTGGCATTTACGATCTGGCTCAATTTACACCAAGAGCGAGCAGCTAGCCGGGTGGAGCGAATATGAGAGATGAGCCCCGTCGAATCGCACAAATACAGGCATCATATATGCCACCACAGTCCCTCAAGCGCTGAGTAAGAGGGTTTTGTGACAGCTTCAGAAAAGAGTGAAAAGAATAAAGATGTCGCAAAGCTCGCCTTTCGCTTTGTATTGATCGTTGGCATAACAAATTTCTTTGCCGACTTCACGTATGAAGGCGCGCGCAGCAGTATGGGTCCCTTTCTCGAAAGCCTCGGGGCAAGCGCTGCTGTGGTTGGTCTGGTTGCAGGCGGCGGCGAAATGGTGGGCTATGTATTGCGCTACTTCACCGGAAGATTTGCTCAACAAACGCACAAATATTGGATGTTCGCGATCATCGGATACGCCGTCAACATGCTCGCCGTTCCAGCCCTGGCTCTGGCCGGCAACTGGCCTCTGGCAGCCGCTCTGATGATTCTCGAGCGCACCGGTCGCGCCATCCGGAAACCATCGGTCGAAACCATGCTCTCCTACGCCGGAAAGTCGATGGGCCGCGGCTGGGTCTTCGGGCTCAACGAAGCTCTCGATCAGGCGGGCGCGACGCTCGGGCCGCTGGTCGTGGCATTGGTCCTTTATCTAAAAGGAGATTACAGGCAAGGTTTTGCCGCGCTGGGAATTTCAGTTGTTCTCTGCCTGGCGACCATCGTCATAGCCAGACTGCTCTATCCTCAACCACATGAGCTGGAAACCAAGGATGTTGAGGAGACAGACACCAAAAATTTGACTAAGGCATTTTGGTTGTACGCGATTGCGGGGGCCCTCATCGCCGCTGGCTTTGCTGATTTTTCTCTGATCTCATTTCATTTCCAAAAAGCCTCGGTCGTCTCCAAAGAAATGGTGCCCGTATACTACTCTGTGGCCATGGCGATGGGCGCCATATCCAGTCTCGTCTTTGGAAAGTTGCTGGACAAGCTCGGCTTCATGACTCTGATCGTTGCCTTTTTTCTGGAGGCTCTCTACGCACCATGCGCTTTCGCTGGACAAGCCTGGGTGGCGCTTCTCGGCATGGCATTATGGGGCATAGGGATCGGCGCGCAGGATGCCTTGCTGAAAGCCGAGCTATCAGATGTGATACCATCCGATAAGCGCAGCGGTGCCTTTGGCTTGTTCGACACAATTTTTGGTGTCGGCTGGTTTCTCGGCAGCGCCGCGATGGGTTTTCTCTACGAAGTGTCCATACCAGCAATGGTCGTCATTTCAGTCGTCCTGCAATTGGCCTCTCTGCCGATTTTCATTGCGGCGAAAAACGTAGTGAAGAAAGCACGAGCTCAATAGTAAAGAGACCCGCCTATAAATTGTTTCTATGTGCCATAATTGGTTTCCTCAAACCGAAACCAGAAATCGAGCTTCAAAGGACATCGTGAGCGGCATGACTGAAGGAATGGATGAAGTCAGAAATGCACTTGTTGAGGCGGTCGCCGCCCGAAAATTGATCGAGGATAAAATTGCGCATGCAAAGGATGAGCTAGCGCAATGGCAGAAGCGTTTAGAGCATAAAGATCAAATTGCACAAGAGAATCTCGATCACGAGATAGCTAATAGAATTCGCCAGCTGCAAATTACAATTGCTGAGCTGGAGGCTGATGCCATGGCACAATCCGATCTGGAGAAACAGCTAAGAGCCACGCTGACGAGATTGGAGCATAGCGTTCCGGGTGCTCCGCTGCCGGATCTCTCGCATGTAAATGATGCCGATGAAACGCTTGAAAAACTTGAAGGGAAGCTGCTCGAGAGTGAAGCATATGCAGAGCTGGCAGCCAACGATAAAGATCGCGAGCTAGAAGAAAAAACAGAGTCAGCCGAGCTTGATGACCAGTTAGAAGCGTTAAAGAAAGCAGTCAAGGACCGAGAGAAAAAATAGGAATCGTTTGCTATGGAGCTGCGTCATCTTCGTTACTTCATCAAAGCAGCTGAGCTTCTCAATTTCACTAAAGCGGCGGAAGCTCTGTATGTTTCTCAACCGACTCTATCGGTGCAAATTCATCAATTGGAGCAGGAGCTCGGCGCAGACTTGTTTACCAGAGTCGGTCGTAATGTCCGGCTTAGCCAAGCGGGCGAACGGTTTTTAATCCACGCTCGACAAGCGGTTCGCACGTTAGAAGAGGGCGCAGACGAGGTGAATGCAATTCAGGGTGTGTTGCGCGGTAACCTGTCTCTCATCGGTTTTCCGTTAATCGCCAGCAAAATGTTGACGCGCTGGGTACCAGAATTCAAGCAGAAGTTTCCCGATGTCCGAGTGCATATACGAGCCGGCGCCTCAGATGACATCGAATCCAGTCTCATGAGCGGTGTGGTCGATCTCGGTTTCGGCACTCCTCCCAAAGATCAGGAATTCAGTTTTGATGAGCTGTTTTCCGAGCGAAACGTTCTTTTTGTTTCAACCGATCACCCTTTGACCAAAAAGAAGCGACTTAGAGTGGCAGACCTGAAAGACTTACCATTGGCGCTTCCGTCGGAGCGGCTCGCCGCACCCTCGCTTGCCCTCGGCAAATACTTCGAGGAAAGCGATTGGGAGCCGAACGTTCAACTTACCTGTGATGATGGACATGCGCTCCTCGCTCTGGTGCGCAACGGCAACTTCGGTACACTTTTGCCGCCATGGGCTTGTCTTGATGAGCCAGGCATAGTTGCTGTAGCATTGCCACCGCCGGCAATGCTGTTCAGAATCGGCGCAATATACACGCGATTGACACCAGCCGCAGCGGCATTTTGCCAGCTAGTGAAAGAACGCCTGGCAGACAAGAAGCTCGAATTTGGAACAGAGAAACTGTATAGATAGTAAAAGCCCGCACCGGCGGTGGTGCGGACTCTTCCCTCCGAGAAAACCGACTTCTGGCAGCGCTTCACTCTTAGCTGGATCTTCTCTTCAATTCGGTAACTCTTGTCGTGGCCCAGACCGGCATTGTCGACAGATACGCGACATTATTGTCAGGCTTTGCACCGATTTGATAAATGCCTTCTTGCGCGCGCCGCGCATTCTTGGTTTGCGTGGAAGCTGACGGCATCAGTACTGCTATGAGTTCCATGCAGAGAACGTACGACAGAAATAAAACGCCTCCGGCGATAATGGAATCATATGTCAGTGTCAACAGGTCCATGATTTTCTCCTCCGCTTCCTTTGCTATGCGAGCAAAGGCTGGTCAAACCCTTAAGTGAGTTCGCCTTGATTTGATTGCTTTCAGATGCAGTCGTGCTGCTTTCTAATTTGTAGGCACCCGGTGGTGAGCTGTTTGTTGGGCGCCTTGTATTTTTACTTTAGCGGACGGCGGCCGGATGGTCCAATACCTGTCTACTATGGCAATGATAGGTCTGCCTTATGAATGCGAGGAAGCTGTAAAAGCCGTCCATTACAGGGATTGGGGTATCGGTCCGAAACCCTTATGTTCTTTTGACGATTAAGTCAAAATGGTTGACAACTTATCAAAAACACGCCTCCGGAAACAAGCTCCAGCACAGACTTTCCAGACCCGCTTTGCATCCGCCGGTTTTGCGTGTTTGACGCGATCGTCATAACGATATAAGGGTTAAAAACACAGATCCCGTTGCTGTTCTATAGCTGCTGCATCAAAGGGTGAAACAGATTTGAAACAACTTTGATTCACGAGTGGCCGCAAATCGTTCTTAACCTGGGACTGATGGCTACACAAAGGAGAAGCACCCGGCCCGAACGAAGCCTCAACTACCTATAGATAAGCTGGATTCGGACAGATCGATTCAATCTTCATGCGCGCAGCATACGGACGCCACCGCAAAGGGCCGTCCGGCAATCGTTTGCGGGCTGAAACAAGGCTGAAACAAACCCGATCTTTGGCTGAAACATCTTCCTTCTATTCTGTAAGCATGAACCGACGCGGTTCGCAAAACAGAGGGGAGATAAGACAATGACAATGCTTCAGACAAGAAAGAATCAATCCACACAAAAACCGGCAATCGGATACAGCAACAACGCAGCCAAAGAAGAACTGAAAAATCAGGTCATGGCTCACATCGATCAGAAAGCCTTGAGCAACTACGCTGCTCGAGAGTTCGTTCTCGGCTCGATGAGAGCGACATTAAGCGACGCCGAACGCCCAGTAATCGAAGAACTGAGAAGACTGAATGAAGAGCGCCGCCCGCTCAAACAAGCCAACGCCAATGAAGCTCAAAGTCAAGCCATCGAAATGAAAGTCGTGACTTCGGTCGCCCCAAAGAATCAAGTCAATTTCGAGCAAGCCAGAAGAGGCTTCGAGATGATCAGCACGCTGAAGGTTGATACACAACCGGCTGGCTTGCAACAATGCGCATGGTGCGAACCCACTCGCAAAAACGCTCGCGAATTCGAGAAACCAGACTTTTCAGGCCGCGCTGCCTAATTGAAGAAGGCACTAAGAATAAAGAGGATAGCCACAATCAGATCAGCGCCCTTAAATCAGCGGGCACGAAACTCATCAAGACCTGCAGCATAAGGCGCGGCGAAAGAATTACCGGAGTCACTCGGCAAAACGACAGTTCTCCCATCAGTTGTCCGAACAGCGAGGTACGTGCTTGAATGAGTCAATGAAAGATCATCAGGAACGTAATACAATCTCTCGTCGCTCTTATCTAAGGTTGGCTTGCGAGCTGATGATGTGCTCGTTTTTACAAGCTGCTCGAATTGCGCCGCTGTGAAAACATGAGTTTGGACGTTCTTGTCTAAGTCTTGCTCCCACTTCAGCAACGCGCCAGTGAGCTGGAAGTGTTTGTCGTTGGGCAATGGGTTATCGGCTGATGAATCGTCCTTAGCAGAGACATCGCGCCCGGCTTCCTTCAGTTTCGCCTCTATCAATTCATCGCCCGCCTTGCTCAGTTTCTTAATAAGAGCCGGATTTTGAAGCAGGTCACGAATGTATTTTTCCTTGCCTGCAGCATCATCTGCAGATGGAAGCCCGTGCCCCTCGCCGGCCTGCTCGGCGATCTTTTGAATGGACGACCAATTTGAGGTGAGGCTGCTCATGACGAAGGGCTCCAACTCACCCTCGTACTTCAGCTGGCCGCGACCCAGATCAAGCATGTCATCAACATTAGCGAGCCGCCTCACTTCCGTGGCCTTGCCGATTTCAGCTGTCAGTGCGCCAAACTGTTGATCGCTCAAAGCCGCCTTTGAAAGGTCTGCACCGATCAGAGGTCCGTCTGTGAGCGGCTTGTACAATACTGCATTCGGTAAATCGGCAAGATCCAGCTTGCCATCAAGCTCCGGAGGCACCGCAATAAGTGTGCCTTTCCCCTTCTCCTTGGCATAAGCTCCTGAATCCTTATTGTAGAAAGCCTGCTCACCATGCCGATCGAGAGAGGTGACTGATGTAACATTCGGGTGAAACGCTGCCAGGTAGCTCGTTAGCTCAAATTTGTTCTCGTTCGTCTGGGATAGGTAAACCTTCGATCCTGTGTCGGCAAGCTTCTCAATTGCAGCAACACTATCCAGCACCGATTGGGCGCGATAGTCGCCTTTGTCAGCAAGCTTGTGAAGCCCAGACAGAAGCGCATCTTTGTAGCGTATATCATCCTTGTTTGCAGGCGTGATTGGGTCGATTCCTAGTTCTGCAGCCGTTATGACAAAGGGATTCTTCTCCTCGCTGACGCCCTCGAGCGGAATATGATATGGATTGATCAACATCGGCGTGATTACAGTCGGAGGCTTGCCGCCATCCGCCTTGACCATCTTGCTGAGATCGGCGGCACGCTCGAAGTCCTTGTTGACCATCGCCATGTAACTGTGCATCTGTGCGACTTCCCGGCGATCCTCCTCCGGGTGCAATGAAGCTTGCTCGGGCGGAAAGGAAGCACCCTCCTTCTTCGGCAGCCAGATACCGATGATCTCGTTGTCCTTTAGATTGGGATTGCCCGCTTTCAGAGCCACTTCAGCCTTAAGAGTGTGATCCGTGTACTCAGGCGTGCTTTCCATAACCAGGTTGGTAATATCGCGAGGGCGATGAGCAGCCGATTCCGGCAGACCGAGGATTTTGGCAAACTGATCTGCCTCGCCCCCACCACGAAACTGATACTCATCCAGAGTCTGTTTCGCAGGCAGGCAGGGCGTCCGCTCACCAGTACCGGATGACGGCAGTTTGAACACCTGTATGTCGGACAGCAAGTCCTTCGCAACTTGCTTGTCCTGATCTTTTAGACCGGACTTAGAAACATCCCTTGCTACCCCTTCAGGGGCTTTGCACTGGTCGGTCATCTTGTACACCTCAACTGTATTAGATCATTCCAACGTGACCGGAACGTAACGGAAAGCCCGATCAGCCATGTGGGTAGGACTCCGGGGGCGCTCATGAGGGGCTTACGTAATGTAACGGAACTGCCTGGCATCCGGCTAAAATTCACATGTACTGCGTTAAAACAGAAGCGCCCCGAAGGTAGCTCCTATTTCAATAGGATTCAGAGGGAAAGATGAATTCACAAGAGCGCAACAAACGACGGATTTGGCTTGCTTTATCACTGCTAATTTTAGCTGCACCACCTGCAGTGGCAGATGAATCGCAAGATCACCGCGCCGTCGCGGCGATTCTGCAGTCGGTTCGCGAATGCGAGCGACGGTCTTGCGAAGCAATCATCGTCGCAGAGAACCCTGTTTCGACGAATCTCATGAATGGCTCTTCAGCGATTGGCTTTGATGCGCTCAGAGAGGCAAATAAGATTATTAGCGAGCTTAAGCTGCAAAGCCAGCTGCTTGAAACAGAGCAGTCGATTATTGCAGTACAAGCGCAAAAAACGAATGTACCGGTTATTGAAACGGACACCACCGCTACAGCACACAAACTGGATATTGCCATTCTGGACCTCGATCCGGATTGTGTGTGGCAGATACAAAAACGCGCTCCCCAACCATGGGATAACGTTCGACGGGATCTTCTCGTCCGAGCAAAGACAATCGAGTCGCTGAGCCAGTCGTTATCCAGACTGGAGGAAGAGATCAGGAGCACCGAGGCGAAGGTTACTGCCGATAACCTTGCACAATTAGGACTGGCCAACGGTAATGTAACTCCGGAATATAGATTTGGTGAGTTATGGCGCCAAAATATCGCGGCGATCAAAGCTAGCACGGCTGAGCTTCGCGAAATACTCGACCAGGATACTTTAGACAGCAAGCGGATTACAGCGGAAACTCACAAGATTCGCTTTTGCAGCAACACGCTCAATTCAATAGTGCAGAATTTGAGCAGCGGCGTAAGACGCATCAGCCTTGGAGCCAATCGCGTCACTAAGTGAACCGGCACGCTTCACTTTAGCTTAGCAATCATGCAGTGGGCAAAAGAGTGTCTTCAGGGTCAGTCTCATCCTTGCGGATGAGCACAGCTCAATCGTTTTGTGCATGCAACTTGCCTGGCGATAATTCAAAATACTATTAATAGAATATCCATCGGAAAAAACATGAATATGTTCGGCCGCGGCAAGTCTTTGACTTTGCTGTGTTTTACATTGCTAATCGCTCAGGCAGCGCTTTTCAGAGCAAGCGCTGAAGCGGAGCGGAATGGAGAAGGTAATCCAATCGTCGCGGAAAAATTCGAGGCGACAGCTTCCCATGCTCAGTCTCCATTGATTAACTCGCACGTCCTCAGCCGAGCATCAGGGATTATTAGTGAACTGAGACTGCAATGCGAGTTATTAGAAACAGAAGAAACGATTATCGCATTGCAAGCGCAAAGGACGGCTCTTCCAAGCGTTGCCACTGATACGACCGCCAGTTCGCCCGGCAAGGACAGCGGGACTCTGGACCTGGATCCCGACGAGGTGTGGTCGGCGTTAGCTCAACCACAGAAAATTCACACACCCCAGAGCTGGGACAATGTTCGCCGAGATCTGGTTTCAAGGACAGCATCAATCAGATCTATGACTAAGTCACTATGCTTACTTGAACAAGATATAAAAGACTTAGAGATGCGAATCACGGCTTCCATTCCGAGCCGATCCGCCTTAACATCCTCTGCGGCTGGCTCGAAGACTTTCCTGACTGACCTGTGGCATCAGAACCTCGAGGCAATGAAGCAGAGTACAAACAATCTGCAACAAATACTCGAACAGGATGCGATGGATGGAAGAGGCATCGTCGGCGAAGCACGCAAGATTCGGTTCTACAGTGGCAATCTCAATTCGATTGCCAAAAACCTCAGCCAGGAAATCGGCCCAACAGGAAATTAGTTATTGAGTCGGCAAGCCGGACATGAGCTCTTCATGGCGCTCTGCCAAAAAGATGATCGAAGAAGTTCGGATCGACATTCAGTCTGGCTCTTTGCTCGGGCGTGAGGACATCCAGCAGATTCACGCCGCTGCGTTTCGACAATTCAAATAGAACTTGCTTCCGCTGTTCGGGCTCGGTATCCCAGACGTAAGCGAAGAGCGAGCTTCTGGCATTCTCAGGATGTTGTTTGATTTGCTCAGCCAGTCCTTGAATGCTCTTCACGTTTTCATCTATATCTTTCTGGCTGCGGTGTAAATGCATCGCATTGAATAAATCCTCAGCACTTATGCTGAGCCTTCTGGACGCGAAATTGGGATTACGATATTGAACTTCACCGGTTTCCGGATTGTATCCGGTTACCGTAATGGCATGGAGCATTTCGTTGCCGTCACGAATTCCCATACTCGACTTGAACGGCTCCTGCCCGTCATTGACTTCGATGAGCAGCGGGAAATCACCTCGTTCGCGGGCTGCTTTGAGCATGTCCTTAAAATCACGAGCTTGAGCGCCTGCACCCTGATCGACATTGGTCGCGAAGGATTCCCATTGATCCTTTCCGGTCATGTCTTTATACAAAGACTCAAGAGTGGATGAGCTGGACGGCATGCCCTGGAAACTATCCGAGACATCCTCCGGCGGTTTCTTGGAGTAGTCGTAAACGAACTCACCAGTAGGATTATCTTTTGTCGGATTGTGAATTTCATATCTGACGTTATCGCCGAGTCGATTCAAATCGGCAAGATACTCATTGCGAACAACTGCTTGCAAAATCTGATCGCCATGCGTGCGAACCTCAATTCCGTACTTACGCTCCTCATCACTCAATTGCGTGCGATGCGTGGCGATCGTGTCGTGATCAAGAGTGATTTTCCTGCCGCTTGCGTCCTGATACGTTCCCGTCAGGGTGATGTCGGCAACGGCACGCGCAGCTTCGGCAGGATCGTTGGTATATAGCCGATCGGTCATGTAAGCAGCAGCGCAATCGAGGCTCGATCCTTGATTTGATCCGACACCACGGGCGGCACCACTCATCACATCGCGGGCAATTTGCAGGCGGTCGGCATCCTTGACGATGGAACTGTGACCTTCCATCAACCGGCTCAACTGTTTGTAGGTGCGAGCCACCTCCTGGTCCCCATTCGGCTTCGCATGCATCCTTTGCTCGAATGCAGACATGTCGTGTTGAAAGGCTGCCAGAGCTGCCGGATTATCATTGAAAAATTTGTTGGCATCAGCGGCGACGCGAGCGTGGGCATCGCTCAGGGTGGGATCAGGGGTCGAATCCGGCGGTCGACGAGGTCTTTGCGTACCGCTGTCCGTTTCTTCAGCCGGTTGCGATGGTTGTGGTTTCGAGCCATCGTGCGGTTTGTGGCCGGGGCGGTCGCGCCTCTCATGTTTCCCTTTGACCGGCAATCCTGAGGCTGCACCCACCTGCCCATCAGTGATCGAAGCAATAGGTGTAATCTCGAGGAAATCAGGTTCTGCCGCCCGGTCCTTAGGACTGAATCGCTCCTGTTGCATAAGGGCGTAACTCTGGCTGCGAGCGTGATCCGGGTCCGTCTGCGAGTCGCTACCGCCTGGCCTTCGGTCGGCGACGCGATCGGACGAGGATGTGGCAGTATCCGTCCGCCCCCTCATTGAAGAGGTACTGTCGGAGGTCCCCTCGTTCAGGGGTTGCTTGGAATGAGCTTCAAGAGCAGACATTTTGGGTGCGATAGAAACGGCAGCGGCCGTGAGTGCACGGACTTTTTCAGGCGGAT
>JAJPJO010000043.1 GCA_021324135.1 Pseudomonadota bacterium
GCATGCTGGCGCTGGGTCTGAGCTCGAATCTGTTCGTCGCCTTCGGCTGCCTCCACTTCATGATTGCTTGGAGGACCATGCATTACGGTTATTAAAGCCGCTGCCAGCATGGCACCTATGCAAGGGCCAAGCAAGTAGATCCATAAAGAATCCATAGCTCCACCCAGGAGGGCTGGACCAAATGATCGGGCGGGATTCATCGATGCACCGCTTATGGGACTGGCTATCATTCCGCAAAGACTAATCGTTGCGCCAACAGCTAAGGCGGCATTGTTGCCGACCAGTTTGTGTTGATTGGAAGAGCCCAGTATAACGAGCACTAGCAATGCAGTGAGCAAAACCTCTGTACCAAATGCTGCGAGGATGCCCCCTTCTGGCAAGGTAGCTCCCAGATGTTTCTCGGTTCCAAACAAAACTGCAGTGATGGCACTGCCTGTGGTTGCACCAACCAATTGCGCTAACCAATACATCGGCGTTTTAGCCCATTGGAAGGAGCCTCTTACGGCAAACGCCAATGTCACTGCTGGGTTGAAGTGCGCTCCCGAAAGGTCACCGACCGTGTAGATCATCGCCATCACCAGGAGCCCTGGTGATACCACTTTGTCGGCATGCGTGATGTCTGTGGAATGGGAACCTATCACGATCGGGGCCGTGGCAACC
Source organism: Pseudomonadota bacterium (assembly GCA_021324135.1). Taxonomy (GTDB): domain Bacteria; phylum Cyanobacteriota; class Vampirovibrionia; order Obscuribacterales; family Obscuribacteraceae; genus JAJPJO01. The sequence goes on from JAJPJO010000043.1 coordinate 661, forward strand.
AGAGTCAGCAAGAGTGTTCCGATGAACTCAGCCAGGTAACATTGCCAAACCTGGCATCGTTTCTTCGATTTTACTTGCGGCTCGCTTTTCTGTTCGTTTTTTCGTTCCCTTCTTCGTTCTCTTTTTTGCTGTAGCATAAGAGTGTGGATACAGTTTCTGACAGGTCTTGTGAGGACGGAATAGAATAAGTTTCGTTCCGCTTAATCAGAAATTTAAGCTCAGCATTTCTTCTTGGGCGAGAACGCCGCGTCGGTTTTTTGAGGTTAAACGGGATGAGGTTAAACGGACTTCATCCCGTTTAACCTCATCCTCACCTTATTTGAAGTCTCTTACCCTTTGAGATGCTTGAGAAAAAACTCGACCATCGTCACTGTGGACTTCACTACATTCTCGTTTTTCGAGATCGCATGCCCTTCATCATTGAATATGAGCGTCTCTATCGCAACGCCACGCTTTTTGTAGTCATCAATGACTTGCAGGGATTCCTCCGGCTCCACTTGAACATCCTTCATGCCCTGCTCCACCAACAATGCCGCTTTCATTCGATCGAGCCGCCTTACGGGCGAAAGAAAATCGATAGCCTCAGCGCTAATCTTATCGCCGCCGTATTCGTTCGCCCACGTCTTATGCTTCTTCGACCACGTGTCGAAATTCATCGGACCGGCATGATCCAGGCAAGCTGCAAATAAATCCGGATACAGCGTTGCTGCATTGACCGCGAGGAATCCGCGGTGACTGAACCCATGTATGCCAATTCGTTTCGGATCGGCTAGCTTGTTGCTGACCAGATAGTTAACAGCAGCTTTTATGGCTTGCAGCTCGTCACGAGTGCGCTCGTATTCACTGCTTGCTTTCGATAAACTGCATGGTGTGAACACGCCGATGCCTTGTGCAACCAGGCATTGATTTTCCAAACCAAATCCGGCGCTGTGACCGAGCTTCAGCACATAGGGCTGAGGTCCCTGGGCAGCAGGGCGCATCAAGTAACCACAGCAAGAGACGCCGTTCTCGGTTTTGAACGCTACTCGCTCAGCCTGAGGAAGCTTTGCAGGGTCGATGCCTGGATGCGGGCTGTATGTAAGTCTGCGCCATTGTTTCGAGGCAACTTCAAGCAAATAGATCTCGTAAGTCGCATTGCTGCTGCACGCAGAAACAGCAACTGTTTTCCCGTCATGAGAAAATATTATCTCCTTGACGCTTTCGGCGGGCATGGTCGGAACCTGGGATATTTCGCCGTTCATAAGATTCACGATTGAAAGATGGTCGCGATCGTCGCGGTTCCAAACGAGCACGGCCTTTGTCACCTGCGGATCGATTGCGAAACCCTCCAGGCTCGAGTCGTCTTGACTTTCAATATATTCCAGGGGCTGAGCTCTTCCATCCGCCTCCAGTCTTATTTTTGCAAAACCGTTTTTTGCACTTCCCCGTTTTTCATTCGACACGAGATAAACAGTCCGAGCGTCCGGAGAAAACTTTGGATGGCTGCGATTGAGATAGCCGCCTGTATACAAAGCACCTGATTCCGGCGTGATCAGCTGAGACTTGCCGGATTGAAAATCGTATATGGACAGGTTCGTATCTTCATTGTGCGCCCATCGCTCCAAGATCGCAAAGCGATGATCTCTCGAAACATCACACAAGAAAGCGCCGCCCAAATCAAGGCTTTTCATCTCCAATGAATCTGGGTTCAAGAGACAAGAGCTGGCTTTCTTGTCCTTATCGAAATTAGCAAACATGATTTGTTTGCCGTCCGGCGTCCAATCGTTTAGCCCCACTTTGAGCCCGAGCGCTCTTTGATCAGTGCCGTCGCCGCGCACCAAATACAGTTCGCGCATCCCGGCACCAACCATGAAGGCAATCCAATCACTACTTGGAGACCACTGCTCGCCGATGACAGCCTCCTTAGTATCCGTGATCCGGGTGGGCCAGCCGCCCGCGGTTGGAACCGTCCATAACTCCGGTTTGCCGCTCATGTTCGAGAGGAAACAAACCGTTTTGTCGTCGGGTGA
>JAJPJO010000267.1 GCA_021324135.1 Pseudomonadota bacterium
AAAAGAAACGGGAAAAGAAACGGGAAAAGAAACATCTGCCGTACGACAGCTCAATAGAAACGTGTAAGTGATCGGGGATCGTCGTCGATGAGCAGTTATATAGGCTTTACTCGGATTTTGGACAACAATTTTTCCCTTCCAGGAGAGTTAATTTCAGAATTAAGCTTTGCACCGTTGAAACCTTCGTGCAAAACCGACGTCTATATTTTTTGACGCCTTCCTATCTATATATTCCTTGAGGAACCTGCCATGCGTGTACGTGCTTGCGTGAGTAAACGGTTAAGGCTACCTCGGTCCACTCAACCAATCGTTGCGGCATTGCTCGCGACAAGTGTTTGCTTGTCCATCGGGCCAGCCTCGGCTGCTGCAAAACAGAAGCCGGATGGGACCGTAATGCAAGTCCCGCAGCTTGACACAGGGCCGGCGCAGAGCCAACCGCTCCAGGGTCACCTGAGCGAGGTCCGGGTTGAACCTGCCCTCGCCTCATGTACACCCTTTGGACTCACCTGCCTTAAGGTCGGCAAAACGGAGTTGCCGGCTCGGGTTGCCTCGGTCGAGCTCAATTCGCCCGCTTTCCATTGCGGGGTGAAGGAAGGCGATGTGATCTTAAAAGCGAATGCTACGAACACCAATCTCGATTTAACTATACAGCGGGACGGCAAGACATATTCAGCCAAAATAACTCTGGGGCCGGATACGTTCCGTCCGTCCAATCCGAAGTTGGCTAAGGCACCCCATCCGTTCTCACCCTCAGCTATCGCTCAGCAGGGACCCGAGGGCGTTTTGCAGGGACGCTATCCAAACTGCTGGTTTGAGGCGGCACTAGCTGCGGTGGCAGCCATCCCCAGGGGACAGCAAGTATTGTCTGAGATGATCATTCAAAATCCGGATTCTTCATACAGCGTCGTCTTTCGAGGCGATAATGCCCGAACGTTTTACGTAAGGACTGAAGCGGTTGTGAGCGATCGGTTGATCAATCCCACACCCTGGGCAAACGTCATCGAGGAAGCCGAGCGCCAGGAGTTTCCCGACAATGATGCTGCCGACTCGCCCTCGCGCGGCAGCCCGAAAATCAAAACCGGCCTGGCGATTTTGACCGGGCATCAGGCGCAGTTCATTCGTCCTGACAGTACCGCGGCTGGCGATCTGGAGCAACTGATCAGGGGTTGCGTGACCAATCACATTCCCATTATCATCGCGACGAAGAGTCCTGGTGAGAACGGTCATTTGCCGCAGGTGGTGGTGCCGAATCATGCCTATGCAATTATTGGTTTCAATCCGTCGACCAAACGCATAATCCTTCGCAATCCCCTTGGAGACACGGTCGAGCGTGATATCGCCAATAAGAACGCGATGATGATTGCCTCTTATGGCGAGGAATATTCCGGCGCTGCCGGGCGCGGCGGAGCCTGGCCTCTGCCAATGGTCGGCGAAGAACGCGACGGAGTCAAGAATCTCGGCTCCGGTTTTATCGAGATGAGCGTTCCGGCGCTGCAACAGTACGCGCGCTATATCGCCTGGTCGCAGCTTTAGGCCGAGATGGCGGCATAAATTCTGGGGTGCAAGGATTCGAACCTTGGATGCCAGGGCCAGAACCTGGTGCCTTACCGCTTGGCTACACCCCAACCTGGGTGCTGAGCCCAGTCTCAGCACGGGGCCCAACCTTAGTTACCTTAGCACATCGACTCGGCGCGTGCTATGCGCGCGGCACGGTGAAGTAAAACGTACTGCCTTTGCCCGGTTCACTGCGGCAAGCAATTTTGCCGCCGTGCAGCTCGACAATGGCTTTGGCGATTGCCAATCCGAGCCCCGTCCCTTTGCGCTCGGAGCTGTCTTTCGCCTCCACCTGTCGAAATCGGTCGAATACGGCCTCAGTCATGCCGGGCGGCAAGCCGCGCCCGCGATCGACTACTTCGATCTCGATGAAATCAACCCGCTCTGCTGCATTGATGTTGACGATGCTGTTCTCCGGCGAGAATTTGATGGCGTTTGAAAGCAGGTTTGTCAGGACTTGCACCAGCCGCGGTGCATCTCCAAAGCACGAGAGATTGTGCGCCTCGTATTGCAATTTCACATTCTTCTTAGCCGCCATGCCCGCTACCGTATCGATTGCTTCTTCAAACAGTGCTTCGATCTCGACGCTGGTCTTCTCGAGATTGAACATGCCCGACTCAATTTTTTGGATATCGAGAAGGTCCTTGGTCAATGAAAGGATGCGCGTGCAATTGTTGGCAGCTCGTTCGATGATTTCGAGGCTGGCATCTTGCGCACCAGATGTGATGGCAATGCGATCGGCGAGAATCTCGAGACTGGCTTGAACCGTAGCAAGCGGTGTTCGAATGTCGTGGGAGACCATGTTGAGCAATTCCTGGCGGCGCTCGGTCGCTTCCTTAAGCGCGCCAGCCATCGAGTGGAAAGTCTCATCGAGCAAAGCGACATCGTCATGGCCGCCGACCGGCTCCAGCAGCGGTTGATCCTTAGCAAGACGTCTGGCGTTTTCCGTCACCACTTTCAATCGCAGTGCCAGGCTGATTGCTATCAGTGCAACTGCAGCGGCGGTGATTAGATTGATCAACATGCCGCAACCGACGACCATTGTGAACCACTGCCGCTTTTCCGGAAGTGTCATTGGTCCGACGACGTGATCGGTCCGCTCGATCAAGAGCGCATTTCGGCGCACGCTCGGAAAGGTGGTCCAGAAGTTGTAGAATCCCGGCGATCGGACGAATGCTTCCACTTTTGCCTCGCCGGAAAGATCGTTTCTCTCATCTATTTTGTCTAACGAGCTGCAGAAGCTCGTCACGATTCGCGTCAGTGCCTGAAGGTTTTCCTTCTGTTCGGGCTGACTCTCGAGCAGCTGCAAAAATTGCTTGTATTCGCTATCGCGCAATGTGCGCAGGTCACCGTAAATTCTCTTGTACGTATCATCGGCGGTGAGCGTCGCGGCGATCCACATAAGACCGGAGCCGGACGTCGTGAAGCCGAGCCAGTTCGAGCGACTGATCAATTCCTTGGACCTGAATTGCGTTTCGGCAACCTGAATCAGATGATCGATGAATGGCATCGTCATTAGTGTCAGTACGAGTTGCACAAAAACAGGAATGCAGACGATCAGGAGCAGCCGTCTGCCAATGGTCCCTAAATCCTCGAGCCAACCAGGTCTACTCATTTCACTCAGGCTTGCAATTTATGACTGCATCCTTGCTAAGGCGCGGAATCGTGCTGGCAGTATAGCCGAGATTTCGGTTAAAAAAGTGTCACTCTGTGGCATATTAGTTCTACCTGGCGGCCCATTTGTTGCACTGATGTTTCACTCGAGGTTCCGGTGAGCCGCAGACGTCTTACCAGATTTCTCAATAGAAGATGGGGCAGTACTGAGTTCCCCATTGCGCTCTTCGTGCTCTTCTTCCTGGCGCTCTTTCCGCTGATCGACTTGTGTATGCTGGCGGCCTCCTGTGCCGTCGTTTTCACCCTCAATCAGCAGGAGGCGACCAGAGCCGCCTGCCAGCAAAACTACACCAAGGCGCTCATGGCGATGAGTGATGAAGCCGGGACTATGAACGGCACCCCATTTGCCAAGTTCACTCAATTGAAACCGGTAGGCGGTTACTTGAATTGCGGCTCTTCGCTTTATGTTGACGCCACAAATTACATCAATCAGAAAGTGACGACATACGGACCAAACACGCCTCTGGCGTCGGTCGATACAACCGCTTTCATCTACGAGTATAGAGTCGACACGAATTTTGACATGCAGCCGTTCGTAAATCTCGCCAATGTTCCATTCATCGGACAAGTACCGGGTTTGGGAAAAACGGCCACCCTGCACTGGACATGCCACAAACTTTGTGAGTTTCCCAAGGGGCTCGTCATGGGCGGCAACAACAGCAATCTGAAGGGTGGCGCCGGATCGGTCAACCTGAACACAAACGGACTGCAGACGCCCGGCACGTTGACCGATTTGTCGAACAGCACCTGGGAGACACCGAACATCTACGATCTGATCAAAGCGGCGGGCGAGACGGTCATTCAGGAGGATGTTCTAATCGTTCAAGCGAACAATCCGGACTGGACACAGACACCCATCAAAGTGCAGCCTGGCACCAAGATTTGGATTGATTATTGGGCAAACGGGGCCTGGACTTATCGAACGGTTGGCGCTAATCCGTCCTCCGTGCCGTGGTTCAGTGCCAATGGCGATCCGGTATTGACAAACGCCACCGGCTTCCCTACCGGGGCGATGGTCGGCAGAGTCGGCTCAGGCCCCAGCTTTTTGCTGGGCAAGCAAAAGTGGAATTACAGCCCGCCCGGCACCGGGCAGTTGATGATGGCCATGAACGACGATTCAGGACCTGGCTTCCCGCCTGGATCTTCCAGTCCCTCGGGTTATGTCGGAAATGGCGGGTCAATGACCGTGAGAGTAATTCTGGCGCGCTGAAACGAGCGGTGAAAGATGCGCTGTAAACGAAGCAACTGCGGCAACATGCTCATTCTCATGACGGCATTGACCGCTTTCTTGATTTTGGCTTTGACTCTGTTCGTAATAAATTTTGTCCGCTTTACCGGCAGCTATCATGAGCAGCGCAGTGCTACAGAAGCGGCCGCAATCGGCGCTGCTAAAGCCTTGAGCCGCATAGTCATCGAGGATCAGAATTTCGGATTTATTTCATTGTCCGATTACGCGCCGACCGGTCGTGCCACCACTGCTGGTGACAATTACTTCATGCCCGTAACCGGCATCAACACTTTGTTGGCAACGGTGCGGCTTGACATGATTGTTGCCGACCTTCTAAATGATGAGGTGCTCAGGCAGTATGCGCAACTCGACTACCAGCATGCCATGCAAGCCCGGCAAGCCTTGAGTGATAAGCTGCAGGCGGCCGTCAAGCCGAATGGTTTCGGTTATGACATCGACGGCAAGAAGGTAGAGCCGCTCAATGATGCGATCGCCGCCTATAAATCGAACCAGATTCGGCTCAGCGGGTTGAAAGTAAGGCTCATCCCCGGATCGATGACGCTCACTCTTGGATGCGTGCCGGGCTTGACCACCAATACACAGATTCCCTATCCCTCGCAATTTGCCCAAATGGATCAGAGTCAGCAGGATAACTTGTTCTACAAATCGTTCATTAACGTGCCATACAACGGCAAGGACTTCGTTTTTGCTGCCACCGCCGATGATGTCACGCTCGTCGACTTTCGCCAGTTCACGACCTCGATTGCCGGACTGCCCTACCTGACTCCATCTATAGTGCGGTGCGAGGCCGATGAGGAGTTCGTCGGTAACCAACAACCGGGCGTAACATCGACGCGCGTCGTGCACAGTGCTGCCTGCGCGCAACCGGCGTCGATTTTGGATAAACGGCCGGCACCGGGAGCCTTCATGCTCAGCTTTCCCAATGGAGCAGTCGGCGGGATATCCAATCTGCTCGATCTAATGACCAATCCGAAGTTGGTCAAGAGCCCGGCTGACTACACGAGCACGCCCTTGCCCGGCGATTTCCCGCCTAACCCTCTGACGCCGGACAGCTTGCCCGTGCTGGTCAATGAGAAGGCTCCTTACGGACAGATACTGCGAGCCGCCTTCTATAGCTGGTTGCGGCGCGGCGGTCATAAGGTCGATGTGCAATCTTTAGAGAATGCTTTCAAGACGGCTCTCAGTACCTCGAACACTCCGCACTCGGATATCTTCGAATTCAGCAGCGATGGATCGGTCAATCATCGCGTCGGCGCCTGCCCGTGGGATTTGCCGACCAGTAACAAGCAGTGGTGCGCGATGACCGGACTGAGTCTTTCAAGCGGCGGGCAAGAGTTTGATGTTTTGACAAACGACTATGTATTTCAGCCCGGCAGAATTCTTGGTGGCATTCATGGCGGCGAGCCATTGGGTGATGGTGCGCCGCCGCCGAACCCAAAAACCGTTCCGCCGCCAAACACGATCAACTTGAATCCGCAATTCCTGGGCGCCTATCCTGTCGGTCCGGCCGGCGGTGCCATTAGACCGACGTACACAAAAAACGGTGTAGCCGTCGAAGTAAGATTCATGAGTCGCTAGGGCGCTAACTGGAAATTAAACTGCATCATGGGCAGGCTGAGAAGCT
>JAJPJO010000055.1 GCA_021324135.1 Pseudomonadota bacterium
CATGAACAGCCAATTGCCGCCCGAGGTCCAGCTTCTGGATCTGGTGTCGCTCGAGCGTAAGCCGAGCACATCGTTGGCGAACGCGCTTTGCACGGCCGTATATCGAGTCAGTTTTCCCGGCCCATCGCCGGAGATATCGACTCTTCAAAATAAAGTAAACAACCTGCTTTTGCAAGAAAGCGTTCTCGCCGAGGCAAAAGCAAAACCATCGAAGCGTCATGCCGATAAGCACGACCGCAAGGATGCAATCACTCAGCGTGATATTAGATCTGGTATCAAATCGCTCGTTGTCTCGCCAGGACCGCCGCTCGCTCTTCTAATGGAGCTGGCGTGCAGCCCGCAACAACATATCAAACCGTCGGAGGTTTTGGAATGTATTGATATAGAAAAGAGTTTTCCCATCCGGCTGACGAGATTAGAACTCAAGGCCGAAAATGGTGCCCAACTTTTTGAATATGATGCGCCCTCGGCCACCGAGGCCGGGCGCTCTCTCCCCCAGGGGAATGCTGCCGGCAGTGACTTGCCGGATCAGCTGCCCGATCAGGTGGTTATGACCACCTGATTATGCTGGTATCGAATCCGGTGCCAGCTCCGATTCAGAACTTGACGCAACTACGGCGCCCAAGAATTTAAATAAACAGTACACAGAGGAACTTATGAGAAAGTCACTAGTAATTTCAGAACAAGACAACATTGCCGCTCTCCTGGAGAACGACCGGGTCGTCGAGTTTTTCGTCAATCGCGGCGAGCTTCTTCTCGGCGATATCTACACATGCACGGTCGAGAACATATTGCCCGGTATCGACGCTGCCTTCGTCAACCTGGGCAAAGATAAGATGGGCTTCCTGCATGCCAACGACGTGCCCGGACAGGGACCGTTGAAAGAAAGGCTTGTACCCAAGCAAAAGCTTCTGGTTCAAATCACCAAAGAGCCGACCGGTCATAAAGGACCGCGAGTCTCCACCGCGATCAGCTTACCGGGGCGCTTCCTGGTCCTGGTCCCCGAGGAGCGCGGCGTGTCGATATCAAGGCGCATCAGCGAATCGCGCGAGCGCGCCAGATTGAAGTCGGTCGTCAACTTGATGAAACCGCCGGGCGTCGGGCTGATAATCCGCACCGAAGCGAAAGGTCAGGGAGAGGACGAGCTCTTCGAGGACTTCCAGCAATTGTGGGATACCTGGCAAACAATCGTTTCAGAAGCGGAAGCATCAATCGGACCGCTTTTGATTTACCGCGACCAGGATCTCCTTTACCGGGTCATAAGAGATGCGTATTCGCATGAAGTGACGGACATCATCGTCGACAGCCCCGATGGTCAAAGACGCGCTCAAGAGTATCTTTCCGGCTGGGCCAGCAAGAATACGAAAGTATCGTTCCATACAGGTGAGCAACAGCTCCTGGTGGCAAAATCAATCGACCGCGAAATCGAAGCAGCGCTTACAGACCGAGCCGATCTTCCCTCGGGCGGCCACCTCAACATCGAGCCTACCGAAGCCTTGACCGTCATAGACGTCAACTCCGGGCGCTTTACGAGCTCACGCACGCAAGCGGAGACCGTTCGCCGCACCAATCTCGAGGCCGCGCAGGAGATACCCAGGCAGCTGCGCCTGCGAAACATCGGCGGCATGGTGATTGTCGATTTCATCGATATGGAAAGCCGCAAGGATCAACAGCAAGTGCTGGAAGTTTTCCAGCGCGCCCTCGAGGAAGATCGCGCCAAGCCGCAAATCGGCCAGCTGTCCGATCTCGGGCTTGTCGAATTGACGCGCCGCCGCCAGGGACAAAGTTTGCGTGAGCTGTTCACGGTAGAGTGCACGCATTGCGCCGGACAGGGTGTCAATACGATTCTGGAACTGGGACCGCAAGAAGGACGCAAAATAGTCGGTTTCAAAACCCAGGAGGAAGACCAGGGAAAGCGCTCGTTCAATAAGTCTCGTCCGGGTGCAGTGCTGAAGGCTGCTACTGCCGCTGGTGGCAGAATCGTTTCCACCGTCGGTGGTGCCGAGGAGGAAGACGTTCCAGAGGAGATTTTGGCCCAGGTGCCGGAAGATTTGCTGGATGAGCGCGATCGCATGCACCGTCATCGTGTCGAGGAGCCGGATTTTGACGACGATGAAGAAAGCGGCGTCGAGCAAGACCTGACCGTCGACTTGCCCGGTGAAACAATTGCTCCGAAGACGACTCTGTACGAGGAAAGTTTGCTCGAGGACGAGGATGAGGACGAGCCGGCACTCGCGCAAGAACTCGACAAGAACATAACCGCCGTAGAAGAGCTTTATCAGGAAATCGGCCGAGGCGATGCTCGCAGAGAGAGCCAACCACAGCCTGTGATTTCGCTGGAGGCGCAAGTGATCGATCAGGACGACGAGGAAGATGACGAATCGGAATCGCAGGAGCCTGAAGAGAGCTGGGAGGCACAGGAGCACACTGTCTCGAAAAGCCCTTATGAAGCGGTAGAAGGACCGGTAACCGGTGTTTTCACACTGAAGACCAAACCGGATTCCGAGTCATTCTCCAATCCGCTTTATAAGGCTGAGTATTCCGACGCCGAAGGCGAGGGACAGCACCATCAGTCATTCACGGCCCATCAGTTCGACGCCGGCGAGCACCACGCTTCCCATCAACCGACTGATGCCAGCCAGAGTGCCCACAACGCTCAGGCTTCCGAGCAACAAGCGCCCAGCCACTACTCGGCCTCCAGCTACAGCCGCGAATCGGATAGCGCCGTATCAGGAGCGCAACATGAGGGCATGTTCTTCGACCTGGACGATTCGCAATCGGAAGACCTGGATGTAAACGCCAGCCAGGAAAGCGACGCCCCGATCGCGCACGAGCAGGAAAGCCAGACGAACAATGCCGCTTACGGCTCGCCTGAAGTGGATCTCGTTCATGGCGAGACAGGCGCGGTTGACGACACCAAGGGTGGTGCGGAGCAAGAAAATGGCAGCCCGGCCGCCTACGATCAACTCAAGATCGGTGTCTTCTCCCGCGAGAGCTACAGCCATGCTGCTGAGAGCGAAAGCGAGACAGGCACCCAGGAGCGCGAAGATCAAGAGTAGAGCGCAGCAAGACAACTGTGGGGTCAAAGGTCAGCCTCTGGCTCCACAGGTGATGGCATTACAATTATTCCATTTTGCGTGTGCGCGCCATCGAGAGGCTGAATCCGAAGCGCACCGCGCTTGTATGCATCTCGGGCGGCAGAATGCTTACTTCCAATCCGGCTTGCGGATCGTTGCCCAATAACTGGTCGACGAATTGCTTTTCGGCTCTGTAGACTTGATCTTCAACGTAGAAGGCGCCGGAGAAGACGCCCTTGTAAATGTAACCAAGGCAAGTGCCCCTGCCCTCGCTCAAGGATATGGCCAGGGTGGCTGTGCCGTTTTTCTCACCCAACCAACTGCAGATGTAGTCGAGGTAGTCGCGGGCGTTGTAATCATCGCTGCGGTCAACCGGATAGCCCAGGAAGAGCGATGACATCGCCAGGGTAATCTCCTCGGGCAAATCGTAAAGCGTCACCATGGTATCAGGCGATTCCAGATCAGCCAGCATTAGCTGCAACGACTCTTCTGTAGGCTTGGTCGTCGGATCGGATTTGCAGCCATAGATGCAGCCGACGGCGCGACCTTTGTAGAGGAGCATGGCGGCCCGAGAGAGTCTGCTTTCACAAGCGGCTTTGACACAGCCCGTGCGCATGCCGCCTTCGAGATCGGTGATCAGCCACTCGACGTCATAATCGCCTATTCTCAGCGACTTGAGACTGTCCTGCTCGATTGGCGGCATGATCAAGTCGATGGCGCGCTGCAATCGGATGCGCATGGTCGGGACGCCCTCGGCATAGCGCTGCTGTGGTTGGGCGCCGCTCAGATACTGGTCGGGCAAACTCTGTTGTTGATGCTGTGGCGGAGCCCAGGCGCTGTCAGTCGGCATCAGTTGCTCTTGAGCCGGAATCTGCTGACTCTGATATTGCTGGTACTGCTGGGCAGGCGGATATTGCTGCGCGGGCGGATACTGTTGCTGTTGCTGTTGTTGTTGTTGTTGTTGCTGTTGCTGGTGCGGCTGGGCGTATTGCTGCTGGTGTGGCGGAAACTGCTGGGCGGGTGGATATTGCTGATTGGCTGGGTATTGCTGCTGTTGCTGGTATTGGTTCTGGTACTGCTGTTGAAGGTGTGGTGGCACGTTGGTCTGCTGCTGCGGCAGCGGCCCGGTCGCGTATTGATTGTATTGCGGCTGCGAGGGTAGAGGACCGGTCATGTATTGATTGTTCGGCATCTGCGAAGGCAAGGGGCCGGTCATGAACTGATTCTGACCGTCGTCCTGGGGTGGAAACTGTTGTGATTGATAATCAAAAGACTGGCTTGGAGGCGGCGCAAATGGAGAGGGTTGCGGACCGCTGTTGTACTGGCCCTGATAACCCGAATCGCTCATCGCCTCATGGGCGGCGCTGCTGGCGTAATCGTTGGCTTCCTCAAGGTACTGCGTCCAATCGACCTGTGGTTGCTTGACGGTCTTGGGTGTGGACGTTTTTCCATAACGCTCGGCCAGGAGCATGCGGTTCTTATCTACACAAACATAGGTGACCAGAACTTCCTCACCCGGATTATGGCGAACATCGGTCGGCAAATAGCCCGGAAGGTTGTCTTTTGGAATAATGACAGCATAACCACCCGGCTCAGATTTCATTATCTTGCAGATAACGTTCTGACCGGGCTTGTAGCCCTGAATTTTCCAGGGATTGAGACCCCGCGGTTTGGGGGGTTCCTTTGCCATCAACTAGATCTCTACCAGGGACCGAAGACCATCGGAGGAGCCGACGTTGGTGATTCGATTTGCAAGCGAGTTACACAAGGTGATAAAAAGCCCTCATAGCTTATCTTACTAGAAAAGCCCGTTGGTAAGAACTTTCCAGGCCCGCTTAAGCAATCCAACTGGACCAACATTAGCCCACCGCTTTGTCTGTACCACATTTGGACAATAATTATTACTTACACCGGGTGAATTAGTTGTAGTAATTGTCACGTGAGTCGATTTCTCCTCGGTGCACGGGGCTGGATCAGCTTGATGGGCCTTATGGCAGCTCATGCAGCTGCCCAAACAGGCCGGGTCAAGATCCATCCAGGTGTTGCAGCGCGGGCATCTTATCGTGGGCTGCGCCTTCGAGGAAAGGCTTAACGGCAAGTGGCAATTAGAGCACGTCAGGGGCGTTCGACCGCTTGTCATTGGTGTGAACCCCGTGAATTACCATTACCATTATCAGGCTCAGGAGCCGGGACAACGCAGACGCAGGCAGCCAATTCGCGGCCTATCGCTATTTCAACATGCTTCTTGCTGATAATAACCGGTCCTTTGCGAATATTCTTTTGAACTTGAATTAAGGAGCCCTGGCCAATTCCGAAACGCAATGCCTGCCACTTCACTGACTCATCGGCTGTACCGGTGACTATGAGCCAGTCGCCATCCTTAGCCTCTGCCAGAGTCAGTTGTCGTGCTTCTTTTGTCATTGCCGTCTCTGCCACCATCGCTGCCATCTCGTCATTCAATTCTGATGGTCGTGTTTTTTAAACGCTGCCCCTTTGCGACACTCCGGGCAGAGCCCGAATATCTTAAACTGCGCGTCGACAACGGCGAAGTTGTAGCGCGCACCAATCTTCTGTCCGGCTTCCTCGAGGAAATGATCTTCGAATTCGAGGGTGCTATTGCAACGCGTGCAAATTATATGCTGATGCGGCAAATCATCTTGCTTGAGCTCGTAGTGTTTATGTCCCTCAGCGAAATCAAGTTCGCGCAACAAACCCATTGAGGTGAGGAGCTTCAAGGTTCTGTAGGCCGTCGCCAGGCTGACACTCGATCCAAGGGCGAGCAATTTGCTGTGTAAATCCTCAGCAGAGAGGTGCTGCCCGTGAGGAAGTTCGCGAAAAATTTGCAGAATGAGCTCGCGCTGCGCGGTTATGCGATGACCGCGTTTGCGCAGGCTCTCGAATACCGGATCTGGAGCAATCAAATCATGAGCGGAGGGACCGGCCTCGGCTGTCCTGGCCCGGTTATTCTCTCCTGCATGCACGTGTGAATCGGGAGACAAAGGCAATCACCTCTGATCAGGAAGCATTCGAGTCCATTGCTGTCGATATGATACAGGATGCCGATGCTACTCCGGCCGTGCACAAATCCGGCCCGACATATTTGGCCAGAAATGCTCCGGTGGCCGAGCGCTCATTGGCGGCAATATCTTCAGGCGAGCCTGCTGCCACAACATAGCCGCCTTCCTCGCCGCCCTCCGGACCGAGATCGATTATCCAGTCGGCTTGCTTGATCACATCGAGATTGTGCTCGATGATCAAAACCGTGTTGCCCGTATCGACCAGGCGGTTGAGAACGTGCAATAGTTTGTCCACGTCGGCAAATGATAGACCGGTTGTCGGCTCATCAAGGATATAGATAGTTCTGCCTGTGGAGCGCTTCGATAGCTGCTCGGCCAGTTTTACACGTTGTGCTTCGCCACCAGATAGCGTCGTGGCCGGCTGACCCAATTTGATGTAATCGAGACCGACTTCCATAAGCGTTTCCAGCTTTGTCTGTGCCTTTGGAATATTGCTGAAGAATTGCAATGCTTCCTCGACGGTCATCTCGAGAACATCAGCAATCGATTTGCCTTTGAATTTGACATCGAGCGTTTCTCGATTGTAACGTGCTCCTTTGCAGACGTCGCAGGTCACGAAAACCGAGGGCAGAAAATTCATTTCAATCTCATTCATGCCTTCTCCGCGGCAAGCCTCACAGCGCCCGCCTTTCACGTTGAAGGAAAAACGTCCTGGGGCATAGCCGCGCGCTTTCGCCTCGGTAGTCATCGAGTAGATTTCGCGAATGGCATCGAAGAGACCGGTGTAGGTAGCCGGGTTCGAGCGAGGTGTTCTGCCGATTGGTGATTGATCTATGTCAATGACCTTATCGATGAATTCACCGCCTTCCACCTTTTTCAATCCCTTCGGCGCGGGAACGGTTCCATAGACGCTGTTCCGCAAGTATTGATAGAGCAGATCATTCACCAAAGTCGATTTACCTGAGCCACTGACCCCGGTGACAGCGACGAATTTATTCAGTGGGATTTGAACGGTGATGTTTTTCAAATTGTTGAGACAGGCGCCCACGACTTTCAAGGAACGCCCGTTGCCGACCCGCCTGGTAGCCGGGACTTCGATTTTCTTGCGCCCCGACAGATATGAGCCGGTCGATGACTCGAAGCTGGAAGTGATATCGTCTATGGTGCCTTGTGCCACCACTTCGCCGCCGTGCAGACCGGCACCAGGGCCGATATCAATGATCCAGTCGGCAGCCCTGATGGTATCTTCATCGTGCTCGACTACCAGCAGTGTGTTGCCCAGATCGCGTAAGCGTTTCAACGTATTGATCAGGCGGTTGTTGTCGCGCTGGTGCAATCCGATCGAAGGCTCGTCGAGCACGTATAAAACGCCGGACAATCCTGATCCGATCTGAGTCGCCAGGCGTATGCGTTGCGCTTCGCCGCCGGATAATGTTCCCGCCTGCCGCTCGAGCGTGAGATAACCGAGACCGACATCGGAGAGGAACTTGAGCCGCGACTTGATTTCAATCAGCACTTGATGAGCGATTTTCCTCTGGCGTTCGCTGAACCGATCCGGCAAGCCTTCGAAGAAATCGGCGCACTTGATAATTGAAAGCCGGCAGACATCGGAGATCGAGAGATCTCCCACGGTAACCGCCAGGCTCTCGCGTTTCAGCCTCGTGCCATCGCATTTGGTGCAAGGCATTTGCGTCATGTAGCTTTCGATCTCCTGGCGCACTCGATCCGAGCCGGATTCTTCATGGCGGCGCGTCAGATTTGGTATGACCCCTTCGAACACTTTCTTGTAATGCGAAAACTCGCTGCCGTCGAAAGATGTGTATCCAAGCTTGATTCGCTCTTCTCCAGAACCAAAAAGGATGACGTTGCGTTGCGCCACGCTCAGGTCTTTAAAGGGCGTATCCATTTTGAATTTGTAGTGCTTTGCCACCGAGGACAGCAACTGCTCGTAGTATGGATTGCCGGTTTTCGACCAGGGATAAATGGCGCCCTCGTTCAATGACTTGCTCGGATCGGGAACAACCAGACCGGGATCGACTTCGAACAAGGAACCTAATCCGTCACACTCGGGACAGGCTCCATAAGGGCTGTTGAAGCTGAAGATACGTGGAGAGATTTCAGCAAAGCTGATGTTGCAGTTGGCGCAAGCGAAGTTTTCGGAGAACAAGAGCTCGCCACCACCTTTGGTGGCGCCGGAGGCGGTTTGATCCTCATTCTCTTCATCAGGCTTGTCGCTCGAAAGCAAGTCGACAAGGACGTTTGACTTACCCCACTTCAGCCCAATTGAAATGCTGTCGGAGAGCCGCGATTGAATGCCCGCCTTGATGACGAGGCGATCGACCACCAGCTCGATATCATGTTTTTTGTTTTTGTCCATCTCAATGTCATCATCGAGATGATGCACTCGGCCATCAACTCTCACTCTGGCAAAACCTTCTTTGCGCAGGTCGGCAAAGAGTGTGTGGTACTCACCTTTTCGTCCTGCCACCAGAGGAGCGAGAATCTGCAATTTCGTTCCTTCTTTGAGACTGAGAATCTGGTCGACGATCTGATCGATTGTCTGCGGATTGATCAATCGCTTGCAATTGGGACAGTGTGGTGTTCCTGTTCGGGCATAAAGCAATCGCAAGTAGTCATAAATTTCCGTAACCGTACCAACCGTCGAGCGCGGGTTATGGCTGGTGGCCTTCTGATCGATCGATATGGCCGGTGACAAGCCTTCGATGGCGTCTACATCAGGCTTATCGAGTTGTCCCAGGAATTGTCTTGCATAAGCCGAGAGCGACTCGACATAGCGCCTTTGACCCTCGGCGAATATCGTGTCAAATGCCAGAGAAGACTTGCCGGAACCGCTCACCCCGGTAATTACAACCAGCCGATCGCGGGGAATCTTCAGGTTGATGTTCTTAAGATTGTGCTGCCGAGCACCCTTTACTGTGATTACGTTTGTCTCCATGGTCTCTCAAATGCGCTGAACGCGCTTTCTAGGCGGCTCAAGCTGATATGTTGCAAGAAGGGATGACACATTAATAGTACCGGTTTTTGGCTTATAAGTTTCCAGAGGTCAAGAATTTAGAAGAGGCTCAGCTATTCGGGCGCGTCGCTAAAAGACAGCACGGGGCTGGTGGTTAATTGCGCAAGCTTAGGTCTGCATAAGGTTTTAGCTCATATCTATAAGGGTACATCCTCTAATGTCGCTCTGTTTAAAGACGGAGGAATGGAGTCTCATGTGGCCGAAACGCAAGAAGGGTAAAGCCGGCCGGTCTAAGCTCAAGCTTAAAGCTTTGAGACCAGACGGCAGCCCTGTGTCGGAAGAAGATGAAAACGAGGAGGTAAGCGCCGAGTCCATCCCCACTCAAATCCCGAATCAGGTGACTCAGCACCTCGATGATCCGATAAGCGGTGTTTGGAAAAAACAAGTTCTGAACAATTACAAGAAAAATCCGCGCGACTCTCACAATTTGCTGGCCAAAATACCCACGGGCAAGGCGGCATTTGAAGCCGGTGAGCGCGAGAAAGAACAGTCGGTTATGCAAGCGGTCGTGAAGGTTGTTGACCGCATGTTCGATAACTTTCAAAACACGGCCTATGAATTCAACCGGGTGACAGGCGGATCGGATCTGGAGCTCAGCTGGATTCGCCCCAGCTTTGCTACCGAGGAAGCCTCATCCTGGCATGACGGTGTCAAAACAAGTGCACAAGTTTTCTCCGGACGCATATCGACGCGCTATTGGACTCTGGTCGCCAGAGGAACGAGCAAGAGCATCGAAACCTACATCTTGCCGAGCGACAAGCTTTTGAGCTTCGGCATGAACCCCTCGCAGTTTGGAACATACTGTGAAATCATCGCACGCGGCGATGGCATGTCCGTGCGCTGGTTCATCAACGGCCAAGACATCGACCCGGACTTGTTTCCATCAGTCTATCGAGCCTTACTGGATGGACTGATTCGCTTTGCCAATGAAGAGGCGGACATAAACGAGAAATTCAGCCTCGAAGACATCGGCATTGTGCCTGAGCCGCCGCCTCCCACGCAGTCGTTCGTGCAGTCGACATCTATGGGCAGCTTGTCGGGAAACTATGCCGATCCCAATGACATTGACCTTCTGGGAGCCGGCGATGACCTTCCCCGGGAGAGTTTCGCGGATCGTTTTATTCACGGCATCACCTCGCAGGTGGTTGCCGAGTCGGAATCAGAGATGGATAGGTTGCGCCAATCTTTCTCTTTCAATGCTGCAAGCCAGACTCCTTCCGGATTGATGAGCCCATCAGGATTTATGAGCACATCAGGGGCGATGGGCACATCCGGGGCGATGGGCACATCCGGGGCAATGGGCGCATCTGGGGTGATGGGCACATCCGGGGCAATGGGCGCATCTGGAGTGATGGGCACATCAAGCGCAATGAGCACATCCTTCGGAATGAGCACCTCCGGCACGAGCAGCTCATCAGGAATGAACGGCTCTCCTGGCGCTTCTGGAGTGCAGGACGCATCGATAAGAAATCCCGGCGACATTCACGAGCTCTTAAAACCAGGCGACAGTCCGCTCGCCAGAATGGTTTCAGACGTTTTTCAAACTGAGGCTCAGTTTCAACAGGCTCAAGTTGAGGTGGATCCGCTCGATGCTCCGTTTCAACAGGAGCTGCAAATGCAGCAAATGCGCGCCTTGCAAGAAATGCAGATGCAACAGCAGGCCAGCCAACAACAACCCGGCGGCGAAAAAGGACAATCCGGAGGGTGGAAAGCAATCTCGACATCGTCGCAAGCCGGCAAGATGGGTGATTGGCGGCAATTCATGTCCAGCACTAAAGATCAGCTGAAGGCTGCAGCGGAGCCGCCCAAGGAAGAGGAGAAGTGGAATACGCTTCCCGGAACGCAGAAACTTGCGGGCAAGCGTAATCTCGATAACGGCGTCGGTCAGCCGCAATCAATGTACGACAGCCGCATCGAGAGGGCCGGTTATCCGCCGCAAGGGTATCCGCCAGGCCCGGCTATGCCTCCCCATCAGCAGGTGCCACCACAGGCAATGCCGAATTCAGGAGTCTTCGGCGTTCAGTCCGGGATTTATCCAGGACAAGTGGGCGTGCCACCGCAAGCTATGCCACCGCACTCGGTGCCACCCCAGGGTATGCCGCCGCAAGCGATGCCGCCGCAAGCGATGCCGCCGCAGGGCATGCCACCACAGGCAATGCCGCAGGGCATGCCGCCTCATGTAATGCCGCCCGGTATGGTACCGCCGGCCATGCCGCCACAGGGAATGCTTCCGCCTGGAATGAACCCACAAGGTATGATTCCTCCGGGTCCCGGCATGATCGGTCCGGGTATGGCTCAGCCGGGCATGCCAGGCAATATTCCGGGTCAACCTGGATTGCCTCATGTGCCGCCCAGCATGAATGCCGGAATGTACCCAGGCATGCAGATGCCTCCTCTGCCCCCGCCCGGCTATCAAGCGACGCCGCCGGGAAGCGTACCGTTCAACGGAACCGGATATGGTGCGGCTCCGCAAGCCGATCTGGTGCGGCGCCCGGAAACGGAGGATTTGATCAAACCCGGAGCCGCCAATGGCGGCCATCAAAACGGCGGCACTCCCTCCGGCAACCCCCGTTATCATAGCGGTCCCTACGGCAGCGTTCTCGGGCATCCGGTGCACGACCCCAGGGCTTTTCAGCCACCAGAACCTGCTCCTGACGAGCACGTGCCGTACCTTTTGTCGGAGGCTGATTTCCAGGACGAATACCGGGGCAGCGCAGTCCACGAGCAAGCTGAGGGAGTTGGTGACGAGATCGAGCTTGGCGACGAGGTTGTGAACTTCGAAGAAGTCGAAGCCAATTACGACAATGGCGAGCAGGACGAGCAAGCCGAAGTTGAATACGAGCAAGAGTCCGGCGATACCGAGTACTCCGAAGCGGAGCATGAGTCGTATGGCGAGCAGTTCGATGAAGCGGCAGGCTATGAGTACGAAAGTGCATCTGAGGACCAGTTTGGCGGCGCCCATGAAGAGGAATCAAGCGACGAGCACGAACAAGAAATCGGCATTGAGGACCAAGAGGAAGTAAGCGCCGAGCATACAGATGAAGTTAGTGCCGAGCACCAGGAAGAAGTCAGTGCCGAGCACGAGGAAGAAGTTAGCGGCGAGCATGCCGAAGCGGTAAGCGTCGAGCACGAAGCGGAACCAACAGCCGTTGAGCATCCCGGCAGCGCCTCGGATCAGTCCGCGGCGGAGAATATCACCTCTGATGGTGTACCGGTGCCC
>JAJPJO010000336.1 GCA_021324135.1 Pseudomonadota bacterium
ACCGAATACGAGATGTGCCTCGATCTATTTCCGGATGCAAGAACAAAGGCAAACTGTCAGTCGGCTCTTACCTTCATTGCCGGTAAACGTGCCAGAAGCGTCGATACCGAGACAGTCGGACCGAGCGATTTGCAAACCGCTCTATCACTGCAAGGCAACGAAATGGCCGTTAAGCAGCAGATGCAAATCGAGCAGGACAAGCGCAGGATGGTTGCCGAGGCCGAACAGAAAGCTAAGAACATTCGCGAGAATGCCAAAGCTGAAGTCGAGAACATGAAGATGAATTCGTACTGGTGGTGGATGAATCCCTTCATGAACAGACGTGAGCCTGTATTGCCTGTCGGCGTTGCCGAGTCGGTTCTCAGTGCCGCCGATGAGCGCGCCCAGAGCGTTATCAACAATGCCAAGAAAAAGGCGGCAACTTACAGTCCTGATGATGCCGCCGCCGTAACCACCGGTCTCATGAGTCAGATTCAACCAAGCGGCGCCTCGGGCGTCCACCTCAGCCCGGTCGGCACTAACATCTACGTGCGCAACTACGCCCACGCCAAAGGCAAAGTAGCCACCAAGTAAGTTCAGCTTATCCTTTTGAGGATCTCATGCACGATCTGATCGGGCGGCTGAGTCGCGTCGATCACGACGGCTTCTTGCGGTGCCTCGAGCGTTTCGAACTGGCTTTGCAGCAAGCCGGGATTCATGAAGGCATGCTGCCGCGCCGCCAGGCGCTGCGAGATGGTTTGGAAATCAGCTTTTAAAAATATGAATGAAACGTCCGAGCGCTGATCTACAAGCGCTTGACGGTACGATTCTTTCAAGCAAGAGCAGGCCAGAACCATGGGCTCGGATTTGCGGCCGGCTGCATCAATCAATTCTCTCAGCCGCTCGAGCCAGGGCGCTCGATCTTCATCTGTAAGAGGGTGACCGGCGTGCATCTTTTTTTTGTTCGCCTCAGGATGGTAGTCGTCGGCATCGAAGAAGGGGCAGTGCAATCGATCGGCTAGAATTCGTCCGACCGTTGATTTACCGGAGCCTGACACGCCCATCACTATGATCACTTTGTTTATAATCGAACCTCAACGAGCGAATCCGAGCTTATCTAAGAATAGGCTCAGTTATAAGAAGGGTGTAAACGGGCAAAAAGAATTGAGCTTTCAAGGCCCGCAAAAGATTAGCGAAGGCAGGATACGGCACCACATATGGTATCGTTCCCAACTGGAGGAGAGGCATGAGTATAATCAAATCGGTCACATCGACCCGAGCCTCCGGATCCAAAGGTAACCCTCGATTGGCAATTTCATTGCTGATGTCGGCATTGATCGCCGCCGGGCAAGGTCTTCCGGTTCTTGCTTATCCGGCATTCTCGAATGACTCGCCGAGCACAGAAGCAAAGAAGACATCTGAATCCTCCGCGAGCGATAAAGCTCCTCCACAGGCCGGCGCAACATCATCCCCTGAGGCAGACAGCCGCTCCGCCAGCGATACGGTTTCATCCGTCGATGCTCAGATCGAAAAGAAGCTCGACCAGGATATTCTAAACAAAAACAACTCGCAAGATCTCATCAAGCAGCCAGGCGCTGCCAGCCCTGGCTCGGCGGGAAGCGCGAGCACAGGCAATGTCGTACCCGGCTCGAGCACGGCCTCGGGCAGCACCAGCCCTGGTGCCGGCAACCTGAATCAGGGCGGAGCCGCTCCTGAGGGGAGCAGCGCTTATAAAGTCGGCACAAGCGGTGCTGTCGATCCCCAGCACCCGCTGGCTCACGCCCAGGCGAGCTCGCTGCCTGCTTCTCGGGAAGTCAGAATCGAGCATCCGAGCAAGCCGGTCGATGTCGTAGCCGGGCAGGGCGGCCTGCCGATGCCCAAGGAAGGCAAAGGAGCGACGAAGTTATTTGGTCGCATCGAGCAACTATCGGCCGAGGGCGATGTCAAATTGCCCTCTCTGCAAATGCAAACGGCCAAACTCGATTTGCGCGGCAATCTCAGCAAGCAGGAGTTGGAGACGTATTCCGGATCGATTGCCAAAACGTTTCCCACCGATTTTCTGGGCGTGTGGGGCGGGCAGCTCGCCGTGTGGAGTTACAACTACAGCCCCACCTATTTGAGCGTCGACAAAGCCGAGGCTGAGCAATCGGCCGTCATTCTCAAGCGTGGGCGCAGCGGTGCGGTCAACTTCCAGTTCTACCGCGACCGCACCGGCAAAATTGCCCTCGAGCCCGCCAATGTCCTCCTCTCCATTCCTATGAAGGACTCGTACAGCTTCTCGAAGATGATGCAAGGCTCCGGCGGCATGCAAAGTCAGATGGGACCGTTTGCAGGTGCATTCAACCAGATGATGGGCAATATGGAAGCGCCTATTGTCATGCTGCACTTCGGCAACGTGACGACCAGCAGCATGGAAACCGGAGTTTCCGGGAACCAGTTCAGAAGCCAGGTGGTGAAGAATGTGATTCGCGAACTCGGACCGGGCGTGCTCGAGGAGCAAATCGTCACCAAGAGCGTCAGCCGAGTGGCGACGACCGGCAAGACAGTGAGCGGCTATGATGAGAGCGTTTTGCGCTTCAAACGCTTGAGCGATTCGAAATTTTATGTTCTGGCAGCCTCGGTCAAATATACCGGCACCGGAAAGTATCTCAGCAAGCTGATCATGTATGGAACGGTGGATAAGGGTCATATGATGCAAACCAATCCGTACGCCAACATGCAGCAAATGATGGGTCAGATGATGAACTTGCAAAACATGCAGGGAATGATGGGCGGCAACGGCAGGAGCAACGGTTCGGTAACCGTTCCGCATGGCGGCTATTCGATGCCGGGTGGCTTGCCGAGCGGTTTTCCGATGCAAATGCCCGGCGGCGGTCAGATGCCTACCGGTTTTCCTATGCAGATGCCGGGCGGCGGCGATCTGAATGAACTAATGAGACAGATGCAGCAACAAATGCAGCAGTGATGCAATAAAATCAGAGATGCATCAAACCATTTAAATTGCTATTTTTTGATTATGAATGTAGAAAAATTAGCGGCAGTCGTTGAAGACATGATCGTGCAACACGATTATCCCGGCTTCGAGCCGCGTGCTCTGAAGTTGGGCTTGCCTGAGTCGATCACCAAGGCTCCGACGAAAGTTTTTGCTCAGGCGCTCGGTCATCCAAACGTCTATGTCAAATTGGCGGCACTGAGATGGTTTCAAGAGAAGCCGGGATTGGCGAAGAATTATAAGAACGCCGTTCTTGGTCTGCTCGACAATGAAGATTCATTTGTGCGCGTCGAAGCATTGCATTTACTCGAGCGATTTACCGAGCCGAGCAAGGATATGGTTGTCGAAGTGGTGAAGCGTCTCAAGGATGGGGATGCCGATGTGCAGCGGACGGCCGCCAGGGCCTGCGGCAAGTTGTGCAAGAAGTTGAAGATGAAAGATCCGTCCGTGATCAGTAGTTTGCAAGAAGCGGCTTCTCAAGGCGATCCGCAATTGCGAGGCAAAGCCGAGAAAGCTTTGCGCAGAATCGGCGCCTACGATTGACTGGAAAGCGTGCTTGAATTATCAGGCAAAGTGTGAATGAGCAATTGCAGTCGCTCTGCGAATTTGTGCTCGTTCAAAAGACTGGCGCAGAATTCATGCTCGTAGTACTGCTCCAGGAAATTCAAATCGTAATCGATCATCTTCTTCAGTTCCGCGACCTTATGCTCGATCTGCTCGGCCAGATCAGCGGCCGCCTCTATCCAAAGCTGTGAGGTTGGGCCCGAGTCGCCCTCCCTGCTGCGATCGGACGCGCCAGATCCAGTCGGCATGAGCTTTCCGGTTGAAGTCGATATTGTTACCCGGGGCTCACCTTTGCCCAACTTAATGCTTAAAATTGAATCAATATCGAAAGTTCTCTCGGACAGCCGCAAGTGCAGCTCGCGCACCAGCGCACCGATTGTGCCGGCGATCTGATTGAGGGTGCGCTTGATGATTTTCTCCTCCAGCGTTTCTCTCTTGCTCTCCAGAGCTATCAAGATGTCCTCTATGAGCGCCCCTGAGGCGAGCAGCTTTTTGAGGCAAAGAAGCAGTTTTTCCAGACCCGGCTGCGGCATTTTTTCCCCACTGGTGAACTTCACTATTGTGGCGCAATTTCATTATGAAATGCGAAAATCCGCTTCCTGTTTTTCAAGAAGCGGATTTTCGCTTGTTCAGTCGTTCTCTTTTTTTGTCGGCTCGCCAGTGACGATTGCAGTTGTGGATTCGTCTTTGCCGATGGAGGAGGAGAGAGGGAAAAACTTTTTGCCTATTGACTTAGTCTCATTTGGTTCGCAAGTTCAAAGGACCGAGGGACCGAGGATCAATTTTGATCATGACAGGGAGGGCGTCAAAGGCTTTTCAGATACTTCCATTGTTGAGACCGACAGTTGCGCGCCTTGTGTGCGTCTGAAGTTATCTAGATAACGTCTGAGCGCTTCTCTGATCAAATCGGAGCGAGTTCGATGCTCGCACTTGGCTATGAAATCAACCTGCTCCAGCATCGCTGGCGGCAGCGCAATCAGGACTTTCTTGGGCATAGGCACACCTCACTAAACGGACATGGGGATCTATTGCGCCGAATAACGTTCTCGCCACTCGGCCCATAACTTTTTCACGGTTCTTAAGAAACAGTAACCGCAACTTCGGTGGTGAGGGATCGATCAACCACCTTCAATGGCATATCACTTTACACATCAATTTCGATATCGTAAAGGTCCAAAAGGGGCATAATTAGTCAATTTATGTTGGAATGACATAAAAGCTTTTTTTGATTGTTCGAAAGACAACAACAGCAAGAGTCGGACCATAAGCCGGGTTCTAAGTAAGACAAAAATATACATCCAGGTAGTCTTATTTGACATATGGACATGGTTGCAAATCAAGTGAAGTGTGGTAGCGGCTCCTACCGTTCATCGTACGTATGTGGATCGAAGCGCAGTCATTCGGCGAGAGTTTTCGAACTCGCTTTTTCCCGCTTGTTATGCAAGATCTCGTGGGAAGCCTCATGAGCAGTGGGCACCATCGAGCCGACAAAGAGTGATGGTCGGTAGTAGGTTGCAGTGTATAGAGGAATCGTCTATCTCAGGTATCTCAAGCGTTATCGGTTTTCTATACGCCGGTCGAAATCCGCAACAGCACGCTGTTCTTACCTTAGGTAGAATCACTGGGCCGGGGTAAAGTAAAGGTGCCGAACCTGTTTGTGCTCCGGAAATTTACCGGTATCATATATGGTGCGACCGGCTGCGCCTTTTGCGGTCAACTGTGGACTGCCGCACGCTCGACGGCTTCCAGGATATGCCGCAAAGCCCGCTCTGTATCTTATTCTTGAGATCAGGCCGTCCGGCGCCTCTGGAATTGAGATACTATATGTATCGCTTTCAGCACTTACACAAGGGTAACTCTTAGCACTCTCATGATTCTCGCAACCTGGAACGTCAACTCAATCAAAGTCCGCTTGCCGCAGGTGATCCGTTGGCTCATGGATCACAAGCCCGACGTGCTCTGCATTCAAGAGACGAAAGTAGAGGACAGCAAATTCCCCGGCGATGCTTTCGCCGAACTCGGCTATGAATGCGCCTTCTTCGGGCAGAAGACCTACAACGGTGTCGCTATCCTCTCGAGGTTGCCCATTGCCAATGTGCAGCGAAACTTTGATGGGACGCCCGATCCCAATCAAGCGCGACTGATTAGAGCAACAATCGATGGCAAAGAAATCATTAACGCATATGTGCCCAACGGCGGCGAACCTGGCTCGGATAAGTTTCAATACAAGCTCGCATGGTTATCTGCCTTTCGTTCATATTTAGATAGCAATTTAAGTCCTGATATGCCCGTGCTCATCTGTGGCGATTTTAACGTCGCTCCTGAGGATCGTGATGTTTTCGATCCGGAAGTGACCAGAGGTTGGACGCTGGTCACCGACCAGGAGAGAAGCGCTCTGGCCAATGTCGCCGCCTGGGGCTTTACTGATGCCTTTAGAATGCATGTTCAAGACGGCGGGCAATACACATGGTGGGATTACCGTCTATTAGCCTTTCGCCGCAAGTGGGGATTTCGTATCGATCATATATGGATTACAAAACCATTGATCGAGCGATGCTCGCGCTCCTGGATCGATGTAGAGCCAAGGCGGGCGGAGAAGCCGTCCGATCACACGCCACTGCTTGTCGAGCTCAATTGATTGTGCTTTCAGTTGAATTGATTAGTGTTCTATCTGTCTCATTTATTCAACTCAGGATGAGCATGCTTGAGCTCGTCGATTTTGCGTTCGATCAAAACCGCTTTCGGTTCGTCGGGAAGCTGGCGTAAGACATGCCCGTAATCTTTCAGATATTCGAGCAACTCTGAGGGACTGGCAGTCTCCTCGAGCAAGGGCACTGCCTTCTCATAATAGTAGGCCGAGCCCTTCAGATTGGCGCTCAACCAGCACGCTTCCGCGAAATCACCGTAGGCTTTGCCGAGCTTCGCCTTGATTCCTTTATTGCCAGGATCGAGCTTGATCGCCTGCTCGTAATTATTTATGGCGTTGATGAAATCCAGCCGTTTGACAGCCATGTCGCCGTTAGACTCGGCCATAGCAAGCGGCGTCGTGCTCCTCAATATATTATTCACTTGAGCTCTATGCTCAATGCGCCGCTCGATCGCCTTCATTTTGAAGAACAAGACTACGACCAGTGCTACTATCACCAGGGCAGCGATGAGTATGGTCTTAGTGCGTTGCGTCGGGTCTTCAAGATCGAGCTGCACGATCAAGCACCGGCTTTAACCGGCTCCTTTTTGCTGGTTGCCTTCTCATATGGCATGAGGATATCGGCGCGCTCGATCTCGGCAAGCTCTTTCCACTCGCCTTCGATGATCATGTCGGCCAATTTCGAGCATGCCCTGAAGTATGAGTCGGATGGTCTTTCACCGGTGAGCTTACGCGTCAGGTCCTGACAGAGAATGTCAGCAGCAGCGATCATCACTTTGTCGTTTTCAGAATGTGCCCACAATGAGGTAACGAGAATGATGATTGCTTCTTGAACGCGTTGGGACATGTCAGCAATTCGGCACTGCCGATCGGGCAACTTGAGCTGATGTTTGACCATGTTCTCGCTCAGCTCGCTTGGCGATTGATGCAGTTCTTCCAGAGCGAAGTTGACGTGGCGGTTCAATCGCTCATCCATGCCTTCGATCGTGCGGCTGTCCTTTGCCGACAACATCTGCCCGATATACCAGAGGCTGTAATTGAATAGCTCTCCTTTGAGCGCCCAGGCATGCGCCGGATTCATCGGATTGAAATTGCGGATGCCGTGCTTTTGCAGAGCAATGCCAATAGGCTCGAAGTATTTGCTCCCATGCGCTTTGGCCAATGATTTGAAAAACGCCATGCCCAGCATCTCGCCTTCGCCTTCGTATATGCAAGGGGCGAGGAAGTCGTGCACGTTGTCTCCAAAGAGGTGGCCGGAGACGAACGAACGTCCGCCGTGCGTTTTCATGAACAGCTCGATCGCGCATTCCTTTTCGGCCTCGCTGCCGAAAATTTTGGCGATGATGCACTCGAGCTCGCCGCGATATCCCTGGTCGAGCAACCACGAACCCCACGCGACAAGCGCATCGGCGCCGGCAATCAGAGCGGCTGCTCTGGCGATGCGGCGCTTTACAAGCTCGCGCGTTTCGATGGCTTTGCCGTAAGTTTCGCGGAAACGCGCCCACGGCAACATGTTGGCCAGCATTAAACGCATAACACCAGAGGCGGTAGCACACAGTGCCAGACGTCCCATGTTGAGTCCGTGATAGGCAACGGTCAAGCCGTCCCCTCGCGGAACGTGCAAGAGATTTTCCTTCGGCACTTTGAAATTCTTGAATTTCAAACCATTGTTGTGGGCTCTCTTGAGCGCGTGCAGTCCGTAAGTGATGATCTGGAAGCTCTCATTCTGCTCTTTCGGCAGCTCGGCAATCAATGCCGCCGGCTTCCCTTCCACCAGGCAAACCAGACCGACGGTTCGTCCCTCGATGGCGTTGGTGATGAACAATTTTTCGCCGTTTACCACATAATGATCGCCCTGCAGCTCAGCAGTGGTTCGCAAGGCGGTCAAATCGGAACCGGCATTCGGCTCCGTGAGCGCGAATCCCGATAAGCATTCGCCGCTGGCCAGGCGCGGCAAGAATTTTTCCTTTTGTCTTTCATTGCCGAAGCTCCGCACCGGATCGACTGCGCCGATGCAGCCGTGCACCGAAGCCAGTCCGGCGGCGGTCGGCTCGATGGTAGCAACTTTGCTCAAGAAGGTCATGTAGGCTCGAACAGAGACGCCCTGACCGCCGTACTTCTTGTCAATCAACAGCCCCCAATAACCATTGGCGGATAATTCCTGCAAAACCTTTTCGGAGATCTTGCCGTGCTCATCGTACTGGCGTTTTTCTCGACGCACTCTGCGCAAGGTCTCCAGCGATTTATCCATGGCTGGAATCGAGATCGTCAACGGATCGAACTTGGGCGTGTGAAACAACTCAATTGGGACGGTGTGCTCCCAAACAGCTTTGTGAATCGGGCTGTTAACGGTTTTATATTGCGGCGCGAATAAGGCTTCGACCTGGTCGTCCGCTAAGTCAACTGCGCCCGTGCGTTTTGCTTCATCTTCGCTCTTGCCGCTCAATCGCAAGGCAGTTTCGGCAAAACTCGTTTCCTTACTTGGATCTGGTTCGTTACTCATGTGCTTAGATCCACTCCTTCGTGAGGCCATACATGGGGCCTATATGAACTGATCACAACTATAAAGATAATTCTTGCACAGCTTATTATCAGTGGCCTTGATGAAACGCTGATTTTCAGTTTTCAGCATAAGATAATTAGCAACTTGTAATATCTAAGCCTGTTGCTTTAGTCTTGCAAGAAGTCGCGCCCGGTCGGGGGCCCGTCAGGGGGCAGGACTTCGATTTGAACCTGGCGATGGGCGGCTTTGAACTCGATTAATTCCGACCGGCTGATATCGCAAGCATCCAGAGTCAACTGCCGCAAGTTCGGCATCGCGCCGAAGTGTTTCAGGCCGGCTTTTGTATGAGCTGCGGCTTGATTGCGCTCGAAGCTGCAGTAGTAGAGCTTCAGCTCCACCAGCGATGGACTGCTGAGCGCGCTTAGATTGGAACTTATGCGGCAATCTTTCATTTGAATTGTGCGCAGTTGCGGCAGCCGGGCCAGTTCGGCCAAGCCTTCTCCATCAATCCTGTCGCAGTGGAAGAATCTGATTATCTTCAAACTCTTGATCGTGGCAAGCGCCTTTAGATATTCCCTGTCGATCTTCGTCGCTCCGAGGGCGAGATCCTCCAGGTGCGGCAAAGCAGCCAGGCTGGCAATACCATATGCGGTGACATTGGTGTCATCTACATTGAGCGCTCGAAGCGATGACATACCGCTCAAATGCAACAGGAAGCCATCATCCATATGCGTTTGAGAAAGTATGATCCGACTTACGCCAGCATCTTTGACATCATCGATAGTCCCCTCATCAAAGCTGTCGCTCGTGGCATTTCGCAGATCCAGTATCTTTTCGTAGGTGTCCTCGACAATATAATGGGTGATGGCATTCTTTTTTATCGCTTGCGAATCGGTCGCATCGAGGCGTATTTTCGTCTTTGCATACGTCTTCTCATCATTTGTGAGAAGGTTGTATTGCTGATAAGCCGTCAGGCCTGCCCACGACAAAATGAGAAGGGCGCAGGGAATCAGGACTGAGGGCGTGCTTTTTCTCGCACGCGCGTAATAGCGCTCGCTTCGGCTGACATTTTGGAACAGATCGCGCAAAAGTTTGTCGGCCTCCGGAAGAGGAGGACTCCAATCAATTGGCCGGTTGTCCGGAGCCGCCTCTATCGACTCCAGCTCCGCCAGCAATTGATCGGCTGATTGATAACGATCGGCGCTCCGCTTCTGCAAGCACTTGCCGATAATCGATTCCAGCATCGGCTCGATATCCGCCAGCTGTGATACTGCAGGTGGTGCGGAGCGGATATGCATATCGATCAATGCGGCCTGATCATCGGATGCAAACGGTGTCTGACCAGTCAGTACCTCAAACATGACGCAACCCAGCGAATAGATGTCCGAACGTGCATCGACATCCAGTCCACTTGCCTGCTCGGGGCTCATGTACAGTGGTGTGCCAAGCACGGCATTTTGCCGAGTAAGATGCATGGGCTTGCCTGGGTCATTGACCCGGGCAATGCCGAAGTCGAAGAGCTTAGCCACGCTTTCCGTTCCTCTGTCACCAGATGCGGTATCAGCTGTTGTCTTTGAAATGAGCACATTTGATGTCTTCAAATCGCGGTGAATCACCCCGCTTTTATGAGCGTGGGCGATGGCTCTGCAAATGTCGGCGAATATGGGAATCGCTTGTTCTTCAGACAGAGGTCCCCGCCTGGCGATCAGCTCCTTCAAGGTTTCGCCTTCGACGTACTCGAGCACCATGTAGGGACGATTCGACTCTGAAAAACCGAAGTCGTAAACGCTGACTATGTTTTGATGGTGGAGAGCAGCGGCTGCCTTCGCTTCTCTTTGAAAGCGCACGGCATGTTCTTCGAACTTGAGCGGGTTGCAGTGCAAGAGCTTGATCGCAACCGTCTTATTGAGCACCTGATCGTGCACCTTGAAGACCCGGCCCATACCGCCCGAGCCGAGCTCTGCGATATATTCGTATCGCCTGGGAATGTCGAGCAGTGCCTCAAATGAATTGAGACTTCGGCAAGGCATTGATTTAGCTGTCGACTCCATAGCCGTCTTTCTCAAACACTCTGCCAACCCTCAAGATAGGCGCGAATGCGTGACTTCTCCATGACCATGTAATGAAATAGGCCGGGTTTTGTGAGAGCCAGCGTGGGATAATGAGCGGAATAGAAAGCGGAGGGAATGAATTAATTTAATGAGCAATACCCCCACGATTCCTCTTCAAAAGGTGACGCTCTACAAGCATGGAATCGGTTATTTCGAGCGTCAGGGCAAGATCAACGGACCTGGAACCGTCGAGCTCCAGTGCGGTCCGGATGAGATTGATGACATGCTCAAGTCGCTTCTTGTGCTGAGCCCGGACGGCGGCAAAACATTCAGCGTCACATATGAGTCTTCAAAACCTCTGGAAGAACGGCTTGCCGAATTTGGTTTCAATCTGCGCGGCTCGCAAAACAT
>JAJPJO010000511.1 GCA_021324135.1 Pseudomonadota bacterium
ACGGAAGAAGCCGTTCCCTTCTACAAAGAAAAGCTCGGTCTCAAGCTGAAGACAAAAGAAGATGGTTGGGTCGAGTTCGATGCCGGGCAAGTGACGGTTGCCTTGCACGCTGCCGACAATCTTCCCAAAGAGCGAGGTGAGGGAATGCCCTATCTCGTTTTCGGTGTCGAGAAAATTCATGATGCTTATGAAGCGCTCAAGGCCAAAGGCATCAAATTCGAGCATGCCCCGCATGAAGTTTGCTCCACTCCCGACCACACAGGGATGTCCGCCGACTTCAGCGATCCCTGGGGCAACAAGATCAGCATTTTCGGCATGGAGCCGAAGCGCTAAGCCCGGGTTTCTTACAGACAGTTGCAAGAAAGGCTTGGTGCAGTCCCGCCTGAGCCCGGCTGTGAGATAATGGTCTCACTCGGGCTACACAAAATCGAGTCGGGGATAGGGCTCGCCAGTGCGAGCCTTTTCCTCTTTTTGCCGTCAGTGTTCGGCACTGCCTTCTGATGTAACTGCATACGGATTTACCAGTTTGCCCAGGCGAGCAAAGTACAGGCGAATCGCAAAGCGAACAGAGGTAAGAGATTGCAAATCGGAAGCATACGCTTGCAACTGGGCAAGGTGACGCCTGGCATGCGATGCCACCTCATCCTCTTTCAGGTTATCCGTTTTATAATCGATGACAAGCCACTCGCCCTGCTGGCTTTGCAATAGCAAGTCCGGTCGTTTTGTCTCGAACAGATCTCGTCTAGTGCCTCGGCTTGCCGCGCTCGATACCTCCGCCGATCGATCGATCCAGGCATCTTCCCGCCTGATCCAATAAGGAATCTCGCGCAATCTTGCCCTGGCGTCGCGCATCAGCTCAAACAATTCGCTTCCATAGAAGATATCGAGCAGCTTGTTGCCTTCCTCGATCACCAGGCGGAAACGTTCGGGATGAACCACGCAACTGCCGAGCTGTTGAGCGAGAGCATCCAACATCTGACTGTTCGGACGGCTCAAATCAGGCGGTAAGTTTTCCAGGATTGAGTGAAGAAAGGTACCAAGTATGGTGGCATCAAGAGTTACACTTTCACCGGCTCCGGGTGTAATTCGGCTCCAGCCTCTCCAGCTCGAGCCTGGAGAGACAGGGTCAGGCAAAATCGGCTCTATGAGGACGCTCTTGCTTGTCTCGATCATTTCTGAAGCGGGCTCTATAGACTGCTCATCATTCTGATTGCGCTTCAAACGGAATGCCGATATCGCCTCTCGATTCAGGCGCCGCAATTTAAACCCGGCTCCCTGCCTTGCGCTGCCGGCGAGGCTCCGCCATTCATCCTCACTCTCGCCGGAAAAATCGATGTGCAGCACATCGGCCAGCCAGTTGCGAAACGACTGGCTTTCTCGTGCATCTTTATACAATAACAGCCCTAGATAATCCCTGGCTCTGGTCATGGCGACGTAAAGGAGCCTCTTTTTCTCAGCCAGCTCCATGTCTTTATCCAGAGCCCTGGCATAGCGAAACCATACAGGCTCTTCGGCGTTGTCACCACGGGCGGTATTAAGCGCAATACCATAATCCCGGTGAAAAATAAGCCGACCAGGCTGAGACAAAAGTCTTCCCGATAGACACGGCAAAGCCACGACGGGAAACTCCAAACCTTTGGATGCATGCACCGTCATAATCTTGACGGCATCCTGGCTCTCAAACGGAGCATCAGTTTGTTTGAGTTTGAATTCGCGCATCAGAGCCAGGTGGCGCGCGAACTCAGAGCAGGTCATTTCCTCGTGCTCTTTGGCAAGCGACAAAAGTTTCCAAAGATTTCTGGATCTCTGCTTGCCCCCCTTGACGCTCATAAGAGCAAGGTCATAGTTTGTTTTTTGAATTATGTGTTTAATAAGAGCGCTAAGGCTCAGCCTTGAGGCATCATCAATCAAGCGGCGGAGCACATTGATTGCCTGGCGAACCGGTTCGTAACCGCCCTGTTTTTTCTTGACTGCATGCTGCATTGCTCGCCAGAGATCAACTGCGCCTGCACCGCGTTCTGAAGTGCAAATCTCCTGCAAAACGTCATCGCTGAGCGCGAACATAGGCGAGCGCAGTACTCCGAGCAAGGCGTGCGAATCGGCCTGGTTAGCGAGGAAGCAGAGCAGATTCTCTATGTCGATGATTTCCTGCCGATTGAGAAAGCCCCGGCCGGCGAATGTGACATAGGGAATGTTTCTCTCCGAGAAAGCCGCTTCAAGTGGCTTGAATTGGTCGTTTCTCGAAACCAGAACGGCAACGTCTCCATATTCCACCGGGCGAACACCCGCACCGTCCCTGGTGGCTAATGGCGCCCCTTTGTCGACCAGACCCTCGACCCACTCCGCCACGGCGAGCGCCTCAAAAAAGTCGCTTTGTTCCATTGCGCCGTCGCTATCATCATCGCGCGTATCACAGATAAGGATCTCGACATTGGCGCTATCCGGCCCTTTCTTCTCCTGCAAATGCTCCTCGACGCTCTTCAGCATACGCTGCATCTCATCGCATTCTTGAGCGGCTTCGCCAGGACGCATATCAAAAATAGTCAGTTGCTTGAAGTCGCTGCCACCATGGGTGGTTCCAGTCTTGCTGGCGGCAATCGCTCCAGGTGTGACTGCGCCGGGCATGGTTGTCAGCGAGCCCCCCGGTATCGCCGCCAGTGCGCCGAACTGAGCGCTTCCTGAGGCATTTAGAAAAAGGTTGCCCGACTGATCGATCACCTGTGCGTCGGCTCCACTGGCGGAGCTTCCGGGTAACTCGTCTCGTGCCGCTTGCAGTGCTTCGAATCTGGCTCTGTACGAGACATCGGCACCATCGGCGGGCAAGAGAGCGGCGAAAACGAAGTTGACGAACTCGACAATGGCTGGATGCGAGCGAAACGACATGGTCAGGCTGGTGACTCTCGAGGGACCGTGCAAGCTCGGTCCGCGGTCATGCGCCAGGATATGGCGCGAGTCGGCCGAGAGTCGATTGCGCCAATCGTTGAATGTGGAAACGTCAGCACCCTGGAATTTGTAAATGGATTGCTTATCGTCACCGATCAAAAACAACCTTGCGTTTTCACCCATCAAACAGTTGAGCAAAGATGCCTGCATCCGGTTCGTGTCCTGGAACTCATCGACTAGTATGGCGCGCGTCGACTCTTTGTAATGACGGCGAGCAGCCGAATCGCTTTGCTGCAATGATTGGTGCGCCAGCGTGATCAAATCGTTGTAGTCGAGGACAAACTCGGCCCGTTTTTTCTCGCGATAAATGGCCGAGGCTCTCGCGTAGAGCGATATCAGGTGCCTTTCGTTTGCAAACGCTTCGCTATCTTCCTTACTAATTGTCGGCGGCAGGATGGGATCGTCCTTCAAGTCCTGGGCGATCTCGCGAAGCGTCTTCATCCTCGCCTTAACAGCCTTCGATTCATCATCTCGACCACCGGCACGCAGTTGCACGCCTGCCAGAACATCCAGCTGCCTCCACAGCTCGGCGGAATCATCAGGTCCGAGATCAAGGCGACGGCATGATGCAATCAAAAAATGGGACGCCTGCACGAGCTCAGAGCGCATTTGCTCGAGCTTATCGCGGGCAATCGTTTCCGCCAGATAGGCATGCGCTTGTCGCCACTCGCTTTGCTCGACGGCATCTCTCAGGGCACGCAACTGTATGTGGTGGCGTACCTGATTCATAAACGAGCAGAGCTCTTCATTGCTCAGGTGCGAAATTTTGGCCAGCGCCTCTTCAATTTGCAAGCCCGATTTGAGCATATAAGCCAGCCACAGCTTAACCTTCTCAATATCTTGCTCGGCCAGCAGCCGCATCTCCGGCAGCTCATCGCCAATCACTTCTCGGAATGTGGTCTCTACACTTTCTTGCAACAACTCGGCTTGTGTAACTTCGTCGATTACTTCAAATTGCGGATCGACTCCAGCTTCGGCCGGAAAAGCTTTGAGGATGCTTTCGCACAGCGAATGTATCGTGCCAATCCGAGCCGCATCGATATCGGCAAGACATTTGCGCCAGCGCTCGGGCTGACTTTCTTGCTCAGCCAATTGCTTAAATCGGGTTTTCAACCTGGTCCGCATTTCACCGGCTGCCTTGCGTGTGAATGTCACGGCGATGATACCGTCTATGGTGAGGGACGGATCGCTTCGAAGAATTTGAATATAACGCTCGACCAATACATGCGTTTTGCCGGAGCCGGCTCCGGCAGAGACCAGAACATTTTCATCAACGCTCATAACAGCCTGTCGCTGCTGTTCAGTCAATGAAGTCATCGTCGCTCTTCGTCCTCGTCAATTCCGATACCCGGCAAATTCTCATGTGATCGCACTTGTTGCAAACCTTAGGCGATCGCGGCGCCACGGCAAAGCGACCGGCAGCCATTGCCTCGACATAATCCAGAATAATATTTTCGGTGTCCTTCGGGTTCACATAATTCCGGCTTTCCTTCTCGCTCTGAGTGATAAAGTCGAGACTGCCGATGCTGCCACCTGATTGGAAACTGAGGTAACTGCCTGAGACCACCTTCGATCCGGGCATGACGCAGCGCTCCAATGCCAGAGCATAGATCGGCAACTGCAAGTTGCGTCCGGCAATCGCCTCTCTGGCTGGGATGGAAGCGGAACTGGCCTTGTAGTCGATCACTCTTGCCGTTGAGGGACCTGCCAGGTCGATGCGATCTATCTTGCCTCTAAACTTGACGGTTCGCTTGCCATCCGATACCACCAGCGGTGGCGCCCCGCCCTCCTCCATGCCAAAAGGAGCCTCGACCAGGTAAGGCACAAAATCAATTTTGCTCTTCCTCGCCCGCTCGATTTCCTTTTGGAGGAACTGCTTGAGGCGGAAGACTATCTCCTTCTTTTCGTACTCCCAGAACTCGCCTTTTGCAGAGCCGCGCTTCTTCTCGAGCCACTCGAGCCCATGCGCAATCGCCTCGTCGAACAAGCGCTCAATATTAGTTATGTCGCAAAGCAGCAAGTTGAGCCGCTGCGTGATGACGGACTCGTAGAACTTTTCCAGAACCAGATGATAAGTCTCGCCAAGCTCTCTCACATCCAGCTTGACGGTCGGCTCCTCGAAAGGCTTGATGCCGATTACATGCGACGCCCAATAGCGGAACGGACACTTGCCGTACTCGGTA
The DNA here is from genome assembly GCA_021324135.1 of Pseudomonadota bacterium. GTDB lineage: Bacteria > Cyanobacteriota > Vampirovibrionia > Obscuribacterales > Obscuribacteraceae > JAJPJO01. The sequence continues at coordinate 5,127 of JAJPJO010000511.1, forward strand.
ATTCGCGAAGCGCTGAAACGCTCAGGCATGGAAATCTGCAAGGCGCCGGCTTTTACAGATTCGACCAACCAGCCGTTGAACGGGCTCTCGAGTCGCCCCTCAGCCCGGCTGCGCATCATAATGATCGGATCGGCAAGGCGCTGAATCAGATCGTCGAGATCGTGTCGGGAGGATCGCATACTGGAAGCATCGCTGCCGGACCAGAGCGCGGCCATAATGTATTTGCGCGGCGAAACAGCCGGTTTGCTTCGGTCGTTTGCTTCCACTTCTGAAACGGACCGGACGACGCCCTCGCCGCTCAGGAAAAAGGAAGGCAACAACTCCTCTCCATTCATGTCCCACATCGGGTGAGATAGAACAACTTTGCTGCGCGCTCGCTGCAAGAGCGAACGGAAGAGGGCATATTCGAAAGTCGGATGCATGCGAGGATTGTGAATGTCGACCCCGAGGGTGCCCCAGCGGCCGACCTCATCAACAGACACAAAGCCGCGCCCCCTGAGCCGGCGGGGCATTTCACCCTCGACCAGACCGGCGATATAAATCTGCTCGAATAATCGGTTATCAGCAAGATCGACCGAGCAAATTCTGACGCTATTTCGTGCTGCAGGGGCAGCGCGGAAATTGGCTTTGTCGAGAACGTGCTCGAGCTTGCTCAGAAAGGCTTTGTAGTCGACGCGCAAGCCGCCTCTGTCACCATATAAGATGGCATCTTCTTTCACTATGCTGGAGAAAACGTTCTGCAATTCAAGGAGAGCCGTTTCCTCCAGCCAGCTCTGCACCGGCTCTTGATACTCGAGCTCGTCATCCAGAGTCAGACACTTTTCCAGCAAATCTTCACACCAGGCTATATATTCAGTCAAAGCGCAGTGCCCCGCCGGCGGTGTCAGAGTCTGCAACAACGCCTCAAGCGCCGTCCTCAAATTTAGCTTATCGCCAAGCCTCAACCATTGCTCCGTGCCGCAGACGATTTTCTCCATCCGGCTTGCTTGGTCCAGCTTTGACAAATCGTCTTTAGAGAAACCGAAATTTCCAGCGTTGAAGAATCGGCTCGCCATCAGTTTGACCATGTCCGCGCGAGTAAACTGATCAGCAAACGCCTCAATCAGCCCTCGAGCAAATTGCACTATCGGTAAAGTGAGCAGGCGCACGGGCTCGTCAATGAAACAGGGCAGACCCGCATCCTCGAAGGCAGCCTCGACAGCTCCTTTGTAATCTCGCAAAGATGGCACAACCACGGCAATTTCATCTGAGGGCACGCCATCCAAGACGATCGCTTTCTTGACTCGCCGGGCAATTTCATCCATCTCGAAGAACCGATCGACAGCCTTAAAAGCTTCAATACGATCCAGCACCGTTTCGCTGCTCTGTTCAGAATAGCCGGGCGGTCTGCTTGCATGAGTCCAGTCGAACCTGGCTTGACTGAAGGTGTTCCGCAGATCCTCAAAGCTGTCGTCCTTCCACAAATATTCTCGCCGCATTTCATCGCATTGCTCATCGCTGTAGTCGAAGCAGATTTGCATCCCCCGGCTATGCTTTCCCATCTCATGCATTGTCTGCAGCTGCAAGTGATTGAATCTGTCGAAACCGTCGACTGCAATCATGCCCAGGAGCGGCTCTGCAGTTTGGCGCGCCGAGAGCACCCTGCGGCAATCGAATGCCATTCGCCGATTGTCGATGAAACCGATGCGATCGAGTTCCCTCCAGTACCTCTGGTAAATCAGGCATAGCTCATAGTATCGAGAGTTCGATGCCATCCCCTTCTCAACCCGCATCATCACATCGTTCGGACTCAAGCCGGACCGCTCGAGCTCATCGATCAGGTCGATGATTGCTCCATGCGTTCCCACAAAGTCGACGATGGGCAGAAGATGTTCGAGCCGTTGCTCACTCTTCAGTTCGGAAAGAACGCGATGAATGAGCGCCGGTCGCACCGCATCCGGTAGCACTTTGGAATAAACGCCGCAACGCCTGAGGATCAGATCGCATGACTTGTAAAACGTAGCAATTCTCAGACCGGCAAAACCCGGCGAGCGCCGCTCTTGCAAAACCTCCTCCAGCCTTTTTGAAATAAGGTTTTGATAACGAGCCGACGGCACAATCAGGAGAGCCTCGCCATGCAACAAAGCACTGTCCATGCAATAGTCGATCAGCAGGCGCAGCAATGAGCTCGTTTTGCCGGAGCGATATGGTCCGACAAGTACACGAGTCGCAGTGCCTGCTTGCATCGAGTCAGTCAATGAAGGGCCACCCTTGCCGCAATGCGCATAAAAAGCGACATCGCTCCATGCAGCAAAAACGGGCAGAGTAAATTACCTGAATGACACTATGCTCTCACTTCAAAAGCCCGGACACAACGGCATTCTTCTCAGGGAGGCGATATGCAGGCGATAGCAAATATGCACGCGATTGCATATTTCATAGTGAAAAGTTTTCAAGAAAGTGAAGTACAATTTTCGCCTGCAACTGATGAGGTAAAACAAGTGTCTTCCAGAGTCCGCGCCGCAACGTCATTAATCTTGATCATCTCAATAGCCGCAGCAGCGCATGCTGCCACTAAAGCAAAAAAATCGGCAATCGTCACGGTGCCATTTGTGGGCTGCAAATCAGATGGTCAGGTTGGTCCCAAACCAGCACCAAAAGGTGAGCCCCACAAAGTAAAACTGCCGCCGGCAATGGCGAAACAGCTTGCTTATTATGCCTCTGAGGGCCTGGGCGTTCTTGCACCTAAGGGATGGAGCGGATTCGATCGATATGGATCAGATGGTGAAATTCTGACGATAACACCAGCCCCCGACAGTAACCCGGGATCAAAAATCACCGGTCCATGCGTCGAGCTTCAAGTTTCCGAAGGCGGAACCTCAGGACGATTTGCAGTAGCGGGCATCGTTGCGCGTTTTTTTCCACATTATAAAAAATACCTCGACGATGTCGTCAAGGAAGGCCTCGAATCGAAGAGCGAGATCGTCGGCAAACGCTTTGCATCAGACAAGTTGACTTACAAAAACGACCACATGGTTGAGTTCAAGACGCCGGCGAAGACGAACGGATTCGGCACGAACAGCGACTTTAAGAAAAATGCCGCTCCAATCTACGGTTTCGCGATGCTGCTGACCTCAGGCGACAGTTCGGACATCTCACAAGCAATCGTTTTGCGCGTCAGACTGCAGGAAGGCAAGGATGAGCTGGCAAGCCAGATCGTGCAGCAATCCGAGCGCGAACTATCTCAATAAAAAACTCGTGCCCGTTGAGATTCGAACTCAAGGCCTTCGGCTTCGGAGACCGACGCTCTATCCAGCTGAGCTACGGGCACATGGCTCTCAATTATAGCAGCATCCTTCCGGGTACATAGAGTTTGAAACGATCGCCATGAACGTTTAACGCAGCGCGCGGAGGCGCCGGGATGGCAGAAGAGGCAAAAAATCCGCGGAGCCTGGCTGCTGAGAAGGTATGCC
>JAJPJO010000289.1 GCA_021324135.1 Pseudomonadota bacterium
GATTTGCGCGAACGGTTGAGTTACGCGTACATGAAATCCGGCGATGCCGATCGTTCGCTCGAGCAAGCCAGGGAAGCGGTGCGGCTCGATCAGAAATCAGCGTCGGCTTTGATCAATCTAGCTTCCGTTCACATGATCCTGGGTGAGCCCACTGAGGCGATCAGTACATATAAGCAGGCGGTCATCCGTTTTCCAAAAAATGCGGACGCGCATTTCTTGTTGAGCAGAGCCATGGAGAAGAATGGCGACTTGATTGGTGCTCAGGCGGAGCTCAGTACTTTTTTGCAGCTTTGCGAGCCATCCGATCAGCGCATTGCCACGGCAAAGGCTCATCTGCAAGAGCTAAGCCAGCGCTGACGGAAGCGCCGATTGCATCATCGATTCAATCTCTCAAGGGAACGATTAGCGTCTTCCTCTTAATATGCGAATGGATCGAATTGGGTATGCTTGTCTTATGGCAGTTCGAGTGTCCCTAATTCTTCCAGAGTCCCAGTCAAATTATCATGAAAAGAGCAACCCTCATTCCTCTGAGTTATTGCACGGCGCTGTGTCTTGTGTGCACACTTTATCCGGCTCAAGCTTCACCGGCATATGAAAAGGACTTGCAGCGCGGGCAAAGACAAGTTTTGAAGAAGGACTATGAAAGCGCGGTTGCGTCGTTCACTGAAGTTCTTCGCGAGAATCCGAACGTTTACGAAGCTTACTTGAGCAGAGCCGATGCCCGCGTTCAGATAAAGGATCTGGAGGGTGCATTGAGTGATTACGACCAGGCGATCAAGATCAATCCAAACGTCATCGAGTCATACATCAAGCGGGGCGACCTCAACAGCCAGATGGGTAATCAGCAAGCAGCGATAGACGACTATACGCATGCCCTCAAGCTTAACCCCAAGGAAGGAACGGCACTGTTCAAGCGTGCCGCGGCGCTCAAAATCAAAGGCGACTATGCAAAAGCGGCCGATGATTTCAATGGCGTATTAAAGACTCAACCGCAAAACATTCAAGCGCGTGAGGAATGCGCCGATTGCAAGGTGCTCGCTTGCGATTACCGTGGAGCGATTGCAGACTACGAATATTTGCTCAAGAAGTTCAATCAGAAAGTTTTGCCGCTGCATTACAAAATCGGTGAGGCATTCCTGCTGAATGGTGATAAAGAATCAGCACGGACGCACTTCGAACAGGTAATTGCCTATTACACAAAGGCGCTCAATCAGCGAAAGAAATCGGGCAATGACTATATTCAACGCGGGCTCGCCTACCTCAAATTGGAGCAACACGACAAAGCGCGAGCTGACTTCGAGAGTGCGGTCTCTCTCATGCCAAACGATGCCAATGCGCACTATCAACTCGGGCATGCCAAACTGGTCAACGGCGATACATCTGATGCAATCAAGGAACTGAGTGAAGCGCTGCAAATCAATCCGAAGCTCAATGCGGCTTTGCTCGATAAGGGCTATGCCAACCTTCAGTTGGGCGATTATGTATCTGCAAAAAAGGATCTCGATGTCGCCCTGGCTAGTGAGAAATCGACGGATGGTTTCATCACGCGCGGCTTAGCAAGACTGCCTCTTGGTGATGTAGGTGGTGCTATCTCGGACTTACTTGATGCCAGAGGGATGAATGGCAAGTGTCTCGTTCCGGTTGAGCAAAAGCTTGTCCAACGAGCCGCAGACGCCGAATCGAAAAAGGACAACAAACTATCGCTTGCCCAAGTCCTCAATCAACTCGGGCTCGTCTATTTGATCAATAACGAATTAGACAATGCCGAAAAAACAACGCGATGGGCAATCGACATCGAGGAAAAACAGCTCAGCAAGAACGATCCAAAAATTGCCTTCAGCATGATCTTGCTTGGCAAGATTTATGTGAAGGAACGTTCGTTACTCAAAGCCGAGGCATTATTCCGCTCCGCTATGACTCGATTGAGCAACAATCCTGACGGTGCGCAGAAGTATGCAATTTTCGCGCTCGAGGATTGCGCTCGGATTTTGATCCAGTCTGGAAACTCTGAGGAGGCGGGAGCGATACTGACCGAAACCAGGATGGCGCGCGCAGTTACGGGCTTGTCCGAGCAAAACTTCGTGGGCGATCTATCTCGCAAGGCTGAGCGTGCAATTGAAGCGTACCGCGAGCGCAAGAAAAAGTTCGAATCGGAAGAGGCGGTGGCAAACAGCTCGACGCCTCGACGGGAGCTTCCCGACGAGGGTGCTCAATCATCTTCCGATCAGCCGGATGTAGCGCAGCAACCTGTTCATGAACAACAAAGAGTTATTGATAAACCTATCCGCGACAAGTGGGCGGTTATAGTCGGCATCAGTCACTTCAAAGAGCCCGGCCATGACCTCAAATATGCCGCTAAGGATGCGAAGGATTTCAAGGACTTTCTGGTCAAGGAAAAAAATTTCGCCCCCGATCATGTTCAACTTTTGACCGATCAGGCAGCAACGCGCGCAAACATTCTTTCTCTGCTGGGCAACAAGTGGCTGCCTAGAGTAGCTGAGCCGGACGATCTTGTGGTTATTTATTTCTCGGGACACGGCAGTCCATCGAGCCTCGACGTGGGTGGCGTAAATTACTTGATCGCGTATGACACTGACATCGATGATCTCTACTCGACCGGCATTGCCATGCAAGACCTCTCTCGAATAATAAAGGAACGCGTCCATTGCAATCGCGTCATGTTGCTGCTCGATGCATGCCATAGTGGCGTGGCCGCGCCTAGCAGCAAGGGGCTGGCACGCAATGCTAATGTGAACGTCGATGCCATCGTCCAGGGTACCGGACAACTAGTGCTCTCATCAAGCAGTCCCGATCAGCGTTCGTGGGAATCGACCCGCTATGAAGGCAGTGTTTTCACACGGCATCTAATCCAAGGACTGCGCAAGCAGGGGCAGCTGACCAAGCTCGGCGACGCATTCGGCTATCTTAAGGATGAAGTGCAACGAGAGGTACTCAGAGATCGCGGTGAGCTTCAGAATCCTGTGATGAAAAGCAAGTGGCAGGGAGAGGATCTGATTATCGGTGTTGAACCAGCGAATCCATCGCGCGGATTAAGCGACATCGAATTGCCGGATCCGATACAACCATTAGGCACCAAACCTGGTGCAGCAGCAACTGATGCGAAACGGCGCGGCGCACCCGACAAAGCTAAAAGTCCAGTTAAGCCTGGTAGATAGCCTGCTCAACCCTGGTTACCGCCAGAATTGGTCGTGCTATTTCTTATGGTGCGAGCTGCCACAGGCGGAGGCTGAAGTCGTCGCTGCCGGTGAGAGCGCGATCGCCCTTTTTACTGAAGGCCAGGCTCCACATTCCAAAGTGTTGAATGGAGAATGTCTTCACTTCTTTGCCGCTGTCGAGATCCCAAATGCGAAATGTTTTGTCGAGACTGCCGCTGATTGCTTTGTCGAGAGAGAGAAATTCAGCACGCTGAATCCAGTTTCCGTGCCCGACCATGCATTTGAGTTCGTCGCCCGAACCAAGATCCCACAAGCGCAATGTAATGTCGCGGCTTGAAGACAGGATTTTGTTGCCGTCGGCAGAAACGGCTACAGTAGTGACTTCGCCTTTATGACCTGTGAATCGCCTGACCGCCTTTCCGTCTCGAACCCGCCACAGAGTGAGGAGCCTGTCACTGCCACCGGAAACCAGTTGGTCTCCGTCAGGAGTAAACGCCAAACAACGCACCGTTCCTAAATTGCCCTCCATGCGCTGCAGCTCCTTACCTGTAGATGTGTCCCAGATGCGAACTGTTCCATCATAACTTCCGGAGGCGGCTTTCGCGCCACCAGGTGCGATGGCAACGCATGTTACTATGTTTGTGTGCCCAACAAACTTCTTCAGCTCTGCCGCGGAGTCCAGATCCCAGAGCCGAGCCGTGTTATCGGTGCTGCCAGAAATTGCCGTGTTTCCTGACGGGGAAAACGAAACACAGCAGACATCTCGTTCATGACCGTCGAACCTGCCGATTTCCTTTCCAGACTTTAGGTCCCAATAGCGAACGGTATTGTCAACGCTACCAGAAAGAGCGGATGCTCCATCTGGTGAAATGTCGAGAGTTTTAGTCCAGCCGCAGTGGCCGAGTAACTTCGCGATCTCGTTTGCTCTCTTCACTGGAGTATTGATTTGCATCTCGCCAGCCAGACCAACCGAAGATGCCACCACCTTTGGTGCATCCGTTTCGGCCCTTTCAGTTGCAGTCTTGTCGTTGCTTTCCTGTTCCATCAGAGACGACGACGACGTTGGCGAAGATGAGGACGACGATGATGAAGGAGCGACTATTTTGAAATCGAGTTTGTCCTTCGCTGAAGCTAAAGGTTCGGATTTGTCAGTTTCTTTGGTTTCCTTGGAAGGTCCGGGCATTTCTTTGTCTGCTCTTGAATCGTTCGAGGCAAAGGCTTTGTTGGATGACTCCGAGGAAGCGGAGTTGTTCGAGGAGCCGGCGGTGTTGTTCGAGGAGCTAGTGTTCGAGGAGCCGGCGTTGTTCGAGGAGGCGGTGTTGCTTGGGGGAGCATTGGAAATAGACACGACACCGTCACCCGTCAACTTGGTGATGCGTGCCTCAATCTGATCGGCCTGCGCTTGCTTACCAGTGGCAACATAAACTCTGTCCAGTAATTTCAGACTGCTGACCAGTTGGTCCTTATTGTTCGGCAAGCGTTCCGCTTCCTTGACCGCTTCAAGTAAAAGCCTTTCAGCCCTGGCATAGTCCCTATCGTCGATTAACTTCCGCGCCATGTGATCATAAGAACTCCAGACACTCGTTTGCCCGGCGACAGCCGAGCACGATAAGACTATGATGCCGAACGATGCGAGCATGATGCCGCACGATACGACTATGGGTCCGCATGATGCGACTATGATTCTGCATGCAAGCAGAATTGGATGCGCTGGAAGCGATTTGTGGGCGGCGCGCGATTTGTTCTTCATTAACCGACGATCAGAGGCACTTTGACACTACAGATTCTACCGCAGGTGACAGCAGCGCGTTTTTCATTTCTCGGGTCCCGCAGAAGCTGAACCTTAGTTGGGCATAAGGTATTCAGGTAAAGTCGCTGATCAATCCTGAGGGCAGCCTTGAAGACGCCATCACCCACGGAATTGCAGCAGTCCAAAACGATCCGCTGGTGTCCGAACTGTAGCGGCGATAGCTCATTGTCCGCCCATTGCGAGCACGAGCGATCCCGGCTAATCGACTGTCTGCAGCCGGGGTTCCGCATTGCCTCGAAATATGACGTGCTCGCCATTCTAGGCATAGGCGGCATGGGCGTGGTCTACAAGTGCCATGACGTTTATATGGATCGGCTTGTGGCAATTAAGATGCTGGCAAGCGATCACTACAATAGCAAGCATTACAGCCAGGATCAGATAATCAGATTCCAACAAGAGGCACGCGCGGCAGCAAGATTTCATCATCCAAATCTGGTTTCCATTCTAGACTTTGGTATCAGCAGTGATGGCGCGCCATTTATGGTAATGGAGTACGTCGAAGGCAAGACATTGTGCGACGCGTTCGGGCTGGAGGAAGGAAGCTCCAATTCCGAAGAAGAATTTTCATTGCTGTACCTCCTGGAGATTTTCATTCAATGCTGTGAAGCTCTCGCTTGTGCTCATAAGCTTGGCGTTTTGCATCGCGATCTGAAGCCAACAAACATCATGCTCCTCACGGAAAACGACAGTACAAGAGTAAAGATTCTCGATTTCGGCTCGGCAAAAATTGCCGATCTCGGACAGATGTTTCAAACCAAGAGCGGCTTGATCTTCGGCACACCTCCATACATGAGCCCGGAGCAAACGAATGGAGGGACAGTCGACGTTCGCAGCGACGTCTACGGGCTGGCCTGCATCCTTTATGAATGTTTGACTGGAATGAGGCCTTGCCTCGGGCAGAATCCCATGGAGACGTTCTACAAACATCAGACAGTAGTTCCCAAACGCATCAATGATACTAAACCCGGTGCCAACTATCCTCGCGAGCTCGAAGCACTAGTAGCCCGAGCGCTCGAGAAGAATCCTGCAGACAGACCACAATCGATGCTTGAGTTCAGGGAAGCGCTTGAAACGGTTCATCATATAGTCATGCATGGACCGAAGAGCAAATGGCCGTTTCTCACAAGAGCTTTTGAATTCATAGTCGAACACAAACGAGCATCCATGCTTGCCGCCTGGTCCCTATTTTGGTTGATCAGCGCCTCCATTTATTTCGTTTGGCACAAACAAAGAGTCCATGACGGCACCAACATTGCCGATCACTCCAAAATGGAAAGTGTAAGGAAATCGACGAAGCTAGCCAGGTTTGCCACAGAGATTAAGTCACAAGAGATCCCCGAAAAGTATAGAGATACTGCAGAGCTCGAAAGGCTTGCTAAAGCGGGAGATCCGGAATCACAATTTTGGCTCGGTCGCCTGTACGGTCGGCGAGGGGAGTTTGATCAGGCTGCGGTTTGGTATCGCGAAGCCGCCGAACGGGGACATGCCGACGCTGAGGCCGCGCTTGGTCGTTTGTACATGCTCGGCGAGGGGGTGAGGAAAGATTATAACGAAGGTCTGAGATGGGCGCAGCAAGCAGCGGATCAAGGCAGTGCTCTGGGCAAAGGCACTCTTGGGGTAGCCTACCTGAACGGTTGGGGATTGCAAAAAAACTACCGAATCGGGCTCAAACTGATCCGCGAATCCGCCGAGCAAGGGGACTCTCGCGCACAGCACACCATGGGAAATTTGTATGCCCTCGGATTCGGCGAGTTCATTTTTAGGAATGATGCAGAGGCATTGAAGTGGTTGACTAAGGCGGCAGCCAACGGTTATGCACCAGCCCAAGCCGATCTCGGCTTATCCTATAAGACAGGTAAGCTCGGCGAGGTCAACCTGCCCCAGGCAGTCAAATGGTTGCGTCTGGCAGCTCAGCAGGAAAACACTGAGGCAGAGTTCCAGCTTGGCGTTTGTTACCTCGAAGGAACTGGTGTGACTAAGGACTATTATGAGGCAGCCAAGCTGTTTCAAAAAGGCGCCAAGAAGAACAATCCGCAGTCACAACGCATGCTGGCTTATCTGTTTGAAAACGGCCTTGGAGTGCACAAAGATTATGCGGAGGCAGCCAACCTCTACATACTCTCAGCGGAGCAGGATGATGCTGTGAGCCAGTTTAGACTCGCGGAAATGTATGAAAACGGTAGAGGCCTGGCAAAAAATTATGCCAGGGCCATCACCTGGTACCAGCGGGCAGCGGAGCGCAAAGATGGCCTTGCCGAGCATCGATTGGGAGAGCTTTACGAGAACGGCAGAGGCGTTGTGAAAAATCTCGAGAGAGCAAAAGAATATTACAAGAGAGCAATTTCGCACGGTTGCACAATCACAAGGGCGGAGCAGAGTAGGCTTGAATCGCTGGGCATCGCTTTCTAAACTTGCGGCGCGAATAAAGAAGACTTCGGCGAATTAAAGCGAAAGCTGCAGCCTAAGCTTTGCTCGAGTTCTGGGTATTCACCAACTCGCGCGCTCTCTCAGCCGCTTTCACAACAGCCTTGATCAATGTCACTCGTATTTTACCTTCCTCTAGTTCCATCAAACCATCTATGGTGCAACCAGCAGGGGTGGTTACCATGTCCTTCAGCAAGGCTGGATGCGCCTTTGACTCAAGTACCATTTTCGCCGCACCATACATTGTCTGAGCTGCGAGAAACGTAGAGGTATCACGGGGAATACCAAGCTTTACTCCCGCTTCGGCGAGCGATTCGATAATCACGTACAGGTAAGCGGGGCCGCTAGCTGATAATGCCGTGACACCATCCATGAGGCTCTCGTCGAGAAACACGGTCTCACCCACACATTTAAAAATCGCCTCCGCCATCTGCAGATGTTCCTGCTTGGCATAAAGGCCGCCGCACAAGCCGGTCATGCCCGCATTCATCACAGCCGGCGTGTTAGGCATAGCACGCACGACTGGAATCTGCTTCGGCAATCGCTGTTGCACGAATGCAGTAGTGACCGAAGCGGCAACAGAAATGATCAGCTGATTTGGTGTGAGAACATCAGCGATTTCGCTCAACACGCTATTCATGTTTTGAGGCTTGACAGCAAGAATGATGAGATCGCTGCCCTTTACTGTTTCGCGATTGTCGAGCGACATTCTTATATCGATTTTTTTGTTTACGCGCTCTATAGAATGATCGTGACCCACGGAGCCGACTATCTCGTTGACCGTCAGCTCGCCCTTCTTGAGCAGTCCTGATATCAGGGCCTCGCCGAGTTTGCCGACACCTATGACCGCAAGTTTCTTTCCCTTAAGCATGCTCACTCCATCTTCAGAACAATTTTGCCGGTCGATTTTCGGCTCTCCAACAGCTTTTGCGCTTCGCCTGCATCTTTGAGCGAGAACTCCTTCTGAACGCTCAACTTCAGCCAGCCCGTCTGGATGCCTTCAAGAACATCATTGGCTCGCATCAAAAGCTCATCACGATCGAGAAGATAATTGAATAGACTGCCACCACATAAGGTGATCGACTTTTGCTGCAAAAGGTTTGGCGAGATCGGCTCGGCTCGACCGCTGGCGGAACCGAATATGACGATGCATCCCCGCAAAGATACCGCTTCCAGGTCACCAGGGAAGGTGTCTTTGCCGACTCCATCGATGATCAATTCGGCGCCTTCATTGCCTGTTATTCGCTTGACCTCGGAAACGAAATCATGCTCGGCGTAGTTGATTACATGATCGCATCCGGCTTCCTGAGCCAATTTAGCTTTTGCGGCGGTGGAGACGGTACCGATCACAGTAGCGCGCAAGTGTTTCGCCCACTGCACTAGAAGAAGTCCCATTCCGCCAGCGGCAGCATGGATGAGAACGACCATGTTGGCTCGCGGCTTGCGATACTCGTTGATCAAATAATGAGCGGTCATACCTTGCAGAGGGAATGCAGCGCCCTCCTCGAAGGACATGAAATCAGGCAAGCCGATTAGCTTGCTGGCATCAACTATAGCGGCCTCGGCATAGGCTCCGGGCTGCCCCGTGTAGGCAACGCGATCTCCAGGACGAACGAAATCGACGCCCTCGCCGACCTCCTCAACGATGCCCGAGGCTTCCAGCCCCGGGGTATATGGCAGGTCGACAGGATAGTCGCCGCGCCGCCTGTAGATGTCAATAAAGTTCAAACCCGCCGCCTTAATGCGTACGCGAGCCTGACCCGGACCTGGCTTCGCTAACTCTATGTTGGCGAGCTTCAGCACCTCCGGCCCGCCATACTGCTCGATTCTGATCGCTTTTGTCTTGTGATTATTATCAGCCACGGCGGCAACCTCGTTCAGTTCAACCTGCTCAAGATAACCAATCGGTATAAGATCAACATGAGATACGGTGATATTGTGAACCCAGTTTATCGGCGACCACTTGATTGATGATCGGAAAGAAAGAGCTAGATAAGCGGCTGACGCTGCAGATCATTATTCTTCTGGGCGTCGTGTGGCTTTGCTACTGGCCGTCGATCAGCAGTTTTTTCCTTGCCGATGATATCTGGCAGGTGAGTTTCGCGCACAAGGTCTTCGACGGCCGAACAGAATTGATCTGGCGTAACTTCACAAGCAATTACTTGCAATTACCGAGCTTTGATTTTTACCGCCCGCTCATGGGCTTCACCTTCCTTTTCGATTACTTTCTCAACGGTGCGCGACCAGCCGGTTATCACCTGACGAACATAACTCTGTATTCCATAATTTCAGTGCTCATGCTGTTCTTGATGCGGGCGCTGACGAAGAGCTGGCCGCGTTTCAATGCCGAGTGGGCATCTTTTCTTACCGCTTTGCTTTTCGCGCTGAGCCCATTGCACTGCGAAGACGTCGCCTGGATTTCCGGTCGCGCCGACATTTTGAGCGCACCTTTCTATCTGGCGGCGCTCTACTGCATCGTCCGCAGCCACCAGGAAAAAAATCGCAAACTTTACTGGATCGGTCTTGCCGGCTTTTGGGGCGCAATTTTGAGCAAAGAAATCGCTATCGGACTGCCCGCAGTCATCGCCGCTTACTACTTCATCTGGCCGGAAGAGGACAAGTTTTCCGAGCTGGTAGAGAAAGAAAGTCCAGCGAAGGAAGAGGCACTGCAGGTGGAGTCAAATGCAGAGACGGAGCCTGATGCCCCCAAGCCGAAAGGTGCGACAGCGGCTCAAATTGCGCATGCCGAGCGGGCGCTCAAGAAAGGAAAAAAACGACGCAAGAAGAAAGGAGCGAAAGCAGACGAAGACTCAACTGAGAGTGATCCGACTGGGGCTGAGACCAAGGCAGCGGGCGGCAAAGCGGTGGGCGGCAAAGCCGCAGGTGCTGAAGCACCCAATGAAGGAACCCGTGCCGAAGCAGTTGGCGAAGAAGAAGCGCCCGGCAAAAGACCGTCTTCCAAATGGTCATTTGCAAAGCGCCTCATACTTTCACTCAAAATGGCGGCACCATTTTTGGTATCAGCCGCGGTTTACATGGGCATACGCTATAACGCGCTGGGAACATTCATCGGCGGTTATGGCGGCATGATGGGGGGCGCTTTGGGGCGCCATCTTCTGCTGCGCTGGCTGGATCCGGTCAATGCGCAGCGTATACTTCTTCCTTTTGCAAAAAGCATTACGCCTCCGAATTTGTTTCCTCAATGGATTACCCTGATTTGCCTGGCGACAGGCATACTCATCGTTCTGTTTCGATTTCTTCTGCGAGCCAATCCGACCAAATGGATCGCCTTTCTGTTCATCTGGATGTTGACCGGTGTCCTGCCTCTGGCCAAGCTCTGGGGTATCGGCATGGATCTTGAAACCAGCCGCTTGCTGTTTTTCTTCACTATGGGACTGAGCGCACTACTGCCGGTGCTGATGTTCCATCCGCCCCAATCGAAACTGAAACTACCGGCGGTGGCAAACCGCAGCTTAGGATATGTTGCGGCTTTCGACCTATTGATCATCTGCATCACATTTGCCTGGGCGACCTTCGCCACCAATTACCTCTGGCTGGGAGCCGGTCAGGAGTTCGAACGCCTCTGGCTCTCTACAATCGATCTGACCACCAAACTCAAGCCGAACGAAAAGGTCATAGTGCTCGGCATACCGAAGGACTACAAAGGAGCGCATGTCAATTTCAACGGCTCTACATTTCATCACATGTTGCGCCCGCCGTTCGTACCGACGCCGCTCTCGGATATGGTGATTACATTCGAGCCCTTTATCGTCGGTCCCTATGAGGTCATTAATTCAGACAGGCTCAAGACGCTCATGAGCGTGCCTAATGTGAAGGGTCCTTTTGTCTGGAAGAGAAAGGAGCTCAAATTCGAGCAGCTTCAGCTCGGCGGCAAGACGGGCTTGCCGGAAGACATTCCTCTGCCGTTTCAGCCGGCAGCAGGCTCGGTCTTAAAAGATGCCTCCTGGAGATTCGACGGCAAAGGTACGGCAGAATTGAAGAACGATAAGAACATCGTCATTAATGATACCGGTGATGGTGCAATCCTCAAAATAGACAAACTCGATATCAATCCGATGGAAGTCGATTTTCTTGAATTCGAAATCAAAGCGAAACTTAAGAAAGGAGACAAACGCATATTGCTTCCCTTTGCCGTCGGATGGAACACGTCGTCAAAAGACGTGGGCGCCGGTGACTGGGCGGTTGTAGCATTACATACCGATAAGCTGTCGGAATTCAGCACCTTTCGGTTGCATCTCGGGCACTACTGGCAGTGGTACGCAGCAGGCACGATAAAATCATTAGTCATAAGATTATTCGATGCTCAAAGCATCGAAGTCCGCAATGTGAGCCTAAGGAAGAAGACAGCCCTTGTGCCGTTTTTCGCGGCCAAAGATCTTAAGTCGCTCAACTCAGGTGAATACATTTTAGGTTCGGAACCACTGGTGGTACTATTCGACGGTCACACCATAACTGGTGCGGAAACGGTGGAAATAGAAATAACCAAGCCGAACTATTTCTTCGACAATTATTTAATCGGAAGCGGCGACAGCCCGATCAATCATCGACTGGCGGTCCCCCTCGCGCGCGGCGCCACCGCGCTCAAGCCCGACCTCTTCCCGGAGCCTGCTTACTACGAGCTGCGCCTGCGCTGCCTGGACAAGAACAACCATGAGGTAGGTGCCTGGTCAGAGTACATCACAGTCTTGAAGATGGGCAGCGGGCTCGATACGTACGTTTTCTGAATTCGAAACTGCGATTTCTTGAACTCGAAATGGCGTGTTTCTTAAATCTGAACGTACCATCCCGCACTAGACTAGATACGATTTCTGAAGTCTGAGCCTGCTCAAGGTTACTAATTGGTCACATATTTTGTATATTATTGCCGGCGTGATAGAGACCCGAATGGCTCAAGTGCGTTGGAAACTGGCGGACGAGACGAGGGAATGCCAATATGCTAAACAGATTGCGCGCTGCCGAGAAAAGGCAGCAGGTTCATCGCCTCAGAAAAGTTCTAACGAACCCAAATCGCTTTAAGGGGGATGAGCGGCGCTACAGCGGCAACATCACCTTCGAGAAAGATTTGTTCGGACGCAAGGTCATCCTGACTCGCCATATTCGTATCCGTCAACTGTTTCACTACATTCAGGCCAGGGGTATCACCTGCTGCCTGCACGTCTCGTCGGACAATCTGAAAGCCCGAGCTACGCTCATCACTCTCGATGGGCGCGGCATTTGCTGCACCTTCCGCCGCCGCGGACACAAGCAGCAGACAACAGGCGAGGGTGCATTTAATGAGCTTCTCATGGTCCTGAAGGAAGTTGATTGCACTTTCAACCTCAGCTTGTTGAACAAAGCCACAGCCCATGGCATGGCAGCTTTGAAATACGGAACGAGCCTGATCAAATCAATGCGCCAACCAAGACGAACTTTCCTGATGGCCGTCGATGAGCTCAAATCCAGCGGCGGAGCTGGTTGCGTTCAAGTCATAAACAAGGACGAAGAGATGGTTGTCACCGCCTACGTTTACAAAGGTGAAGCTCGCTCCTTCGTCAGCCTTAAGGAAGGCTACCTCGAGAGCTGCTCGTCTGCAGGCAAACTCTTGACCGAGCTTGATGAAGGCTCGCGTTGCGTCACATACAGACTCGATGAGCTCGATGCGCTCAACGAAGCTTCCTTCTCAATCACTAATTTGAGGATTGTCGATGAAGAACCGTTTCTCGATGATCGAAACGCATTCAATTCTACAGAAGAGTTCCTGGAGCCCTTCTACAGGCATCCAAACTTGCGCGACACATTCCTTTATGACGCCCTGAGCCCGAGGGAACAGCAGGCGATGGATATCGATGTCGCTTACGGCGCCTGCGTGCGGCGCACCGTTGACAGCTTCTCGCACCGAATCAACCCGTTCTGGGGCCGCATGTAACCCGCAACCCGACAGCTCTGTCGGAGCCGCACCTCAGAGGCTGAATCTTTATAATCAGTTCAATCAGACGATGCTGAGCGATCGAGGTGGTAAACTTCGTGGAACTTGGCGAGGGATCACTATGCAACGCACTACTGACAACAGCAGGTCGTGCTGGTGTCTCTGGATGTTCCTTAGGGTGTGACATACCTTATTTGTAAAATTTCGTTTGTCACCTTTTCACGGTCAAGCTGAAGAACCGCTTCAACAGAGGCTTTTCGGATGATTCACTAGCTACGCTATGTGCATTGCTGACATATATTTCTATGTCAAACCCTAAGGGATCAAAAGCCTACAGTCATCCGAGAAGCTTATTGCGAGAGGATTTGTACTCATTTCATGCCTGATATTCACAGATTGAATATTCTTTGCGCGACAGGATTTAGCCTGGCGCTGCTCATCTGCTATGCGGATAGTTCCACTCATGCGCAAACACAAGACCGCCGGCAGGCAAACAGTCCGGCAGTCGCGCAAATTCAAGGCACTCCCCAGACAGAAACTCAAGCAGCAACGCGCGCAGAGTCGCAAGCAGACGGCCAGGCCCAGGAACAGTCAAAACCAGAGTCGCAAGCAGACGCTCAGGCACAATCAAAATCACAATCACAAGAGGAACTGTCGAGCACCGTCGCTGGAGCCAAAGATAACGTTCCCGTTTTTCAAAACTGGGAAGAAGCGGAGCTGAAGGCAGAGCAATCCTTTATTGCCGGCGACCTGGACAGCGCACGAAAGTATTGGAGAGATGCGATTGCGATTGCCGAGGCTAAGAAAGAAGAGCTAAACGTCGCCACGACGCTGAATCAGATGAATCACTTACGCCTGAAAACGGGTGAGTACGACAAAGCGCATCAGGACCTGCACAAGGCGCTTGCCATCAGACAAAAGCTTTTGAAGCCGGACGATTTGCGAATCGCGGAAACGATGGGCAATCTGGCCCTCATTTGCGAAAAGCTGGGCAGAAACCAGGAATCAGAAGAGTGGTATGAAAAAACTCTGGCGCTGAAGAAAAAATCTTTGAGCGAGTATTCGCCGCAAATTGCCATTACAATGCACAACCTGGCTCGTTTGTATACCGAGGAGAAGCGCTACGACGAAGCGATAGCGCTCTTACAAAAGGTGATAACGATCGATCAGAACAGTTACGGCAAAGCGCACGTCGAGGTCGTGCGCGATCTCACCACTGCTGGTATCACTTGCTACGAGTGCAAAGAGTTCAAAGAAGCGATCGACTATTTCGAGCAAGCTCTCGCGCTCGCCCAAGAAGCCAACATCTCGACCAGTGACGAACTCCTGCCCATTCATCACTACCTCGGTATCTGCTACGCTCAAACAAAACAGCCGGATAAGGCAAAGGAACACTACGAGCTTGCTCACAAATTCGGTGAGAAGTTGCAGAGTCAAGGCTTCACTGGCAGTACCACATGCATGCTGAATCTGGCTCGCAATGCCGATGATCTTGGCGATCAAGATTGCGCTGAAAAATTGTACCAGCAAGCGTGTTCTGTCGAGGATAAGAGAAAGCCGCCTAACAAGCTGTTTCTCACACAATGCCTGATCGAGTTTGGGCACTACTATCGCCGCCACAAGCAAAACACTAAAGCCTTGGCGCTTTACGAACACGCGCTTGTGCACTACGATTCGTTGCCCAATTTTGAAAAACGCAAGCTCTACGAGTTGCCTGTCGCCTTAGCAGAGGTCTTGCATGATCTCGGCAAGAATCAGGCATCCGAGGAGGTTTCCGAGAAGTACTTGCACGTTCACACACCTCATGGCGAAGCACATTTCAGGTTATAGGAGAGCGGAAACTGAGCGGACTTCTTCTTCAAGGCGAAGTAAAAAGCACAGCCATCTATGATGAGCTGCCCAAGCAACAGGATGTCTACAATCCTGTGAGCTCGGAGACATATTTGAAAGCCGATGTTTCCACGGGCAGGCGCTACATCGACTTGAATTCAGCCATGGATTCTTATCGTGGCGCATGGCTGTACGGGCAACAACACGTCAGGGTCTTCGTCGGCAACATGAAGGCGGAATGGGAGCAGTTCTGCCCGGTTCCGGCCGACCTCAAGGATGGCATTTTGTTGCGGGGAAACGTTCTTTACCGCCAATCCGATGGCTCCTGGCGCCGATCCAGCGACCAGTTCGAAGGCGTTTTGCGCACATACACAGGCTCTCGGGAAGGTCGATATTTTGTGGGCAGAACCCAGCACACCTTCCTCGGACAAAACCTGCCGGGTGGACGCCTGCAAGTGGTCGCCGACCTCGACATGCATTTATTCCAGCGCGCGCCGGCCAACCCGCTTGTTGCCATTCCACAATCCGCCATGAATCAGCAAACACCTCTGAGCAGTCCTGTGATTTACAATCAACGGCGCTATTCGGCTCCAACTTTGACCGAACCCGGCTACCAGCAAGCCACTGGAGCTGATGCCGACCAGACGACCGGAAGTGGTTTTTGATCACAGTGGGCTACAAGTTTTGATCTCAAGAGAACATGACGTTGCTTAGCTGGGTAAAGTAGTAAGTAAGACGGTATATCTCGGCGTCTTATAACACATATGGTTGAAGGTCTATACAGATGTTCAAGCCCAAAAAACATGTCCGACTGACTGCCTTGTCACAAGCCCCGAAGGTGGCTGAGGTGCGCGTGCTCGTCGATGAGGCAAAGAAAGCGCGCGGCTGCACAGTCGAATTGCCCTGGCGAAACAAGCTCACCGGCGTGCCCTATAGCCTGACCGTGCGAGTGGAAGTGGCAGGCGGCGACCCGATGTGGACACTGTATGAAGGAGAGGGCGACGCATCACGAGTCGTTTGGAGCTCACCCTTTGACGATGTCGAGCTGCTGTACGACGTGCTGATGTTGTCGATCCCGGCCGAGCACGATACAAGCCAGTTTGCAAACAAAGCCTCAGGACCGGAAAAAGCCGGCAGTCGAGCCGGGTCGGAACTTCCCACCTTGCCTCCCAGCTATTACGACAACGCCTTTTTGACCGGCAAGGAAAAAGTCGAGTTTCCGACCACGCCGCCCGGTTATCTGGCCACCAGCAATGACCTCGGTCTGATGAAAGATACCGACCCGGCACCCACTAAAGCTGCCGAAAAAAAGCAGGCAGAGCCTAAGGTCTCGAGCACAAATCAAAAGTTACCGGCAGCCGAGGCGGGCGCCGGCGCTGCTACAGGAGAGGCAGGAGCGGCAGCCGGAGCTCAAGCGACCGGACCGGCAAGCACTGACACGAATGGAAATCCTCTGACACAGAGCAA
>JAJPJO010000154.1 GCA_021324135.1 Pseudomonadota bacterium
CAACTGATGGAAGAGCGGCGGCGCAGATGCATAGCGTGGAGTTGTTTATAATCCACATGACGATCGCGACTGCCAAAACTGATATGGTTACGGTTTTCATTTTCTTCCGAGACAGGCTCTACACCTGCATCTTCGCAGTTTTTTCTAATACGCGCAAGGTGCAGCTTCGCATTTGAGGCAAGAACCCCTCAGGCACAGCGTTATATTTGGACCGATAAAGTAATCGAAGCAGGCAAGTTGATCTATATAGGAGTGTATAAACTGAATCGCAGGACTTGCTTTGCATTTAGACGAAAGCTAGGGTGCATATCCAACCAGCCGGTTTGCTCGCCCATAGATGCGAGCAGAAGACGTCCGAGCAGGGGGAGGATATATGAACAGCAAAAGGCATCTAGCTTATGCGCTCGTTTTGCAGCTGCTGATCGTTGCTACCAGTGCGGCTCCAGCGGCAGCCAGCATCGATCAAAAAGTGCGCGCTGCAGCATCAAGCGTCAGATCCATGACACCAAATGCAGTGGTGCCGAATACACTGGCAGTCACTAACTCATCTGTTGCTGCACGCTTGATCAGCCAATCGCTGGCTAACGGAGAGATTACCGCAGAGGAAGCGGCCAACTTGCGCGCCAAGATGTTTGCCTCCAGGCTCGCCGAGGTCATAATGGAGAACGCTTCAGTTGTGCAACGGCATCAAGTTGCCGCAACCCCGCCAGGGCAGCAAACTTCCCTTTATCAAATGAGCACCGTGATCGCGCCTGCAAATACGAGTTTCATTAGCCTCGATGATCTCATGGCGCGCAAAGCCGTTCTCGCCTCACGAATATCAATCGCTGCAGCGCGCAGGCAGATCACCGCCAGAGAGCAGGCGCGGCTGCGCTCGGATCTCTCGGACATTAGCAGCTATGAAGGCGCCTTTCGGACCAATCATAGCGGTTTGTTGCTTGAAGCTGAGGCAATCCGGCTCTTTAATGCTTGCGACGACCTCGACGGGCAGATCAGAAACCTCACCGACCACGACGTGCCCTTCGTAGACTAGTTTTGGGCGCGCCCCAGATCATATACATTCATCTGTTAACTTCTCGATCTATGCTCCTAAAAGAGCTTCCGGGTCTGTCGATTAAATGAATCGATGGCAGGAATACTGGAGGAGCAATGATCAAGCAGTCCAAAAAATCGTTCATTTTTGCTCAACTATTGGCAGCGACGCTCATGTGGTGCGTAACACCATCCGCTCAGGCAGCTGATGATGGGCTCTGGGGTTTTATCAACGTCCAGGGCAAGATGGTCGTCCCAGCGAAATTCATCGTGGCTCGGGATTTCAATAATGGTCTGGCGCCGGTGAAGGTTAGCGTTGAAGGCAGTCAAAAATGGGGCTTCATAGATAGTTCAGGCAAATTCGTAATCGAGCCTCAGTTCGATGATGCCCGTTCGTTTCAAGAAGGACTGGCTGCCGTAAAAACGGAAAGCTGGGGTTACATTGATCGAACCGGCAAATTCATCATCGAACCGAAATTCCAGGATGCGCAATCCTTTTCTGAAGGTCTGGCGGCGGCAGAAACCGACGGCAAATGGGGCTATATCGACAAGGAAGGTAAGTACATCATCGCCGCGGAATATGAAAACGCCGCGCCCTTCTCGAACGGGCGCGCTGCTGTTCTCATTCCTGGAGGCGGCGGCTTCCTTTCCTACTCAATGCGGTACGACACGTACACTGCCAATGGCGGGCGTTTCGCTTACATCGACAAGAGCGGCAAGATAGTAGTTGACTCGCAGTTCGACTCATGCGGACTCTTTCGCGAAGACCTGGCGCCGGTTGCCCTCGGCAAAGAACAGAACCACCTGACCCCGGACGCCTGGGCGTATATGAACCCAAATGGCAAGCTCATTGTCAAGCCGCAATTCAACAGTGCCCACAGCTTCTCGCAAGGCTTTGCCGCCGTTCAAACCGGATCATGGAAGAACCTGGGCAAAGGATACAAATCGTGGGTAGCCGGGAAATGGGGCTACATCAACAAATTGGGCAAGCAAGTCATACCCGGCAAATATGATGCAGCCGATCCATTCTCAGAAGGCATGGCATCGGTCCTTGTGGACGGCAAATGGGGCTACATCGATACCAAGGGCAAAATGGTCATCGAGCCGCAATACACCTGGAGTGGTGCCTTTGTAAACGAGCTTGCTCCTGTCTGCGTTCCCCAACAATCCGAGCAAGGCACGGATCAGAAGCCGGCGGATACTCAACAGTCATCGAATGCGCCACCGTCATCGGATGCGCAAAAATCATCAGGCGAACAGCAGCCATCAGGTGCACAACAACCCTCTGATGAAGAGCCGAGCAATGACGAGCACCCTATGTCGCAGCCGATAAAGAGCTGACGAGCGACAAAAATTTAACGAGCATGATCAATTTATAGCTCGAGCCACTTGCACGCCATTTGCACGGGCGTGCTCGTATGCTGATGGCAGCCTACCTATCCAGCCGCCCCAACCCCTCAGCCAGTCCAATGGTGACTCTGTTGGATAACACGAACTGCCTCACGTGTAAGAGCCCGAAAGGAAGATCAAGCGCAAGCCTGACTCAGTGGATTTCGGCCTGCGCTTGCAACAACCAGCCAGTCAATCGTTCCGCCGATCCAGCTTCCGTGCATGAGTTGCCTATTCGACTCTGTCGAGTTTGCGGCAAACATATTAATGCAGGGCGAAACGGTTCGTTTACACAATTTATTCTGCGCTCGGATCTTTGCTCGTGTGAAGTGCCGGTATTCATGCTCAAGCTGGCACAAGCCGCAGGACAAGAGCCAGCCGATCAATCGATCTACTTCGGAATCGATGAGGCGCGGGATGAATCAGCCAGTCAAATTTCCGAGGAACTGTTTCCAATCGCTCGTTACAGTCCAATCGAGCAAATCGGCTCGGGTTCGAGCGCCACTGTGTTTCTCTCCAGAGACAAGCTACTCAACAGAAGAGTGGCTGTGAAGGTCTTGCGCAGGCGCGATCAACAACAGTTGATCGCATTTCAAAATGAGGCGCGAGCGATTGCCAGACTTGATCATCCTTTCCTCGTCAAGCTGCTCGATTTCGGCATCACCGACGGTGGCGCACCGTATATGGTGCTGGATCATGTACCCGGACAGTCCCTGGAGGAAGTCCTCAAAGCTAGAGGTCCGATGAACTGGCGCCTTTGTCTGGATATATTCATACAGATCTGCCAGGCGCTTCAATACTCACACGATCATGGCGTTTTCCACCGTGACATCAAGCCGAGCAACATCATTCTTCAAGAAGACAATGGTCGATGGAACGTCTGCATAATTGATTTCGGTTTGGCAAAGTTGACAGACGCCATGTCAGAGGAAAACAGCGAGCAAGCTTGCACGCTGGTCGGAACGCCTCTCTACTTCAGCCCCGATCCAGGATTTGGAAGACAATACGACGCAAGATCGGAGGTATATTCACTGGCATGCGTCCTATTCGAGGCATTGACAGGTCAGCCGCCCTTTGTGGGAACGCGGGCTCTGGAAACGTTGGCAATGCACGCTCAGTCCGAACCGCCGGCATTGCCTGAGAATGACGAGTTCCAATATTGCGCTCAGCTGGATGAGGCGATTAGAAGGGCACTATCAAAAAATCCGGACGATCGCTTCCAGACAGTAGCCCAGTTTGGCGCATCGCTCCAAAAGATCGAACTGGTACTCCGCCAGTCCGAAGCGGACACTCAGCCGGACCAAAAGCGATCGATTCCACGATTCCTCATGCACCTGCTTCTCACAGCATGCCTCCTCCTCTTGTGCGCACTCATTCTTTGTGCAAGCTCTTATCTGTCAAACGGCGCTTTTTCTATGAACCAAACCGAATCCCAGCCACGCAGAGCAAAGCTAAACTCGGAAGTCGACATGATCAAACGACTCGAGAGCGCTTACGAGAAAAGCAGCCGTCTGTCAAACGCGATTCACGAGTCAGGCAATAAAGGAGCGTGGGCAAGATCGAAATGGAAGGGAAATACTTCGGTTTTCGGATACCACGTCGATGACGACGACTTCAAACAACTGAATGACTGCGGTCCGATAACGCGCATAGTAATTAACAGCAATGCCACCGCCACTGGTGCGGGTTTCAGATATATCATCAATCAGCCGCTTACCTCAGTGGAGATACGATCGCGTAATTTCGACGATCAAGGCGCATTGCAACTTTCCAAAATTCAGTCTCTCCAGAAAGTCAGAATCTTCTTCACCGAGAAGCTCACCGATACAGGCATGGCTTATCTCTCCAGGATGCCCAACCTTAAGGTATTGCTCTTGAGAAATATGCCGAAGTTGCCGCCACATACGGCTCAGTATCTGGTGCAGTGTAAACGGCTACAAAACCTGGATCTTGGCTATTCAGCACCGATAACGCGCGCCGATCTCGCCGTAATAGGGCGAGCGCCGCAGCTCATGCACTTGTCTCTTGAGGGTACTGCAGTTGATGATGACAAAATATGCGGACTGACGAGTTCGGTACTTCCTTATCTGGATATCAGCGATACGAAAATATCCAACAGCGGACTCTTATCGCTTTCGAAGATGCCGAACCTGTCCCGTCTGCGGATCAGTTATCCAGGTGGCTGCTTGACTCCTCATGGCGTTAATCAGTTCCAAGCTCGCTGTCCGTGGTGCTATCTAAGCAGAGACGAGGGGATAACGCGAGCGGAATTAGAGACTCTTCTGCGGCGATAATTCTAGAAGCAATGTCTAACAATCAGATTACTACCCCAAGTTGGACGAATGGATGCAGGCAAACGCCAAGATCCTTTCCTTGCCCGGAGCCAGGCTCTCTCGTCTTCGGAAAGTATCGCTTCGATTCCATCATCGCAGCTGGAGGAGTGGGTATTGTTTATCGCTGCCACAATCTCTACCTCAACAAGGACGTCGCCATCAAAACTCTCGTGCGAAAAAAGCTCAACGACAGCCATATGCTTCGTTTCCAACAAGAAGCACGTGCCGCCGGGGCTCTGAACCATCCTAATATCGTCTGCATCAATGATTTTGGTATCACGGACGATGGCAACCCCTTCATGGTCATGGAATTTTTTCCAGGCAAAACTCTGGCTCAGTGTCTTCAAGATGGAGTCGACTTTTCAATCCCTGAATGCCTGACACTCTTCGACAGCATCTGTGATGCAGTCTCGTTTGCTCACAGTCGCGGCGTGCTTCATCGCGATCTCAAGCCGTCCAACATCATGCTTGGCGAAACAGCAGGCAACGTCAAGATCCTCGACTTCGGGCTCGCGAAAGTCATGGATGCAGGCAAGTCATACCTGAGGCAAACTCATTCCGGTGAGATTTTTGGCACACCTCAATACATGAGCCCGGAGCAAGGCGCCGGGGGGATCGCGACGCAGGCGAGCGACATCTATTCGCTCGGCTGTGTCTTCTTTGAGCTTTTGACAAACGAGCCACCCTTTAAGGCAGAATCCGCCTTGGCGCTTATGACGAAGCATCGCAATGAAATGCCGCGACGAGCATCTCATGTCGCTCCTCACAAGAGGATTCCAGAACAATTAGATGAGCTGGTTCTGGAAATGCTCGCCAAGGATGCCGCGGAACGACCCGCCTCGGTATGCGAGATAAGACGGCGACTGCAAAGTATCGCCGCGGGAATGGCAAAAGAATCAGAGGCATGCGCTAATACCGTATTCGGTACCAGTTTCTCATCCACGTTGCCGGCGAGAAGGAAGACCTGGAGATTCACCGCCCTCCTTTTGATGGCTCTGATTCTAGCTCTTGGGTCTTGCCTCTTCTCAGTGATCCTGGAAAAATACATCACGCCAGAGGCGGCTCCGAAAGTCGTAATGAAATCCTCAGCGTTTCTTTATGCTCATTCAAAGAAGTGCGACATCCAGGAGGCGGTCGATCAGCAACTCAGCCAACTGCCTCTGGCTTTCTCAAGCCTATCGAAGCAAGACTTTGCCGCGCTCTCGTATGATAAAAAATTGCAGGACTTGAGAATTGAGCAGTGCACTGGTGTTACTCCTGAAGGATTGGCTCAGCTCAAGACTCTGAAAATCAAGAAGGCTTCTTTCTGTTACTCTGATATAACTGATCAGGGTCTGCAGATCATCGCCGGCTATCCCAATCTCGAGTGGTTGAGATTGGAAGGATGCCGCAATATTTCCGACAAGGGATTAGCCAGTCTGGCACGAACTGACAGCCACATCTCGCTTATCTTCATTG
>JAJPJO010000105.1 GCA_021324135.1 Pseudomonadota bacterium
GAAGAAACGCCGCTGCACATCGTCAATCCCCAGATATCGCCTGAGGTTTCCGGCACTGTCTCAAGAGCTCTGCGCAAACGTCCGCGCGATCGCTATCGAAGCGTCAACGAATTCATCCGGGACTTTAAACAGTGCATCGGCAGTATTGCCGATCTGCCGGACGCGGGAATTGCCGAACTGGTGGGCGGCTACAACCCGCATGAGGCAAGGGGCGACGCTGCATCTTCATCGATGCTGGACACGAGCACCGATCTCTTGCACGAAATCGAAATGGAAGAGGGTTGGTCCGAGACCGAAGAAGAATGGTCCGCTGGCACCGTATCCGGTGCGGATCGAATTACGCTTAAGCCAGGCAAAGCCGGCATCGGCTCTGCCTCCTCCGAGCAGCCGACAAGCGTGGGACTTGGCACCACAGGCGGTGCGGCAACAAACTCAGACTGCAACAGCGCAGCCGACGCCGACGCCGATGCCGATGCCGATACACCTCCGAAGGAAGACCTGAGCAACGCCCAGGCTGATTCCACAGTGGCCTCGGCGGAGCTTGCCGACTATGCGGTCCGCCTTTCTTTAGACAAGGAGGGCGTGTTGGACGAGCGAGCCAGGGCACGCTTATCAAGCTCGGGCAAGCACAAACCGTTGACCGGCGGAGCTATATCCGGTCCCTTACGCCTTAACCCGCCGGATGCAGCCAAGCCGCGCCCCAAAGAGGCAGCCAAAGCGCCCTCAGAAGAGCAGATAACCGGCGAAATCGTCATGCCTCAATCTGCCTCTGCCGCAACGCCCGGCGGTGTAGCCGGAAGAATGGTGAAGAGCGACTCGCCATTCATTCAGTCCACTTATAATCCGATCAAGTACTCCGGTTCGATCAGAGCGCAAGGATCGAAAGAACGTCCATTCTCAGAGCCGGCGGCTATATGTTATCGTTCGGGCCGGCTGCTTGTCTCTGACACGGCCGTGCGAGCCGTACACATGTTTTCTCGCGACGGGCGCTGGCTCTGCGACCTGACTCATCGCCCTGATGCACCCGATACAAAAACCGGCGGCGGTCGTTTTACCAAGCCGAGCGGCATCGCCATTGATGAGCGCTCGCGCATCTATGTGTGCGATTCGAGCGATCACTTTATTCGAGTCTTCGATGGGCAGGGCTCTTTCATAAAAGAGTTTCGCAATATTCAGGGCAAGGACGGCGGTCTGGCTGGTATCGCAATCGATACCACAGGTCTGCTCTACTTATCCGATTCAAGCAACGGCTGCCTGCAGGTATTTCAATCCGACGTCGGCATCTGGGTACGAAGCATAGCCACGAAAGGCACGGAGCCGGGGCAACTTCAATTGCCTGCCGGACTGGCCACTGATCGTGTCAATCGTGTTTATGTAGCCGACTACGGAACCAGCAGAGTCTCCATCTTTAATAAAGCCGGCGGGCTGGTAAGGTCGTTCGGACAAAAAGGCAATCAGCGGGGCATGTTCAACGTACCGAGGGCACTGGCCGTCGACAAACACGATCGCATATTCGTGCTCGATTCTCTCAATCATCGCATCCAGGTTTTCGGCCAAGCCGGAGATTGGCTATATACCTTCGGCAGCCTTGGCAATGGGAACGACGAGTTCTGCGGACCGTCAGGAATATCGATCGACAACGAGAACAGCATTCTGTTTATTGCCGATAAAGGCAACAAACGCATACAAATATTCGAACTCGGCTTCAAGTAATGACAGACACCAAATAATGACAGACAGATTGATTCAGGAACCCGGAATAAAAGTAGTACTCGCCTCATCATCGCCCCGGCGCATCGAGCTTTTAAAGAATCTCGGCTTCGAGTTTGAGGTCATTCCGAGCAATATCGAGGAGATTGTCGAGCCCGGCAAGACAGCTGCCGGGACTGTCATCAAGCTGGCTAAACAAAAGGCCGAGTCGGTCTTAGCGCGAGTGGAGGCGGATGGAAAATGGCAAGTCGGCACCGAGAAGGATCGCTTGCTGGTGATCGGCGCTGATACAACCGTCGTTCTGGACAACAAGATGATTGGCAAGCCCGAGTCCGTGGAAGACGCGAAGCACATGTTGATGGAGTTATCAGGGCGCTGCCATGATGTGTTCACCGGAGTGGTCATTCTTTCTAAAGAAGCTGCTCAGCCGAAGGTATCGGAAGTGTCCAGCTTCGAGATGTCGCATGTCTATTTTCGCACCTTGACCAAAGAGGAAATCGAAGCTTATGTCAAAACCGGAGAGCCGATGGACAAGGCAGGCGCCTACGCGCTGCAGGGCATAGGCTCGGCATTCGTGCAGGGCATCGAGGGGTGCTTTACCAACGTCATCGGGCTTCCAGTACCGCTGATAGTATCAATGCTCAGGCGCGCCGGCATCTCAATTTTGGGCACCACCGGACGGCGTTCGTAAAGGGAGCGGCGCTTGTAATGGAGCAACGCCTCTTAAATTTAGTAGCGGAGCGCATAAGTGAGCGAGGACATCTGCGCGGCAAGACGATCGCCTGGAATTGCCATTTGACTTCGCTGACCGAATGGGCGGCGGCCGCCCTGTTGCGCTCCGGATGCCGGCTCATAATGACAGAGTGCAATTCATCGACATCAGACGCCGCAGCGATAAGGGCGATGGAGAATCTTGGTATAAGCATTTACCTGGGCGAGTCCGGCCGCCATCAAGCTCTGGCGGCATCCACACCAGATGTGATATCAGATACCGGGCTGGAGCTGATTACAGTATGGATGCAAATAAATGGTCTCGGCTCTCAAAAGTCGGACCGACAGGCATCTGCTTCGCCCGGCGGAACCGCTGCAACTGCGAAAATTCCCTCGGGCGGATGCGAGATCACCACCAGTGGTATCATGCGTTTGCGCCGGCTAAACTCACTGCCGTTTCCAATACTCAATATAAACAACGGCAGAATCAAGTCGACAATTGAGAATTTTCACGGCGTCGGACAGGGAGTGGTCGAGGCATATAACATTTTGAGCCAATCCAGCCCGGTTGGAAAGCAAGCCTGCGTCGTGGGCTATGGCAATGTCGGCGCCGGGGTAGCGCATTACTTGCAGAAAAGCGGCATGCATGTGAGCGTTGTTGATGCTGACCCGGTGAGGTGCTTGGCCGCGCACTATGACGGATTCGCCTTGACCACGATCAAAGACGGGTTGAGCCGATGCGATCTGTTCGTGACCGCCACGGGGAAAATCGGCTTGCTGAGGAAAGAGGATTGGATTCATGCAAATGACGGTGTTCTAGTGATAAACGTCGGGCACAACAAGGAAGAACTGGCTCTCGACCATCTGAAAGAGATAAGCAATCGATGCCTGACAATCAGCGATCATCTTGTGGAATACGAAATCTCTTCACCCGGATCGTTGTCAAGAAGAATTCGAATCGCCACCGATGGCAATCCCGCTAATGTTGTTCTTCTTACAGGCTCTCCGGAGCCGACTATTCTGCACCTCGCCACCGAAATATTGTGCATTGAGCACATTGCCGCGTATTCTTCCTCCCTCGATTCTCGTGAATTACCGGTACCTTTTTTAGTGGAAAAGGAAGTGGCCGAATTAGCGCTCGAAGCACTGGGACTCTCCGGATGCGCGCACTCCGAGCCTGATAGCGGCTGATAGATCGATGACATAGTGCCTGGCGATAAAATGCGTGCACGAAAATGAACTTTAAGATATGATTACGTAATGTATCAGGCAACAGCTGGAGCAGATTTATGAAAACTCCGAGCGAATTGGCACGCGCTGATTTAGTAAAGGCAACTCTGCGCAGCACGCGAGCGTTCATACTTGCGATATTTTTTTCCATGCTTTTCCTGAAAGCAGGAACAGCCTCCCCAGCCGATACAGCCGAGCAGGCAATGTTCAACCACGACAGTTGCCAAGAGGCCTGCCAACTGGACCGCGATGCGCAAGCGGACATGCAAGCAGGCAATTATATTGCCGCAATTGAAAAACTGAAGCTGGCAGTGGTCTTGCATCCCAATCTTTACTCGGCTGAAAATAACCTGGCACTGGCCTACGAAAACCTGGCTATCAGCCAGAGAAGACAAAATGATCTGGCGAACGCGGAAGAAAATTACCTCGAATCCTATCGTCGAATGCAGCAGAACTTTAAAAAGGACAACCGCGAGCTGGCGGCTGTTTGTGACGGGCTTGCCGAAACGGAAGAGATGTTGGGGAAATTCAGGGACGCTCAAGTTTTTCGAGTGCGCTCCATTGAATTGAATGAAAAGATCTACGGCAAGGCAGCCATATGCGTCATTCAACGAAAACTCGCCTATGCGCTCTGTTTGCGCAAATGCGGAGATGCAGTCAAAGCCGGGCAAATTGAAGCGGAAGTGAAGAAGATGCCGCGATGCGCCAGCCCAGGCACGCCAGCGGCCGCTTCGCCGAAGTCTAAGCCGGCGGCGGTGCCACCTGCGACGGCAAATTCACGACCATTACTTGAATCAGCTCTGCACTGAGAAATTCAATTCCGGCGATCGGCCATGCCGACCGCCAATATTTCTCGCTCGCGCTCCAGGGGCAATCCAGCCTTGAGCGGCTCGCGGTGGTTGCGGGTCGCGTCCCATTTCATGGTATCGCGAATGGTGTTAAGCAAGGGCCGAAAGATCAGTCCTGCTTCGATCGCCTTTTCACAATTTATCGAGCAGAAGTTCTTCATCTCATGATCTTCTGGAATCCATAAGGGAAGATCCACCCAGGGTTTCACATCCAATCGCTCGAGCGTATCATCATCGAGCCAGACAAAGCGGGCGCCACCACCGGTGGCATCATTGCATGCATACAAAAATTCTTCCATGGTCAAAAGATATTCGGGGCCGGTCGTGTTGAATATGCCAATCTCCAATCGTTCGGCCATCAGTATGATCCACTCGGCTAAATCGCGCGCGTCGATAAACTGCACAGGCCGCTCTGCTCCGCCAGC
>JAJPJO010000431.1 GCA_021324135.1 Pseudomonadota bacterium
ATGCGATTCACATCACAGGAATTCCAATCGCTGTGCACAGATGGATTTCTTACCTGGCTGGCTCAGGCGTTCAGGCAGAAGCCGACTCAGGCCTTTTGCTCCTGAAGCCTGCGGCGCCGCTTCAGCTCCTCAAGTGAAGGCAGCTCGTCATGCGCCGCCGTTTTCTTGATGATGATGGTCGTCGTCAGGATACCCAGAATCGCTGCGGCCGCAACGAGAATGGCGACGAACAGGGCGACGAAGAGATTGCCCTGATCCTTGCTGTCGCGGCTTTTGCCCTTGCCGGTGAAAGCATCGACCACATCGCCGAACGCCCTGCCGAAGCTGTTGATGGCGTTATACGTGTTGTGATAACTCGCCCAGGTGTTGTAAGCCGCCGCGCCGTAGTTGAGAACACCGCCGTTGTGGAAGGCGCGCCGCCAACTGTCGAAGGTGATGGCATAGCCGGCAAACAGCACGAAGGGAACAATCAGCACGTAACCAGCCTTGAGCATGACGCCCAGCCAGTAAACGTCGATCAGTTGCAGGTTCGTGACGATGTAGCCCTCGATGATCAGGTACACCCAGGTGAAACCGCACGCGCTCATGATCGCACCCATCCAAGCCATGAAGCGCTGCCCGGCGACCTTGCTCTCGACCCAGATGCGGCCGGTGGCGTAAGCATTCCACCAGCTGATTCCGAACGTGAAGAGCATGAACAGCCCGATGAAGAGCATGTTTGACATTGCCTGTGTCTCCTTTTCTGAAAATTGGTCCGCGTGCTCGACCTTCCGGAACCGAGCACTAGAGACCGGATTGGTTAACAGCTAAAACACTTCTGTTGCGAGCCGTCCGTGACCGGAATCACGGATTCGGCTGCTTTTGCTGAGTGGCGGGAATAGCCGGTTGCACTTGCTGAGTCGTGCCAGCCGGCTGGATGTGCTCCTGGTGATGGCGGCGCATGCGAATGATCTGCCCCGTCAGATGCACGAGAAGCAAGAGAATGATGAGCAGCAGCAGGTGATTGTGCCGCGCACCGTAGTGTCTGTGACGCATAATGCTCCGTTCCTCGACTTGTCCGTCGAATAGCTAATCGCGAGCCTATCCACGCCTCATCCAAACAAAGAACACTCGCCGCTTCGCCGTTGAGCACAGGATGTGTGCCTCGATCGACAAGCAGCCGGCGTTTTTCCCTGAACCTGAATCAAAAGCAGGACAGGAGGTTTGAATGTTGGCAATGAATTAGGGGCGCGACTGACAAAAACTCGCAGTGAAAAAGAAAAGACTGGCCTGAGACTAAGAAACCAAGCTCCGTAAATTCAAGGAGCCTTAGAGTATCTAAATCTTAGATGTGGCATACCGATCTGCTACGCTAGTTGCGATAGCTCGCGGAGCACGCAGCCTGCTGCTCTATTCGCTGTTGTGTTTCTCGTATTCCTTCAAAGCCTTCTGCAATTCCTCCCGCTCGGCTGGGAAGAGGTGGGGCAATTGCTGCCAGGACTTCAAAAGCGTGTGTTCCCAACAACAATATCCTCCCTGAGGTCGGCACTTGATCAATTGCTCGAAGGCCTCGTGGATCTTCGGAGCCAGCACTTCCTCAAGGCAGGCGATGGTGGTCAAAACGCGAATCGCCGCTACGGTCGTCCAATCTTGCGGACCGAGAAGAACCGAGAGCAGAGCCTCTTTGCGAACGCACCCGGGTTCATCCCAACCCTGATCGAGATTGGCGATCACCTGCAGTGCACAGAGTTGAACGCGGGGCAGCCAGGCGAGCGCGTTCCACGACTTCGGCATAGCAGGCGGATAGACCATGACAGCAAGAATTTCAGCGGCTCGAGCGGCACCAAGCTCGGCCGCAACTCGGCTGGCAGCCGCCCAATTCTCCTGAGCGTCGAAACGGCGCCTGGCCAGATTGGCAATCTTCTCAACCACCTCTGCCGGCGGCGCAGGCAAGGCGGGACTGGCATTGGTCCCATCATATTTCCAGAGCGGGTACTTGACGGGAGCGCAGGACTGGCGCGGATCGGGTTTAGGAATTTCGAGCACGGTAATATCTAAATGCGGCTCGATCCCGAATGATTCCAGCTCGAGGCGAAAGGCAATATAATTGCTCGGCGCCTCCAGACTGGAGAGAGACAGTTGCAACTGTCCCGATAGAGAATTGCGATCCTCGGTCAGTTTCTCACGAAACTGTCTGATCAAGTTCGTGCTGGCATCGACCGGCTCAGGCAGACCATTGTAGAAGGCTTGATATATGACGCCCTGAGCGCGTTGATTGCCTTGCTTAGCCAGATCCACCAGAGCATTGACGTGCTGGTCGTTGTTGCTCAGCATATAACGGCAAAATTGAGCTGATGGCAGCGCCCACTCTTGCCTGGGATCCATTTTCAAAGCACTCTCGTACCAGCCTAACGCCGGCTCCCATAGCTCCTTTTCAAAGAATGTATCGCCCGCCTCCAGGCGAGCCGTTATGTCGGTCGGGTCCAGTTCCAGAGCGCGCTTGAATGCAATTTCTGCCGCCTGCGGATCGCCTTTTTGCCGAAGAATGAGACCAAGGGCGGTGGCACTATGCCAGTTGGGCCGCCTGGCGAGATCGGCTTGCACTAAGGCTTCCGCCTCCTCAAACATCCCAGCCTTGCGGAACAAACCGGCGCGCACCATCAGCATCGCGTCTTCCTCTGTAGGATGCGATTTGAAAAAACGCTCGGCAACGCACGCCCAGCGTTTCGCTTCATTGACCCGCCTGAGCGTCGCCATCTGACACTCCGGAAAACGGTTGAGCACGACAGAAAACAGCAACCAGCCTACTTTCTCAGGCAACGATTCAACCGCGCCGTTCGGCTCCAGCCAGCTCAGCGCCCACTCCTCGAGATAGCGGCTGTCGGGCTTGGCATTAGCAACATTGGCAAGGAGGTTGACTGCCTCGCCGAACTTTCCTTGCTTGTGCCAGATGTAAGCGCGCATCGCTTCCGTGCTGTAATACAGCTCCTTTTTCCGCGGGATGAGCGCATCGACATCGGGTTCGGCGGCGATGTATTGCTCCAAAAGCTCGATCCATTCCTTGTTGCCCGGATCGAAGCTGAGCAACGAACTGAGGTGATTGGCTCCATGAGCCAGATTATGCTTAGTCTCCAGCTCAGCTCGAGCGACGAACCATTCAAAGTCCGCCGTTCCTTCCCGGAGCTCGATAGCGCCGTGATCGCATCCGCCCGACCCGCTTGGCTCGGCAGTTGCGGCACCAGCTTCGCCTGTGTTCTTCACCCATTTTTTGAACCAGTTCATCCGCTTTACTTCCATGGTCGCTGCACCCATTCTTTCTGCCCGTTTGCATGTGATTGCAATCCGGTATAATTACGCCTGAAGAACCGCCGCTTGTAAGCCATTCAGGAAACCGACCTCGAGAAATGCAGACCACATCAGCAGACTCATTGAAAGCCGCCTTAATCGAGTCCAGCCGAACGCCAGGCGCGAAGCGTTTTTACGCTGCCCGAAATCTGATCGACACCGATGACTTGAACCGCGAGGAAGTGGAAGCGATTATCGATACGGCTCGCATTTGCAAGCGATTGATTATCAAGCATCGCGCTCCATCGGACCTCTTACTGGACAAAGTTGTCGTCACGCTCTTCTATGAAAATTCGACGCGCACGCGCACCAGCTTCGATCTGTCTGCCCGTCAGCTTGGAGCCCGGGTCGTCAATTTAGACATATCGAGTTCGTCGGTCAGCAAGGGTGAAACCATCGGCGATACCGCCAACACGCTTGTCGCCATGGGCATCGATGCCCTCATTCAGCGCCACTCTCAATCCGGCGCCGCCGAGAAACTGCTTGAGGTCTGCCCGCCTTATGTCAGCGTGATCAACGCGGGAGATGGATGGAATGCCCATCCTACTCAAGCTCTCCTCGATCTTCTTACGATGCTCGAGGTCTGCGAGAACATGGAAGGCAAGAAAGTTGCCATCGTCGGTGATATCAAACACAGCCGCGTCGCCCGCTCAAATATTCGCTTACTGGTTCCACTCGGAGCCGACGTGCATCTCTGCGCGCCACCAAGTTTGATGCCGGAGGGCATTGAGGAGATGGGCGTAACGACGCATGTCGAGTTGGCACCCGCCATCGAAAAGGCTGACTTCATCATGGCTTTGCGCATGCAGACCGAGCGCCAGCAGC
>JAJPJO010000492.1 GCA_021324135.1 Pseudomonadota bacterium
CTCTTCCGATCTCCGTGCACAAAGACTCTTGTGCAAGTGCTTCTTTCAGACCCTCAATGGTTTGATAAACGACACGATCGCAACCGAGCTCTTTAGCGATCTCAGCTTCGCTTCGATTGTGCGCCACCAGTTCCTGAGCGCTCGGAAAGTCGATGCCATAGTAGCAGGGATTGTTGATTGGCGGGCAGGTTGAGACGAGCGTGATTTCGCTGGCGCCGGCCTGGCGCACGAGGCGCACGAGCTGCTGAGCCGTATTGCCGCGCACGATGGAATCGTCGACCACCAGGCAGCGTTTGCCGGCAAACTCATCCATAATCGGGAAGAGTTTTCGCCTGATTGCTTCCTGCCTGGTTTGTTGATCGTCGAGAATAAAGGTGCGGTTGACGTAGCGGTTTTTGATCAGCAGCTCTCTGAAGGGCAGATTCAATGCCTCGGATAATGCAATGGCGGAAGCGCGGCTCGTTTCAGGAACGGGGACCACGATGTCGGCCTCGATACCCAATCGCTTCAGTTCTTGAGCAAGCAAGAGCCCGAGGCGGAATCTCGCCTTATACACGGACTGACCGGCGAATTCCGATTCGACGCGCGCGAAGTAAACCCATTCAAACATGCAGGGCGACTTTGATTCTTGTTTGATAATTCGCCGGCTGACCTTGCCGTCATGCGAGATGAAAACGGCTTCCCCGGAGTCGAGCTCTTCGATCGCTTCGAAGCCAAGAAAACGCAATGCCACACTTTCGCTGGCCAGGGCGAATGAAATTTCACCGTCTTCAGTCGTGCGCGAGCCCATCGATAAAGGACGGATCCCGTGCGGATCGCGAAAACCGAAAAGGTCACCATATTTGGTTAATCCGACTACCGAGTAGCTGCCGACCAGTTGCTCCATCAGTCTGGCCAGTGCGCGGAACAAGTTCTCCGGATTGATGCCGCCCTCGTCGAGGAGATGATCGCTCAGCAATCTGAGGATCAGCTCCGAATCAGATCGGATCTGCTTGTTACGTGAATCGGCTGAGGAGAGCCAGTCTTCGCGCAAAGAATAGAAGTTTACGATATTGCCGTTGTGGCCGATTCCTATGCCGCTTTCGAAATCAAGAAATGGTTGCAAGAGGTTAGGATCGTTTCTGCCGATGGTGGCATAACGCGAGTGCCCCAGAGCAGCTCTTCCCTTGAGGTTTTTAAAAGAGCGCTCGGAAAAAATGTTGTCGATCAGACCGCTTCCCTTCTGGAGGTGAAAGCCGGGCGGATCTTTGCCGTCAACGGTAAGAATGCCTGCGCCGTCTTGCCCGCGGTGCTGCAGATTCATCAGACCGAAAAAGACTTCGTAGGCAGAGCCGACCGTTCCAGAAATCGCGATGATGCCGCACATTTGAGCAAGCTTCCATTGATCTGGTCACTCGAAAGTTAACAAGACCTTTGCAGGGACCAAATTCAAGACGTTGGACCTCTAAAGTGTACGCCACTCGGCGCTTCTTTTGACCTGGGTTCAGTCTTTTTTATCCTAAGGTTACATTTGGCGGCTAACCGGCCCAGATTTTGCTGAAGTAGCTGTGCTGTCTTTGCTCCAGCCGATCGGCGCGCTCGGAGTATTCTTTAGCCAGATCGAATTTCATCAATATCTCGCTTACCCGCGCCAGCTTCGTCAGCAAGTCGATTAACTGCGGATCCTCACGTCCAAGCGCTTCTTCCTTCAGGGCTAGAGCCCGCTGCAGCAGCCATTCGGCGGCTTCATTCTCTTTGCGCGCGAAATAAACCAGAGCCAAGCCGATGAGCGTGTCCGCCACTACCAGCGGTGCAGGTGGAACGAGATGTTCCTGAATGGCCAACGCCCTGCAGTAGTAACGCTCGGCAATATAGAAATCTTCCATGCCGCGATGCACGGAAGCCAGCTCGTAAAGAGTGGAGGCAACCAGCTCGTGCTCGGGTCCAAGAAGCTTTTCCTGCATCTTCAAGGCATCGCCCAGCAAGGTGGCCGCTTCCTCGAAATCTCGGCTCTCGCGCATCAGCGATCCGAGGCTGAACATGGCGTATGCCACCTCCGGCGCGACCGAGCCTTTCTTTTGCAGGGCAATGTTCAGCAATTTGCGATAGAGCGCCTTCGCCTCCGTGTACTTGCGAAGCGAACGTCTGACATGGGCGAGCTTCTCCAGAAGTTCAATAGATTCAGCATGCTTGCTGCCCAAAACCGGCTCGGTAAGCTGCAAGCTGCGCACGTAGAGGCGCTCGGCTTTGCGCTCCAACCCGCGCGCCAGGCTCAAATCCGCCAGACCGCTCAGGCAGAGGCGCAGCTCCGGATGCGGCCGGGCCGCGTCTTCAGACAAAATGGCGATGGCCCGCTCGAAAAGCGGCTCGAGCTGCTGCGGCGGTCTCCAGTTCAGCATGCTGTTCGCTTGCCGCCGCAGGATTAAGGCAACACACTCGTGCCATTTGTTCGTACGCTGCTCCGCCATGGCCAGAGCCTGCTCGAAGAGAGCGATTGCTTTCTTCTCGTTTTGCTGCAATGCAAACAATTGCGCCTTCTCGCTCAGGGTGACGACATAATCGGCATAGTCCGTGCCGAAGTCCTTTTCTTGCAAAGCTAAAGCTTGATCGAAGCGGGTCTGCGCCTGTCGCCATTTGCCCTCGTTGCGATAAAAGATGCCCATGCATACAAGCGTGCTGGCTGTTTCGCGTACATCGCACTCGGGCGTCCGTCGATGCAGCTCCAGCAGGCGTTTCCAGCTGCGCTCCGCCTTGTTGAAATTGCCGGCGAGCGTAAAGTTATCGACCTGATATTCGGTCAACTCGCGCAATGCCAGGAAGCTGAGCGGTTTCTTCTCCATCTGCAGCCTGAAGGCGCGCTCGATTAACAGCTCGGCCCCGGCATAATCGCCGACCCCTTGACAGAGCAACGCCCGGTCAATTAGCTCAGCTGGAACATTAAGCTCTCGCGCCATCTCCAGTTCTCGCGGCGGTTCTAATTCGAATATACCCCAAGCTGGTTGTTCTTATTTGACCGGTCGAATATTCTTTAATGAGATGGGGTGCGTTTTGTCGACGAAAAGGGACGAGCTTGAAGATCTGATCGCCAGGGCGGAGTCCGGAGACCCGCAGGCACAAGCCAATCTCGGCTTTTACTATGCGCGCGCCGATGAGCCTGAGCAATATTCTGCCAGGGCGGCTTACTGGTATGAGAAAGCGGCTCGAAGCGGTGTGGCCGCGGCGCAATACAACCTCGCCGACATGTATCTCAGGGGTGCCGGGGTTCAGCAAAGTTTCAAGCAAGCCGGTTTCTGGTTTGAAAAGGCCGCCGAGCAGGGAGACTGCGATGCATTGTTCAATCTGGCCATGCTTCACGACCAGGGCAAAGGTGTGCAGTCATCGAGCGAGAAGGCCTTCGCGCTGTTTAGCAAAGCGGCTGAGTCCGGCTCTACCAGAGCCATGTACGAGCTGGCAATCAGGTATCAAAACGGACTGGGCACGGCAGTGAATGGCGAACTGGCCGCCTTCTGGTTTTCAAAAGCTGCCGAGGGCGGCGTCAGACGAGCTGATGAGATGCTGCAAAAATTGAAGCACGACGTGAGCTGAGCCAATGTCTTAAAATTCAATGATACTGAATATGGTGCAATAGCCTTACTCAGGCTCCTGTTGCGCCGCCGCGTCCGGGGCTTTTATCTTCTCGTCGAAGAAGTCATAAACAGCAGCAAAAGTCTTGTTGTTCAAAGGCATATGATTGTTTCCCTCCACTTTGATAAATGTCACGGAAACGCCT
The DNA here is from genome assembly GCA_021324135.1 of Pseudomonadota bacterium. GTDB lineage: Bacteria > Cyanobacteriota > Vampirovibrionia > Obscuribacterales > Obscuribacteraceae > JAJPJO01. Next base: position 3,749 of record JAJPJO010000492.1, read on the forward strand.
GCCTCTTTCAGCTTTTGCACGAACTTATCGCTCTGCTCGAAAGGCACGATCGGATCTTCGGTGCTGTGAACCACCATGAAAGGCGGATCGTCTTTAGAGATAAAATTGATCGGACTGGCTTCGACCGCCAGCTCCTTCTTCTGCTCAGGGGTGCCGCCCAGGAGCTCATTGACCAGATCTTCGGCTTTGAACTGTCGATACATCGGTGCCATAACTTGCTGGTTAAACGCCGGCAAATCCACAGGACCGCAGAAGTCGCATACAGCCTGCACGGAGCTTGATTGCTTGGGGTTGCCTAAATCGCCCTCCAGCTGGCTCACGCCGTTCGAGACCCCGAGGAGCGCCGCAAGATGCCCGCCTGCCGATGCACCCCAGACGCCGATGCGGCTCACATTCATGTTGTAATCCTCGCCGTGCGCCCGCAACCAGCGAATTGCCGCCTTGCAGTCATAAATTTGCGCCGGAAAGACAGCATGCTGGCTCAAGCGGTAATTCAACGAAGCCACTGCATAGCCGCGGTTAGCCATTTCAAATGCCGGCGTGTCGTTTTTGTCACCGGCCTTCCAACCGCCGCCGTGAATCCAGACTACCAGGGGAAGTTTGGACGAATACTTGATTTGCGGCAAATAGAGGTCGAGCTGCTGCTCGGGATCCTTGCTTGCCTCCGTGTACGGCAAGTCGCGCAATATGCGGATCCCGGCAGAAACATTGGCGTCGTTCTCTTTGGTGACGAACGGCAGAAGTGCTACCAGGCCTAGTGTCACTATTACGATCAGGTTTCGAAGCATAAAACGGCAATGAGCTCCGGAAAGGCCAATGTAGAAGGAAATTGTACTAAGAATCGAAAGTGGACCGAGAGTGGTATACAGTGAAAATAGACGTTATTAATCGGTCATCTTGACGGCAGAGCTATGAGTGATTTCAGGCTAAACATACCATACATGAGTCTGAAGAACAGCAATGTTCTGCTCTTCTACGTTATCTGGTCACTTCTAAGTGCCGCGCTTCTCTTTATCTTTTTCAGGGCTTTAGACCCCTTCTTCCATAACATGGGCTGGATTTGCCTGCTCGCTTTTGCATTCCTGGGCGGCGCGCCCTTCGTGTTCGTTCCCTACCAGGTTTTTGTGATCAGCAAGGAAGGCAATCGCATATACGCCGACAGAGATCATTTGTATTTCTCACCGCTGACTTGCCTCGGTCTTGGACTGCATTTGACCAGGCGCTGGAGCGACCTGATTTTCGCTACGGTCAATTGTGCAAATCCGGCGCGCCTGACGCACCAGGATCATCTCTTGCTCAAATTCCGGCACGGCGGCACAGCGAAGTTGTTTCTCGATCGCTTGAGCGGCGACTCTTGCGAGCAACTTCTCCTGGCTGTCGATCTTCTGGCGGGCAATTGTGAGCGCAGTGCAGAGCTGCTTGCGTATCAAGATTATTTGCAAAACGAAAACAAGGGTCGGGAAGGTTACAGCTACACGAGACTATGGGAAGATGAGTTGGCCAGGCGCTTTCAATCGACCAGCTTCGTGCCTCTCTCTCCGGGCGATCGCTTGCAAATTCCTCAGCTGACAATCATTCAGCAATTGGCATTCGGCGGGTTCTCCGCTGTTTATGTGGCGGAGAATGGTAAGGGCGAAAAGGTGATCGTTAAGGAATCAGTTCCCTGCCGATCGGCATCGGAGGAGGCGCGAGCTAAAGCCGACGAGTTGTTCGATCGCGAGGCTCAAATCCTTTGCAAGTTGAACGACAAAGCCATAACGCGAGTGCTCGACAGCTTCTCGGAAGGCGGTCACAAATATCTGGTCCTGCAATATATTCAGGGTCCGAACCTGCGGCAATTCGTGCGCTCCCGGGGAAGGCAAACGGCTGAGACCGCGATCGCGTGGGGCATCGAGATGTGCGACATGCTTGCATATTTGCACACTCAGGCACCGCCTGTGATGCACCGAGACTTTACTCCCGATAACCTGGTTGTTTCCAAAGAGGGCAATTTGACTTTAGTCGATTTCGGCGCGGCGAATGAATACATAGGCACGGTCACGGGGACATTGATCGGCAAGCAAGCTTACATGCCGCCCGAGCAAATTCGCGGCAAACCGGCTCCGGCAAGCGATCTTTTCGCTCTGGGCGGTACGCTTCATTTTCTTTTGACAGGCAAGGATCCAATCGCTTTGATCCCCTGTCATCCAGCAGCGGACCTTGAGGATATTCCCGCTGAGTTGGATCAATTGATCGCCTCATTGACTGATCTGGAAATTTCCCACCGCCCGCAATCGGCAGCTGAGGTAAAGGAACGTTTGATCCAATTGCTGCAAAAAGAGGAGCGGCAGGCGAGCAAGGACTCGACGCTCGATCAGCCGGGGATCGCATTGAATCCGGCGCCAGACGATCAAGATCAGCTCAATGATGATTCATCGCTCGGCATAATCAAGACGAGCAAGATTGAAAAGGAGCGCGTTTAGCATGGCAGGCGGAGAAGCTAATTGATGTATAGCTCTGATTTCAAGGCGCAAATCGATCGCGAAGCTTCAACATCGAAGCCGCCTGAAGAACTGCCTTCTATGTACCACTCGAAGTTTAGCGCCCAACTGCTGGCCAGTCGAACGGGCAAACCGGTCGTGGTTCCGCTCTGGCCATATGGTGATTTGCAGATGAACGGCGATCAGGCGCCGGAGATTCCAATGTACGACGAGCCCATAGCCTCGCCGCAGCAGACCGAGTCGGAGAAATTCGTCACCAAGTTTTTCTTCGTCTGGTTCATTTTAGTTGGTGCATTTGCGGCAATGATTTTCGGCAATGTGATGCCGCCGGGCATCAACCCGCTCATTTATCTTACTGGGGCTTCCGCTCTGGCTCTCTCCCTGTGCCGAAACAGCAGAGGCATTAGCTTCATCGCCGTCAGAGAATATGACATCTGCTTCCTCTGGTTTGTCGCCGGCAAGCTGGAGAAGAAGGAAAAGTTGGATTATTATTCTCTGCGCAAGATTGAGCTGGTCGAGCCCGATCGGTTCGGCAAGCCTAAAATCAGGTTCTCTGCCGGCATAAGGGGAACGAGCAAGACGATTCCTCTTGAATCATTCCCCTCCAGGGAGAGATGGCGTTATTTCCTGGACGCCTGTCGCAAATGCAACTCCAATCTCCAGGTCGATCCGGCGATTGAAGAGAAACTCATGCCCGATCCCAAGGACGCAGGTTATACCGAGCTCTGGCTCGAGGCACTGGGGGCGCCGCCTAAAAGAGAGAGACTGCTGCCTCTCGACTCCGGAACGACACTCAATCAAGGCGCATATAAAATACTGAGACAGCTTGGAGCCGGAGGACAGGGCACTGCTTACCTCGCCACCGCCCATGGTGCAAAGAAGAATGGCATCGCAACCTCTGATGAGGTGGTGCTGAAGGAGTACATGCTGCCGGTCTATGTCGACATGAAGGCGCGCAAAAAAGCCCTGGAAGATTTCGAGCACGAAGCTCGCATGCTGTCGAGATTAAGCAGCGATTCGATCGTAAAGCTGCTGGACTTCTTCGCGGAGGATCACCGCGCCTATCTGGTGCTCGAATACATCCCCGGCGACTCGCTGCGATCGCTGGTGGAGAAAAACGGGCCGGTGAGCGAGAAAGATGCCGTCGCCATCGGTATCGGTATGTGCGATATCCTTCAGTATCTGCAGGAGCAGCAACCACCGGTGGTGCACCGTGACTTCACGCCGGACAATCTCATCCGCAGAAATGACGGAAAGGTCAAGCTGATCGATTTCATGGTGGCGCAGGAAGGCGACGCTGAGAGCATGACCAGCAGCATCGTCGGCAAGCAAGCCTACATGCCGCCCGAGCAATTTCGCGGTCAAGCCGGTATACGCAGCGACATTTATGCCTGCGGTGGCATTCTTTTCTTTCTTCTCACCGGGCAAGATCCTGAGGCCCTCAGCCAATCCAATATCTTGCTGGTGCGAGACGACATCAGCGTAGAGCTGCACGACATCATTGCCAGAGCAACCAGTCTTGATGAAAAGGCGCGATTCGCCTCCGCCAGAGAAATGCGCCAGGCCCTCAATGCTTTGGCATAGCTGCCTTTAGCAATGCCCGAGCGCGTGCAACGGCTGAGCTCCTGAGCCCGCTTACAGGCAAGCTTCCAGCTCTTTGTAAAGCTCATCCATATTCTGGTGCCGTTCAATCGGATTTTTGTTGAGCGATTTTCGCAAAACAATTTGCAGCGACAGAGGAATGCGCACACCCGGACAAGCCCTCGAAAATTCGAGCGGCTGATCCGTCACATGCTTCTTCATGGTATCGACGGAGTCTTTGCCTCGAATGGGCAAGACGCCGGTAATCACCGTGTACATGAAGACGCCGAAGGCGTAGATGTCGCTGCGGGCGTCGAGCTTGTGACCGAGAATCTGCTCGGGGCTCATGAATGCCGGTGTGCCAACCACCGTTCCATCCATAGTCAGCTTCTTATGGGATGGCTCATTGAGCTGCTTGGCGATGCCGAAATCGATCAGGGTGACGAAATCCTTGTGGTGAGGATTATCTTGCAAGATGACGTTATCGGGCTTGATATCGCGGTGCAGGAAGCCGGCGTTGTGCAAATGCGACAGGGCATCGCAGATCTGAAGAAAGATCGGCACCGCTCGCTCGCTTGGCAAGCGAATATTGTCTTTGAGAACTTCCTTTAAGTTCTTCCCCTCGATATAGTCCATGACGATGTACGGACGGCCGTCCTTTTCGCCATAATCATAAATCTTGACTATGTTTGGATGATGGAGGGCCGCGGCTGCCTCGGCTTCTCGTTTGAATCGTTGAAAGCCGGTGTTCTCAGCCTCGACTTCCTGATACAAAACCTTTACCGCAACCGGTTTTTCAAGCTGCTTGTGCCATCCCTTGAAAACGATACCGAAGATGCCGCGTCCGACCTCCGAGGTAATCTCGTAGCGATCCGACAACACTGTTCCAATCAGGGTCTGCGTACTCAGTTTCAATTCCCCCGCTAAAGTTCGATGCGCTGTCTTGCAGCGTCAGCGACGAAGTGCTTATTGAAATGCTACCAGATGATTCGGTGGAACGGCGAATGGTGAGTGCCAAGTTGCTGCC
>JAJPJO010000466.1 GCA_021324135.1 Pseudomonadota bacterium
AGCACTGGCGAATCCTTCCTTCTTCTTCGTCATCTCCTCAGCCGCCTCGTTAGGCTCATCCGCCTTAACCGCCTGCTTTCCCTTGACCACCTCTACCGAGCAATTGGCGTTTTTAAGAATCTCTTCGGCAACACTGCCAAGGATGAAGTGTCTGAAACCTTTGCGCCCGTGCGAGCCACAAATGATCAAAGCGGCACCCCAGCTTTCGGCTGTTTGCACGATTGTATCGGCAACCGGTCCAGCCGATACCTTAGCCTCTACCTTATTATTCGGAAGAGAATTAGTCAGCTGAGCGGCGCCTTTGCCGCTTATCTGAGCGCACTCATCATAGAGCTTGTCTTCGATCTGTCCTGTCGGAGCCGGCAGATGTCCCAGACCAAATTCAGCAGGAATTGGCTCTACAACTGTTAGAACCATGAACTCATCATCTTGCTTCCAAGGTCTTTCGCTCAGAAATTCGAGCGCTTTCATCGAGCAGTCGGAACCGTCAATCGCAACCAAAATTTTCATAACTTGCACCTCCGTTGTCTCTGCCTATCATCCCAAAATCCTGATAGCGCATCCTCGGCCGCGGTGCGTATTCAGCGATTACCTTTTTGCGTCCGCTAAGGCAAAATCAGCTTTGCCAATCGTCCTTTTGGATGATTGGCGAGAAACAATGTCGAGATCAGTCAGTCACCGGCGCCGATATCGGCCGCGGTCATCATCTCGGCAAGCTCGACGTCGTCATCGGCATAAATGACGACCATCTGGCCGAGATCCTTAGATCCACAAGATGGACAGCTGACATTCGACGTGATCAAACAAAACTCTGACCAGCATTTTTGGCATTGCAAGTCTACTCTATAGGCGGCGACTGGGCTTTCAAGTGTAATCATTGGCGTGCCCTCTTTATGCTCTGACGGACCATTTTCTTGTCTCTATACATTCAGTATGCCCCTTCCCGGTCTGCAAGTACATCAGGCTTGATGCTGATCTTCACATCGATATAAGAAGCAGCACCATGCTTAATAATCCCGAAGATGGACAACAACTGCTCGAACGGCTGATGCGCCGGCGGCGCCTCTCAATCGATAATCGGATTGTGACAAAGCATGAGGATTAGATAGTGGTTGAGTCGGACAAGAAGCAGGAACCGCCGCCTTTAAAGATGCCGCGCTGGCAATTTATCGCTCTGTGGTGGCTCATCCTGGCCATGATTGTCATGCCCATGTTCCGCCCGCAGATAGAGGATGTACCCTACAGTCAGTTCCTTGCCGACCTGCAAAACAATCGGGTAGCGAACGTATATATAAAAGGTAATGAACTGACGGGCACCTATAAGGTGGCGCAGAAGGACGGCATCAAGGATTTCAGGACAATCGTTGTCGATCCGCAGCTGGTCAATCTTCTGCAAAAGAACGATGTCAAATTCGAAGCCAAAGCGGAAGCTAAATGGTGGGAAAACGCCGCCGCCTTCTTGCTCACATTCGTTATTATCGTGTCGATCATCAACCTCCTGAGCCGCTCGTCACAAGGAGAGGATCGTCCTCTTGGCGGTGGGGGTCTGCTTTCCATCGGTCGCAGTCGAGCTCGAGTATACGTGGAAGAGCAAATCAAAGTCACCTTCGCTGATGTTGCCGGAGTGGATGAGGCTAAGGACGAGCTCAAAGAGATCGTTACTTTCCTCAAGGAACCGGAGCGATACAGGCGATTGGGCGGCAAATTGCCTAAAGGTATTTTGCTCGTCGGACCACCAGGAACCGGGAAGACTCTTCTGGCGCGCGCTGTTGCCGGCGAGGCCGGTGTGCCGTTCTTCTCGATAAGCGGCTCTGAATTTGTCGAATTGTTTGTCGGAGTCGGGGCTGCTCGTGTCAGAGACTTATTCGATCGCGCCAAAGCGAAGGCACCGTGCATCATTTTTATTGACGAACTCGATGCGCTCGGCCGGGCGCGCGGCGTTGGTCCGGTTACCGGTGGTCACGACGAGAAAGAGCAAACGCTCAATCAACTCCTCTCGGAGCTTGATGGATTCGACAGCAATCAAGGTGTCGTTCTTCTCGCTGCCACCAACAGACCCGAGATCCTCGATGCGGCCTTATTGCGAGCCGGCCGTTTCGACCGGCAAGTGCTTGTCGACCGTCCTGACAAAACCGGACGCATAGCCATCCTGAACATTCACATGCGATCTGTCGCCACCGCCAGTGATATCAGTGTAGAAGAGATCGCGGCCATGACACCCGGCTTCACAGGCGCCGATCTTGCCAATCTCGTGAATGAGGCGACGCTGCTTGCGGCGCGGAGAAACGGCGATCAAGTGCAGAAACAAGATTTCAATGCCGCATTTGAAAGAATCATTGCCGGACTCGAGAAGAAAAATCGATTGCTCAATGAAAAGGAACGCAAAGTCGTGGCCTATCATGAAATGGGTCATGCCATTGTCGCTCTCAATCTTCCTGATTCCGAACCGGTGCAGAAGGTATCGATTATTCCGCGAGGGGTCGGAGCGCTGGGCTACACCCTGCGGCGGCCGACGGAGGATCGCTTTCTCCTCTCTCAACACGAGCTGGAGAACAAAATGACCGTTCTGATGGGCGGCAGAGCAGCAGAGAAGCTAGTCTTCAATGATGCCTCCACAGGCGCTGCCGATGACTTCGTCAAAGCCACCGAGATAGCCAGAAACATGGTCACCAGATATGGTATGGACCCTCATGTGGGGATGGTATCGTATATGGAGGAACAAAACCCCTTCCTGCATTTGAATGCTCCTGGTCTGAGCGTCAGCGATCGGACGGCCGAGGCTATAGATCAAGCGGTTGAGGCGCTTTTGGAAACGGCTTTCGAGCGCGCCATCAACATATTGACGGCGCAGAGGAGTCTGCTCTCCATCGGGGCGGAACTTCTGCTGGAGAAGGAGACGCTTACCGAGCAGGAGTTGAAAGATTTGCTCGAGGAAGATCTGAGAGATAATAAGGATGAGGTTGCTGCGATCGCCAATCCCGATCAGACCCTCGAGTCCATAACCAAAAGCGCTGCCGATAAGGCTTCCCTCAAAGCGGATGCAATCACTTTACGAACGGCTTAAGCAAAGCATTCTTCAGGTCGCAGCCCAAAT
>JAJPJO010000188.1 GCA_021324135.1 Pseudomonadota bacterium
ATGCCGGTCCTTTGATCGGAGATGGACTGAAACTTTAATTGCGATTGCAATTCCGCTTCAAGGATTGCCGCGAAGTTGTTGCTGCTCGCGCTTTTTGGCTTCGAGTTCATCAAGGATCGCTTTGTTTTTGTTAGCGACGTCGATCTCTTGTTGCCGCAGTTTTTCTTTCTGCTTCTCGACCGCCATTTGCTGCATGCGATAGCGGTTGTAATCTTCTTTCTGTCGCCTGCGATCTTGCTCTTCTTTCTTCCGGCGTTCCTCCCGAGCCTTCTCGGCTCTTGCCAGTGCTTCCTGCTCGCGTTTTCTCCGCAGTTTTTCAAGTTCGGCCATGACCTGTCTTGAGCCTCCAGTACTGGTGGGTGTTGCCGTATTTATTTGGCTGTCTTGTTACTACATTGTCCCTATCTCAGCTTAGTTACTGTTCCCCTTGCCGTCAAGCTTTGAGTCCTGCAACCCTCGTGCAGACTTAACAAATATCCGGGCTGCCGCCGCGCCCGTCAAAATTGCTCGTCGCTGCTTCCTTTTCGAGCAACCCCTGTCTTGATTGCCACTTCGGCAACGGCCTTGGCGACATTCTCGGCCACTTGCGGATTGAAAACGCCGGGAATAATGTAATCTTCATTCAGCTCATTGTCCTGCACGACATTGGCGATTGCGTATGCCGCGGCCAGCTTCATCTCCTCATTTATGTCGGTGGAGCGAACATCCAGGGCACCGCGGAAGATACCAGGAAAACAGAGGACGTTGTTGATCTGATTCGGGTAATCGGATCGACCTGTAGCCATGATGCGGACAAAGGGCGCCGCGTCTTCCGGCATCACTTCCGGAGTGGGATTAGCCATGGCGAAAACGATTGCATCTTTATTCATCGCTTCGAGATCAGTGGCTTCAATCGTTCCGGGGCCGGAGAGCCCGAGGAAGAGATCGGCTCCGCGCAAAGCTTCCGATATGCTGCCCTTGAAGCCCTCCGGATTGGTGTTGTCGGCAAACCAATTTTTTGAAACATTCATATGTTCCTGACGGCCCTTATAAATTGCACCGGAGCGATCGAAACCGACTATCTGACCGATGCCGGCTGAGATGAGAATCTTGGAGCAGGCAACGCCGGCGGCGCCCACGCCGCTGACGATCATTTTTATGTCGCCGATTTTCTTGCCCGTGATCTTCAAGGCATTGATCAGAGCTGCCAGAACGACAACTGCGGTGCCGTGTTGATCGTCGTGAAAAACCGGGATGTCCAGTTCCTTTTTGAGGCGATCTTCAATTTCGAAGCATCGCGGTGCGGAAATGTCCTCCAGGTTTATGCCACCAAATACGGGGGCAATTGCCTTGACCGCTGAAATGATTTCCTCAGTATCCTGGGTGGCCAGACAAATTGGAAAGGCGTCCACTTTGCCGAATTCCTTGAAGAGCATCGCCTTGCCTTCCATCACGGGCAGTGCCGCGCCCGGACCGATATTGCCCAGTCCGAGGACGGCTGATCCATCGCTGACTACCGCTACCGTGTTGCGTTTGATTGTCAGTTGATAAACCTTCTCCGGGTCATCATGGATAGCCATGCAAACTCGCGCTACACCAGGAGTGTAGGCCATGGAAAGATCGTCGCGCGTGGTCAGCGGTACTTTGTTGGTTATGCGAATTTTCCCGCCCAGGTGCATCAGGAATGTTCGGTCGGAAACGTGCACCACCTCGAAGTTGCTCAACTTCTTCAGCTCGGCGACCAGCGATTCGCCATGATTGGAATCGCGAACTTTGACGGTGATGTCGCGAATAATGAAGTTCTTCTCGAAGCCATGAATGTCGACGGCACCGATGTCGCCGCCGATCTGGCCGATCAAGGAAGTGACCATGCCGAGGCTGCCAGGTTCGTTCGGAATCTTGATTCTTAAGGTTAAACTGTAACTGGCGCTGGGTTTCACGGCGTGATGAATTGGTTTGTCGGCTGAGGTGCTGGTAGTTGTCATATTTCTTCCCTGACGGATGCTGGGTCTAATTGTATGCCTTTTGTCCGCATCAATAATTTCGAATTGAGCTTGCCAATATGCCGTTTCTCCCTGATAACTTTTGTGGCTTGGTGTTGGCGGCTAGAACTGCGGTGTTTGACCATCTCTGCGGGCAGAGTTGTTGTCAAATAGCTGATTAAGGCAAGTAATGCACTCCAGTATGTTAAGCTGGGCTGCTGTTAAAGATAACCGTTGCATCGACCGCTCGGCTGCTAGCAAGTACTTTTTTTAACCAGACGACCGGCAAAATCGACAGCTCGGATGGGCGTTATTTTGTTGAAACGATGCCCAATTAAACTTAGAGACTGATTTAAAACTGATAAGCGGGAATTTGAAACCGATTTTGAAACGAAAGTGATCAGGAGAGAGCGTTATGGCAAAAGAGAGAGAGCTGATTGGCAACTTTGAAGTCACGAAGGAAGGAGTAGTGACAAGGCGCGAAGTTCTATTGATGGGTGCTATGGCGGCGGCATCGGGAAGCTTGCTGGCCACAAGCGGAGCCGCTCAAGCGGACGCGGGTGCCCAGGGCGGAGCCAGAGGCACATACAAGGCGCACGACTTCGCCGCTCTTGCCGACAGGCTAAACGGCTTGAGCGCCAATCAGATCAAGTCGCACATCAAGCTTTACGAGGGCTACGTCGCCAAGTCGAATGCCATCCACAGCGAGTTGAAGACAGTCGATCTGACGCCCGCCAATGCTACATACGCGACAGTCAGAGAGCTTCTGATCGAGTCGAGCTATGCGCACAACGGGGTCGTCTATCACGAATACTACTTCAATAATCTCGGCGGCAAGGGTGGCGAGCCTCAGGGTCCGCTGCGCGCCGGACTGGAGGAGCAGTGGGGATCGGTGGGCAAGTTCATGGACTTCTTGAAGGCAGCCGGGAAGAGCGCCAGAGGTTGGGTGATTGTCGGTTACAACACCCGGGTCGGCGCCCTTGATGCATTCGCGCTCGACCTGCACAACATCGCTTCGCCGGCTAACATCGTTCCGCTCGTGGTTCTCGATGTCTACGAGCATGCTTACATGATCGACTACGGTATCGATCGAGGCAAATATCTCGATGCCTTCATCAATAACCTGGATTGGAGCGTAATCGACAAGCGCCTTGCGGTCGCCACCAAGCATCCGAACGGACCGGAGTCGACCGGCTAAGGAAGCCAGTAAATTTGAATTGAACCGGTCATGTGTTGGGCGAGAAAATTCTCAGCGAACACCGCTGCCATTTCTTTGTATGCCTTCTAGAAAGATCGATGTGGCTAGATCGGCATACTGTCTGGCGCTGATTGGTCCTTGTGGTTTGAACCAGACGTAAGTGAAATTGATGGCGCCCATCAAATACATCGCGGTGGCGGTGCGCATCTGCTCGCTCAGATCGGGTCTCAACTTCCCCACCAGCTTTTTGATTGACTGAACCACTCTTTTCTCCAGCTCCCGAATTTCATCTTGTTGATTCTCGGGAAGCGATTTCAAATTGTTCAAAAGAACGGCATGCTTGTCGCGGGCATTCATGTACAGTTGCATCAGCTCGCGAATCAGGCTGCGCAATTGCTTCTCGGGATTGGCACTGGTGCGAAGCGCTGAGGTTGCGCACTCGACAAGCAGTTGGCAATGCGACTTGAGCATGTAATAAAGCAAGTCTTCTTTCGATTGGAAGTAATGATACAGCAATGCCTTCGAGACTCCGCAGCGCTGAGCGACAAATGAAATTGAGCTGCCATCGAAGCCTTGCTCGGCAAAAACAGCGGCAGCAGCGTCGGCAATTTCTTGCTTGCGTTCCTCATAATTATCGGCGCGCGGTCGAACCATGCTGAGATTACTAGATCGTTTTTTCTGGAGGATCGACGATTCGGTTTTGGATCTGATCTTTATGTCAGAACCTGATCGTTCTATCAGAAGATAGGAACGATTTTGTCGGCGTCGAAGGCGACATCCTCACCATCAACATCGATCTCAGGCAGAGCGGGGAATTTGACGCCATGCGGCTCAACGATTGTTTTTAGCCGGACGACGGCTGTCCGCCAGTTTTCTCGGCGCTCTTCATGAGTGAGAATGCCAAAACCGGCAGCGCGAGAATGCTCCTCGAGCAAGCGTTGAGCAGGAAGGAAGGTTTCCGGTAATTGCCAGAACTCCGCGGGTGGCTCGTAGAGAATGCCGGACAGGAATATGAATCCGGCGCGGAACTGTCTGGTCACAGTCATCTTTTCCTCTTCGCTCATCTTCGGGAGAACTTCTTTGAGAAGTGCGAGGCAGAAGCTCAAGTGACGACCTTCATCGCGGCCGATGTTTTTGAACGCTTCTTTGAAGACCGGAATGGTAGTCCGTTCATACATACTGTGGAAAAGGGTTGATGAGGCCACTTCGCCGAACAAGAATGAACTGAACAGGATGGCCATCGGATATGTCTCGACTGCTTTCTTGTAGCCGCGCCAGTAGCGAGCGCCATTATGGTAGAGCCATTCGATGTTGTTGCGAGCCAGTTTGCCGAGCAGCGTTTGAGGCTCGTAACCTAAAGGTCCGTTGGGCGTCAGTGTCGTAATTGCTCGACCGCAGACTTCCTCATGGTTCATCTCATCACGCGTTACTGAAAAGAAGCATTTGCGAATCGCGTCTTCTTCATGGGTTTCATAAGCATGAATCATGGCGCGGGCGAAAACGGCTGGCCCTGAGGCATCAAATACTGACAGCAGCGCAAACCAGTAAGCGATGGCGTATCTTTGATCGAGCGTGAAGCTCTCGGGATCGAGCGTATCCCACGGCAATTTTGCTGGCGACCAGCCCGGGTCGCGTGATGAGTCATAAATTTCCATCAAGCGCGGGGTTTCGACCCGCCAGTCAAATGGAAATATGTTGAGCCGCTCGCTGATCGCCGGAGCGCTCTGTGTGTCGAGAATCAACTTCTCGGGATTGGGCATCTCCGTGTGTCGGCTTGGCGCCGGCTGGATGCTGCTTTCGCTGATCGAGGCTCTGGTAGCGCTTTTGCTTTGAGAATTAGTGGTCTGCTTTTGGGCTGACATGCCGTTCACGCTCATTTAGTGTGGATATGGGATACGTCTCAATTCATTAACCGGCCATCCGGTCAATTAATATCCTAGCAATTATTTGACGGCTGGAACACAGAGGTAAGCGACCTTTAATCTCAAGACAGCCCGCGACCAAGCTCAGCCAAACGGTGAGGTTGTACAACCGACTCTGAGTTTGAAAACTGGGGGTCTATTGCTCCATGGTCTTCATTGCTTGTTTTAATTTTTCACAAGCTACATGCAGGGAGGACACCGCCCAGGAGAGTGGGGTGTGAACGCCCGGGAGCGCGACCAGGGTACGAGGCTCTTTCAAACTGCTCACATACTCGTAGGCCTCCGGAACGGCAAATGCAGGACATGCCTTGCCGTTGCTCTTCACCATGCCATCACCGGTGATGCGGGCCAGGGCGCGGTTCATGTATTCGGTCGCCTTCTCGACGCCCATTCTCATGAGCTCTTTGACCTCGGCGCTGTCTTGAATGTCACCGTTTTTCACAGCGTAGTCCAGAGCTAGAACCTGGGTGCTGTAGCCTTCCGATATGGTTGATACCCAGCACCATTCGGCTTCGTATCCTTCGCGCGCCATGCTGCCGCGTTCGATAAATTTGTCGGTCGTACTGCAATCCAGCGATTTGAACTTCTTCCTCGAGCCGTTCGTTTTGCCAAGCAGGGAGGCTCTCAATGAAGGCATCAGCCAGTAATTGTCGCCTAGATAGTTATCGAAGACCCGGCGCATTTCCCCCGTTTTATCCTCCATCTCGAAGGGTGCATAGCGGAGAATGCCGTTATCGCGAACAATGGACTCCTCAAGGGCAAAGAGCAAGCGGAAGTGGTGCCTGGCATTCTCAATCGGATTACTGGCGAGAATGGTATTGCATGTGGTGATAAACGCCAGCGAAGCGTCGATCTCTCTGAATGGGCTTTCGCATGGGGTATCAGCTTGTACGATGCGTTGAATCACTTTCTGGCGAGCCGCCTCGATCAGCCTGATCAACTCGCGCTCGGATGACATCCAGCTCGAGTGTTTGTGAGAGGCAATTGCGCAGCGAATTTGCACCAACATTACGTTGTTTACGCCATCAGGACAGGGTCCGAACATCAGGCGATATAGACTCATCAGTCCTTGACGCATGGCTTCGATGTCCCAGGTCAAGCCGCCGGCGAACGGCACCTCTTCCCAGTTGCCGCACGAAGGAGCGCTGAAGTCGATTTCACCTGTGTCGGGGTTGGTGTTGATTGCGCGAATGTAGCTCGCCAGATAAGCGATTGTGTCGGTAATCAGAGCCAGTTCCGACCGATTGGAAAGAAACTTTTCATCGAATCCCCACGGCGCGTTGTACTGCAATCCTTCGACCAGTGTGTCGCAGTAACTCTTCAGTGCCAGGCCGTGAGATTCAAGACGTTTGCTGTTGTTGTAGTCCGGGTCGCGCTCGAACGTGCTCGGGAAAAACACATGGGCGACGCCATTTTCCAGTGGACCCTGGCGGTACCAGCGCGGATCCCTTATAGAGTGCTCGAAGGCATCAACCTCAATTGCCTGGCGGTAAAAGCGGGCAAGCATCATGAGAGCTTTAGGCCAGGATGCCGGATACATCTTCCTTTGAATGTCACCGCAGCGGCATGTATCAGTGATCCATTGCCTGATCGACATCTCGGGATTCTCATCAGCGCCGCATGTTCGAACAAGCCCGTTGTCTTTGCTGACCATGAGTGAGAACACACCCATCTGATAGAGCCAGTTCTCGAGATCGCAGAATTGCCTGAGCGTGTAGCGCGACTGCAGTCGATAGGCGATCTCGGAATTGTGCACGGGAAAGCTGCTGCCCCTTGCGCCTTCCGGCATGAGCAACAGGCGCACCGGCTTATAGTGCGAGGCCGAGAGCATGGCGGCGGCATTGTCGAAAAGCTCGCCGGATATTGTCTCGGCATATTTCGATCTCATTATGTCAGCGGAGGACAGGACATTTATAGATCGTCCGTCATCATCCTCCACCATCAGCCGATCTATATGCAGATTCGACTTCAGTAAAAATATCGGTGTTTCCAGGTTCGACAGAGTAGTTTTCTGCGGTGTCGAGCTTACCAGCTGCGCGGCAGCGCCTGGTGTCATATTTGGTATCATCCCAATTGCCTCCACCAACAATCTGAGGGCACCCTCTCATGACACATCGGCAGCGTGACCGGAACGTGACGTAGCCATGGGATTATTACCATTGCAGTCGGCTCGGTTTGGGGGTAGTTTGGCGGCACTACTTACACCCCCACTCCGACTCACTCCTGCAATGTACATTGCAGAGCGTTGACATCAGTGAATAATCATGACTTACGATACTGTTTCACCAGCAGGTGCTGCGCCGAGCGTGGATCTGCTCAAAGCACCCCCGCACACCCTGGAGCAGTCAAAACGGGACCCTCTTTTGAGCTACCGGCTTGGCGAGCAAGCACGACGATTTAATAAAGAAACGCACGATAACGAAGCGGGGGCTCAAGACCTGGTGGCAGAGGCCGGCTACAGCCTCCTCTATCAGGGATCTCAGGCCTGGATTCGCGGCGGGCTTCAGCTTGTCGATGATGCGGGAAACGGCAGCGGACTATATAAAGGTAATGTGCTCGCTGATACATTCTCAATTCTGCCTGAGCCGGAGCAAGCTACCTACAAGAGCCGGAGCTGGTACGCACAGCAGATCGGCAGCGGCATCGGATACGCCGTTCCTTTTGCAATCACGCACAATGTCAAAAACGCTCTTGGTCTTTCATTGATCGCCCGAACCGAGCAAGCCGTTTCATCCACGGGTGAATTGGCTTCGTTATCGAATGGCATCAAGATGGCGGACTCTTCCTTGACGGGTTTTGTCAGCGACTTCACGTTCCGCCCGGTTGATGCCGAGGAGTCGAACGGATCGGTGCCTGAGCATCTGTTAGCCCGCACTAAACATGGTGCCGGTGGCGCCACCGTCCTCGGTACAATGACGGCTTCCAGCCTGGTTTTGCGACAAGCCAGCCGTCCTCTGGCGGCTGCTCTGACCGGACCTGGCATGCTCAACAGAGTGGCGCGAACGACGTATGACTCTACAATAGGCATCACGACCGGTATTCCAGCCGGTGAGGCAAGTGCCCAGGTCAACGCCGGTCTCGAGCACCATCGCTTTGCCACGAGCGAGGAGCGTGAGCAGGCTCGTTATACGATGGCGTTTACTGGCGGCGTGCTGAGCGCCAGTCACATAATTCCTATCGATCAAAAATCAATTGATTTGGCGATTGAAAAAGGAAAGGCCAAAAAAACGAATGCCGCTGCTCCCAGGCAGGATAACCAGGCAGACGGAGGCAAGCAAAGGGTAAAGAGCGACGGCGGATCAGGCGAGCAGGACGGGTCGAAGGCGGCCTTATTGCTCGCCACCACAGGCGGTGCCGATGCCGAGGTGCGAACTGCCGACAAGAATGCCGGCAAGGTCACCGATACTCCAGCCGAGCGGGCTGAACGTCCACCTGTTAAGCTCGATATAGCCAGCATGCGCGAGCTGGCTAAGTCAGGCGATCTGGTAAAGTTGCGCCAGGAAGTCGAGCGCTACTACCCGCTCCTGCAAAAGGCATTCCCGCTGCCGGGCGAAATCGAATCGGTCGAAACGTACATGGAGTACTTGAGCGATCCGCATTCCACCTGGGATATGGAGCATCCTCGCGATGAGCATGGCAACATTATCGGCGGTCTGCAATACCAGGTTTTAGACGTCGAAGGGAAGGAGATCAAGAAAGCCGGATGGCTGGAGCATATATGGGTCGATGAGGGTAAGCGCCAGGAAGGCTATGGCTCAGCGCTGCTAAAGCACGTTCAGAGCCGGGTCCAAACCAAGGGCGGCGATGTCACATTTTGGGAATTCAATAATCCCGATAAGATGACGCCGGATGAAATTGCCGAAGACGCCAAAGGTGGTATCACTACTCAAGACCGTGTCGACTATTGGGGAAAGCGCGGCGCTTATGTGCTCGTCTCCGAATCGAACGGCGAAATCGTGCCGTACGCGCAACCGGGCATGGACGGGCAGGAGCCGGTCACGTATCTTTCCACTGCCTGGAGCAAGCCAGGCGGACTGGACGGCGTCAAGCTCTCCAAGTCGGACTATCTCAAAGTGCTTCTGGCGGCTCACAAGACTATTGCCGATGTCGAAAGCGATCCGACAGTCAAGGAATACAAAGCCAAGATCGATGCTCTTCCCGATCAGGAATTCAAATTTGTCAAACTTTCAGACTATCTGGCCGAGCGCGCTAAACAACTGAAGGCTCAACACGAGGAAGGCGATCCTGATGCCGAGAGAAGATTACACCGCTGGTTGGGGACTGATTTCGCCACCAACCGCACGATTGTGGACATCGATGATGTCGATCATCCCAATCCAGAGGTCGTTAAGGCCGAGAAATTGCAGGAGCGCAGCGCTCCTCATGTTCCCTGGAATCGCACGGTCAGACAGAGGCAGCGGTTCGCTTCCCTGGAAGGAACCAGGAACGTGGATGTCGCCGTGATCGGCGGTGGCATCGTCGGTCTGCAAGTAGCGCATGAATTAGGATCGAATGATGTTACTACCGCAGTTCTTCAGAAGGGCCTGATCGCCGATGGTACCACTCGATTTATGGGAGCGATGGGCACCTATGCCGAGGATGCAGGCTTCGGCGGCATTTACAACGTGCATGGTCCGGAAGGATTTGCCAAACGCCTGAGAGCTCTCATCGAATCGCGATCTTCCGTTCAGAATCTTGCCAGGAAGTATGGCGCTGACTGGCGCGATGTGAACTCATACAATATCAGTTACGATGCTAACGACCCGGCCTTGAGAGAAGAAGTTGATCTGCTGCATCGCTTCGGCGATAGAGATCCGCAATTCGTGACCGGCAGCCGCGCTGCTGAAGTCTTTGGTCCGGCTCAATCGGCGATCATCTTTCCTCATGAAGGTAATCTCAATCCTTATAAGTTGGCGCTGGGCTTGGCTCATTCAGGCAAATTCTCGGTCTACGAGAAGTCTCCTGTGATGGGCATTACCATCGGCGCACCAGGAGATCCAGTTCACGTCTATACACCTGAGGGGAAAGTCATCGCTCGCAAAGTCGTCTTCGCCACGAACGGACCGTCCCCGCTGTTCCATTATTTGAACGATCAGCTCGTACCGGTTCAATGTTTCGCTACCAGAGGTTTCATCGGCCAGAAACTCCCCGGAAATTTCTTCGATACCGACTCGAGTGCATTCACATATTGGAGACAATTCAATCTGCCCAAGTTCGGACCGACGGAAACATTGATTGGCGGCTCGGCACGATTCCTCGATAAGGAACCGGCATCGGCACAAGCGCCGCGCTTGAATCAACGCGTCGAAGAACTTTTCGGTGTCAAGCCGGCTCAACAGGATCCAATCACTGCTTTGATTTATACGGCATACTCAGATGGCATTCCGATCGCCGGCCCGCATCCGAAATATCCCGATATCTGGACCGCCACCGGGGCTGGTGGCACCGGACTGGTAAACGGCAACTGGATCGCGCGGACAATCAGGCAGCAATTGCTTCAGCCTGGCTCAGAGAATCTAATCTCACCCGATCGCTTCGACAAAAGCAAGGGCAATAGTTAAGAGCGCAAACGGCAGAGCAATATCTTCTGCTCTAAGCTTTATCCAAGCACGTCTCAACGGTTCAGCCAAAGCATGTCTTAACCGTTCAGCCAAACACTGCCGTATCTGATGTCTTCCGTCCCGGCATGCAAGCGCGGCGCAAGCAATATTCGACCTATGGCGCTGCTGACTGATCCGTTTTTTTTGCGTCGCATTTCTGATGATCGGCTTGTTCATATAGCCGTCTTCCTTCATCGTCATATGACGATAGAAATGGACCGTTTTTTATAGTCATATGACGATAAGTCTGCCCCGCAACCCAGCAAAAGCTCATCCTTTATAGTCATATGACGATAAGCCCGTTCGGCAACTCGACAAACTAAAGCGCTAAAGGTAATGCATCTCACGAGTTGCCTCTGGTAATATGGAGGAAGTGAGTGTCGCGCGGTGGCAGTTGTGTCTCGTGATTTTGAAGAGGATGGCAGAGATACATCGACAATAACTGAGTTTGATCTTGACGAGTCATCGTTCAGGGACATGCTCAAGAATGAGTCCTGGGAATCTCGATTCAGGCTGGCTCAGAGTCCGGCTTGCCCGCCCATGCTGCTTTGTGTGCTGGCAAAGGATAAACACCCGATGATCAGGGCAGCAGCGGCATTGCATGGTGATTTGCCACTGGAGCAAGCTCTTGAAATCGTGCGGCGCGATGACCGGGCGGTTCGAATGTGCTTGGCATCGGACACAACCCTGAGAGTTGAAGTGCTTGAGGTACTGAAACAGGACGTGGAGCCTGAAATCAGAGATCGTGCCAATCGTACGCTCAGGATGGTCAGGTTGGAGCAGGCGTTGGAAAAGGCAGGATATGAGCCCTGCCCGAAGGCAACCGACAAATTGGGAGAATTGCTCCTTGAAGCCGGCTGTATGCATGACAATGGGCTTGTAGAGAGGCTGGTGAGGTTATCTAAGAAGGCGACGCGGCCCCTGGGGCAGATCCTTGTTGGAAGCGAGCTTTTGACGGTTGAGACCGTGGTGGCGCTGCTGATGGCACAGTCGGACATTCGTCGCGGACTGGTGAGAAAGAGCGAAGCGATCGCGAAGATCGGGCAGGCTGTGGAGACCTCGGTGTGGAAGGAAGACTACGCCAGTGTTTTGATTCCGGTGTGTCTGGACGATCTTGCTAAATCCGGTGGAGCGATAACCCGACATGATATCGCCGGCGATGTCATGGAAGTAGCACCGAACGGCATTATGCTCACGGACGGCAACGCCATGGTAATTGACTGTAACATGCAGATCGAACAAATACTGGGAATCGAGCGGCGCCAGATTATCGGTAAGCAGTTATCGGATGTTTTGGATTTATCGGGTTCACCAAAAGAAATCATCGATCGACACTCTAATTTGTTCGTAATCGAGAGTGCTACCATCTCTGGTGGCAAGCTCGCGCTGGAGATCTCTGTAGCTCAGCTTGATTTCGTTTCGCCGGAGACATATGTTGTCTTCATTACAGACACTACAGAAAGAAAGGAGTTGGAAAAGCGCCGCGCAGCCCAGCACGAGATCATCCACGTTCTTGCCAGCTCCAGCTTGATAAGCGAGACATTGAATGAGGCCCTTGAAGTACTCGTCAATGCCGTAGACTGGGACATGGGCGAAATCCACCTGGTGGACGAAAAATCGCAGAAACTGCAAAGAGCGGGCGCTTATATACAACCTGGATCGAGTGAGCGATTTCGCTCGGAGCGGGGCGCGACGGAATATGGAATCGGACAAGGTCTGGTCGGCAAAGTCTGGGCAAAACAGAGGCCCATCTGGATTGACGGACTGTCAGCCGAGCGCAGAACATCGAACGGGCCGGAGATGATGGCGTTCGCTTTGCCGATTTCCGTTAAGGATGAATTCCTGGGCACCCTTTCGGTAATCAGCCTCAGCATCAGGCGCCCCGATAAAGATCTTTTGGAGATGTTGACGACTACTTGCATACAAGTCGCTCACTTCGTTCACAGAGTAAAAGCGGAGGAGGAAAAACAGAAGCAACTACTGGCAGCCCAACGAGAGAATTTCATGGCGAGCCTGGCGCACGATTTGAAAAACCCATTGGTTGGCTTAAAACTTCTCCAGTCCAAGCTGCTCGATGGAACTCTGGGACCTCTTGCTAGTGAACAACATACAGTGATCAGCAGTATGCAAGAAAGCACGCAAGGACTGCTAGCCTTGATTGGCAACCTGCTTTCCGTCTATAGATTTGAAGCGGGCGTCGAGACTCTCGACAAGGAACCCTCTGATCTGGATGCAATCATAAACACTTGCCTCAAGGACGTCATTCCTGTCGCCGACACCAAAAACATCACCTTCAAGCTTTCTCTGCCTCAGTCCCTGAGAAAGATAGAAGTCGACCCAATGGCGATTCGCAGAGTGATAGCCAACCTCGTCAATAACGCCATCAAATTTTCACCAAACGGCGGCAGGATCGATATTGAAGTATCACAAGACGACGCGAGCACGACCGTCTCGATTGAGGACAACGGCATCGGCATCAAAGAGCAGGACCTTGAGTATGTTTTCAAACGTTTCTGGATAGGAAAGGCCGGCGAGACAGGAACGGGAATCGGCCTCAATTTGTGCGCGCAGATCGTCAACGCGCACGATGGATCCATTACTTGCACCAGTCGTGAAGGTCACGGCACCAAATTCACATTTGTTCTGCCCGTCTAGCTGCCTTGCCATCGCGTTTTCATTGAGATGAATATGCCCAAACTATGTCGATGAAGCGGCAAGGCGCCGTTGCATTTCTTCCAGACGTCCCTGCATCCTCATAGCGTACTCCGGCTGACCGGCGTCTCTAAGCGCCGGAATCATGCGCAAAAAAAGATTTATGCGCTCAGGTGTTGCGACGAACGGTTCCTTTTCATCGCGTGCGCGTTCGATGCATGCTTGCAATGCCTGCTTCATCTCAGCGGCTGGAAGATGCACGAAGCGTCCGTGCGATGGTAGAGTCCACTCAAAGTCATATCGCAATAACTTTTCGATCGAACGCAGCTGTTCCTCCCACGAACTCCAACAATAATATGGATCCCATACCTCGAGCTTGTCGCCGAAGCGGAGCATTGACGTGAACACATCGCCTGTGAATAGATACTTGCTGTTATACAGAAGCATACAATGCCCTTCTGTATGTCCGGGCGTCGGAATAATCAGAAATCCGCTCTGCGGCTCGACCGTGTCAAAGCCATCCAGAACAATCTCGGAATCCTTTTGAGCCTCCAACTCTTCGCGATGGATGATGCGTTTAGCACCAAATGCAGTGGCATACTTGTCCGCCTCCGCGACATCATCGCGATGCGTAAGAAACATGTAACGCAGTCCTCCCTGTCCCTCGACCCATTTTGTCAAGCGCGGACTAAATTTAGGACTGTCGATCATCCAATTGCCATCGGCGTTTTTAACAAAATAACTTTTGCCGCCAGCTGAGTATGGTGAATTGAAACCGAGATAATAAACGCCGCCCCCAAACTCCTGAGGGTACGAATCCACGATAGCTTTCATGTCATGCTTTTGCTTTGAACCAACGGCGCCAACCGGACAGCAGACCAGGGCTTCAAAAACCTGCCTGAGCTCATCGCTGTCATCCGGCTGTTTAACGATGGCGTAGTACGGCGCGATCTTGGCGAAGTTCGCAGGAGCCAGATCTCGACAATTGCCGCAGCCTATACATCTTGAATCGACGAAAAAATCACCATCGGCATTACCAGGAACGATGTTCTCAACATTAGCCATATAAGATTTTCCCCATGCTCAGTTCATAGAGAATTTTGCCAAAAAATCTGACAGAGGATCACTTGTAAGATTTTTCGCAAAAATTCCCTTCAGCTAGCCCGGACAAGAATTAGTACACCCCCACAACGGCAAGAAGACCCGCCGGAGCGGGCCTTCCATGTTGCCGTGCTGTGCCTGATGCTTAGTGTTTGCTTTCCACTGACAGACCAAGCTCGATTTTATTCGGAGCAGCTGCATTGCCGCTGTCGCTTGTGTAGCTCACCAATTCGGTTGTCTGGGATCTGCCTGTCACTTTCACTCTTCTTGAGGTGAAGGCCTTCGACTGGTTCACGAGCTCGCGGTATTGCTCGGGGGTGAATTCCGTTCCTCTAAATGGAGTTTGCGGAATCGGAGCCATGGCTACCGAGATTGGTGCTGAGTCACTGTCCACCGGGTAGGCATAAACGAAGATCTTTTCGCTAGTCGCCTTGCTTCCATCGTTGGATGCGGTGAAATCAAATTTGCTTTGCTCGCCGCCTACTGCAACTGTTTGGCCGGCTTTCACGAGCGGGCTTGCCTGATACTCGTTGGGGAAGAGCTGGGTGAGCATGTTTCCATCGTAGTTGAAGATCAATACGTTGCAATCTTTATTGGCTGAAACATTGACTTGCAGCTTCTCGCCGTCTTTGTATTTCGGCCTGTCGCCGGGCTTGTTGAGCCAGGCTGTGACGATTTGATCGTCGGATACGGATTTTGAATGCGTTTGGTTTGCCGTTTTGGTCGCCACTACATTTGTCGTGTTTTTCACAGGAACGACATTGTGAGCACCCGCTGTCTCAAGCGTTTTCATGATGCTGTTGCTCCGATTGCCTTTGCTCGGCTTGACTACGGCTGTTTTCGTAGTCGTCACCGCTTCCTGCTTTGCGGTCTTGGTCGTCGTTGTTGTGTGGACAACCTTGGTCTCATGAATAGCTGGCTTAGTTTCAGCGGCAGTCTTGGTCTCCGTTTTATTTCCGGTCGCCTTGTGTTCGCCCGAGCCGGCCTTGCTCATTGACTTGGTTTCGGTCTTATGGGTCGGCTTGCTTTGCTGAGCAGGCTTTTTCTCGGTGGTGACGCTCGGCTTGCCGGGCTCGATCACCTTGATCATCAGACCGCGATTGCGTTTACCGATGTCCTCAGGATTATCTGGAACATCTGCAGGCTTTGCAGAGGACGCATTAGAGCTTCCGCCACCGTTACCAGCAACTGGCTCATCCGCCAATGTCGGCAGCGACAGCGTTGTTGCCAACATTGTTGCTACTAGAAAGTAAGCTCCTTGTTTTTTCATTGTCCTATGCCTCTCGCATCAAATGGGACTCTTTGTCCCCCGAACTAATCTACAGCTTTGCCAAAATAATTAGGGAGAAAAAATAAACTCTTTTTTCTATTCTCTCGCGTCTGAGCCAGTAAGCGCAATCTCCTCTTAGAACGCGCCGCAAACGGCTCACCTCTAGTCTTTGCCTGGAGCGGCTGCGGCATCGGCGCTGGCGGTATCGCTTTTTTGCCCTGCCTGATCGGGTACCGATGTCTGGGTGGTAGCCTGCTCGGTCACTCTTGTGCTATCCGTTTGGTTCTGCTCTGATGAACTGGTTTGATCGGAATCCGGGTTGTCGGCACGCGGCGCGTCAATGGCTTCGTGCAAGATGTCCTGTGGGTTGGTCTTTTCTATCAAGTTTATGCGAGCTAACAGCTCATCGCGTTTGATAGGCAACTTCCAGTTCGTATCAATTTTTTCCACCTCGTTGGGCTTTAGCAGTGGCTTTGAATCGCGCAAGGCAACAACATGAAGTTCGCCAACTGTGTCACCCACCTGAATGGTTCGCGTACCGAAACCATCGACGACCAGCGGTTTATTTGCATCACGCTGAGCACTGCCTGTGCCTCTGGGAGGGAACAGAATAGAGGCGTCGTTCCCATCTATATAGAAAAGATAGAGATCGCAGTTGCTTTTGGGATAGAGCGTGATTGTGAAGGGATCACCATATTGATAAGCTTTTATGGGCTGGTTATAGGAGATGTCCACCCCGAGCTTTGGCGTTTGCGTATAGTTCCAGGCGTTTTTGTGCGGATAGGCGAATGCACCAAGGGTGATGACAGCGCAGAGCAAAAAGGCGGCCACGCCACCGATTATGCTTCCCCAGCTGAAGGCACTTCCCTTGGACTCCGAAATGCCGAGTGCCATCAGGGCATCGACGGAAACCGCCAACCGTATCGATGAAATTGGAATGTCGAGAACCGGCGCCGTTGCTGTATCGCCGCAGTGAACAGCCACGACATGCTCGCCATCGAACAATGGCGTACCGGAGTCGCCAGGCGCGAGCGCGACGTCATGGAACAGGTGAAAGCGATCATTCGGTTTCAGGCGAAGCACTCGACCAATCTGAGAGAGGGGAAAAAGCGAAGTCGTATAAAGCCCGAGATGCGACGGATAGCGAACCGCTGAAAGGTCCTGGTGCTGCTCAAGCGGCTTTTCAAAAACGATCGGCAAAGGGCGCGCATTGGTTTCTGGCTCGATAAAATCAATGGTTATGGCAGCCAGATCGAACCTGAGCAGCTCGTTTTCATGCCGCTGAAAGCTCGGGTGAAGTTTTATATCTTTAATAGGGTAGCGATTTCCCGATGCCGGAAACTTGATTACCAGCGACGAGCGATTCCTCACATACTGGTCCACCACATGGGCGCAGGTGATGACCGTATTTGGCGCAGCAATCCAGGCTTGCCCGAGGACTTCCTCTTCCCCATCTCTTTCGATCGCCACATGGGCGAGGGAAGGACCAAACATCTCCGGATCTTTTGGTATGCGTAATTTATGACTTGTGCTGGGCACTTGAATTCCTAAATGGCTTACGCCTAAGTTTAACCCTTGATTCCAAGAGCGATAATCCGCCAATTACCATGTTAGCTGATGTTAGGCTCCTTTGGCGTTTCCAAAGCTCGATTATAGGACAACTAATGCACATAGTTATTGAATGTCCCTGCAGCTGTGTCTGGGCACATATAATGAGGGAGTCGTATTTTTAACGTCTCAATGATGAGCGAAACAGACAAAGCGAATAGTGAGATTAGGGACGGGGATCTGTTGGGGGCTGAAGCCGCCGAGGCTCATGACGCCTCTAGCGAGGAAACGCCTGTTGCGAAGCAACCAGAACCAGCCAGCCAGACGCCTGTTGCAGGCCAATCGAGCTCAAGCGAGGCTCCTGCCACGAGCGAGCCGAGCCCCTCAAGCGAGACTCCTGTCACAAGCGAGCTGACCACCCCTCCTGAAGCCCCTCCTCCAGGCAATGGCGCAGCCACGACTAGCCAGCTGAAACGGCGAACCAAAAAGAAATCAGGCATAATGCGTC
>JAJPJO010000449.1 GCA_021324135.1 Pseudomonadota bacterium
AAGAATTTCCTCCGCAAGGTCTCGGCTCAATCGCAAGCTGACATTGTCATTGTTGAGGTTGGTGGAACGGTCGGCGACATCGAGAGTTTGATCTTTCTCGAGGCCATCAGGCAGATGCGGAAAGATGTCGGTCGCGACCGGGTTTGCTACATCCACGCCACCATGATTCCATCGCTGCGCACGACAAACGAGCTGAAGACCAAGCCGACACAACATTCCGTTGATATGCTGAGGAGCCGAGGTATTCAGCCGGACATCCTCGTTTGCAGAACTGAGAAAACTCTAAACCCATCAATTCGCGAAAAACTTTCGCTCTTCACTGACGTCGATCTGAAGGGTGTGATTCAATGCAAAGATGTGAAGCATCTTTATGAGGTGCCGATTCTGCTCGAGCAAGAAGGGCTTGCACACCGGGTTTTGGAACGGCTGGGAATTCCTAACAGCGAGCCCGATCTGGCTGAATGGAAAGATCTGGTCGAACGCGTCAAGAAACCGACGCGCCATGTCAAAGTCGCCATTGTCGGCAAATACGTCATGCTCTCGGATGCATACATTTCCGTTGTCGAAGCGCTCAAACATGGTGGTGTCAAACTTGGTGCCGAGGTCGACATCAAATGGGTGCTCTCTGAAGACATCGAGAAAAACGGGCCGGACGCTTATCTCAGCGATGTAGACGGCATCCTCGTTCCAGGTGGTTTCGGCGATCGAGGTATCGAGGGAAAAATCACCGCCGCCAAGTACGCACGCGAGCGTAAGATTCCCTATCTGGGATTGTGTCTGGGCATGCAGATTGCCGTCATCGAATTTGCGCGCGATGTTTGCAACATGCCGGGCGCGCACTCGACCGAGTTCGATCCGAAGACTGCATATCCGGTAATCGATCTGATGCCCGATCAGCACAATGTGGTTCTCAAAGGGGGAACCATGCGGCTTGGTCGCTATCCATGCCAACTGGCCGAGGGATCGAGAGCGCAAAAGGTTTACGGCAAAGATCTGATCTCCGAGCGGCATAGACATCGATACGAAGTGAACAACAGCCATCGCGCTGCTCTACAGGAGAAAGGCATGGTCTTCTCCGGCATCTCTCCGGATGGAACTTTGGTTGAAATGATCGAGCTGAAAGATCATCCTTATTTTCTTGCCTGTCAGTTCCACCCCGAATTGAAGTCGCGGCCCGATGATGCGCATCCTCTGTTTGTCGGGTTGGTTGAAGCGATGGTTAATCGCCGTCCAAAGGAAACCGACGAGCAAACAATTGAGGACTCATCGACGACGCTCGGAAACAAACCATCGCCGGTACCACAAGTCTAGCTCGAGACTGCGCAACGGCTCAGCGGATGGTCTTCTTGGGCGATGGTCTTCTTAGTCGATGGTCTTCCCGAGAATCAGGGAATCGTTTTCTTGCGCTTTTGCTCGAAATATTCGAGCGGCTGATTCAGCTCTTCATCATCACCTGTGGCCGTTTCCGTCACCCGGGAGAGAAACAAACCGACGCCGCCAATGATCAGGAAGACCATGCCTGTGCCGACCAACGTCTCAACCGGCTTTAGCACGTCGAAGGCAACGCGCGATTCTTTGGGATTGACCGGATTGTATTTAACATCAATCGTGCTGTCTTTCGGCAAGCGCTGCGCCAGCGGTCCCACCCAGTAGTCGAACACCGTCAGATGCGGGCCTAGCTCTTGCTCGCCCTCGTACAGCCCTTCACCGACGTTAAAAGAGTATTTGATGAATGACCAATTGACAATGGTAGCGATGTTGTTGAGGCGATTGGGCTCGTACTTTGTTAAGGGCAGACCATTGATGGCGTCGGCCACTTTTGCTTTGACAGGCGTCCACGTTTCGCATTGAACCGACCTGCCGTACTCCAATCCGAGCACGAGAAAATAGCAAACGCCCAGAACTATAAAGAACCAAGAAAATCCATACATGCTCGGACTTCGCCCCTTTTGTTCGACGCCGAAAGCTACCGTTCCATAAGATTGTACCTACCCATGCTCATTTATGGTTAACCTGGCCCATGGGCGAGGGTATCAAACGATACGAGTGGCTGGTCGGCTGGAAGGTAAAGCGGATGCAGCGGGTTGCCGCCCTTTGTGCGACCGAAGCAATAGAGCCGACTGCTATCGGCCAAAAGCCTAATGACCTGTTGGTCCCGTTGGGCAAAACGGCCGTGATTTCCCCAGGCCACAACGATCTTTGCCGCTCTGGAAGCCGCTTCGATAATGAACTGGTCGTTTTGCTCTCCAACCGGTTCATCCAAAGACCGCAACTGAACTGGCTTCTCCGCCCGCACAGCAAAAAGATTGACTACTTCCAGTTTGCCAAAACCCCAGGCGGTGGCGAATGAGATGCATCGCCTGATTGTCGGATCGTTTGTCCGCTCATCGGCGCGATTGGGGTTGAGCATGATCAGCAGCAGCGAATCGTTATGTCCCGGGCGGCCGTCTTGCCAGGGACAACCGGGCCAATCGCCTGCTTGCGCCGCGCTCTGTGATCGTAAATGGCGCCAGAGCAGATACCTGTATGCTTCTGTCCGGTCAAAAACAGCTCCCCCGGCGGGGCTCTGCCTGATGCTCAGACTGCTCTTTTTCATTCGTCAATGACCCGAACTGTGTGGCATGAAGCCTGTCATTTTGTGCTATACCCGCTTTGCAGGCTCTACCTTGGCAGTTGTTTATGGCTCAGGCAACGAAAGAAGACTCAAAATACGTAGTTGAGCAGCTCGATCGAAGCCCGGGCGCCGACCCTGTTAGTTGCATAAACCAACTGCTTAGCGAGCAGTCGCGGAAAGGTTATCGTTTGGTGGCTGCCGGCGGCAGCGCCCTTGTTGATGGCGGTCCCTATTTCATTTTCAAGAAGACGGCCAACGCTGATCAAGACAATTACCTCATCGAGGAATTGCAGATCCATGACCTTATTGCAGCGACCGACTCGGTTGAGGAAATCTTAGAGGAGAGGCTAAGCGGGTCCTGGCTTCCGGTTCTCGTTATGGATGTAGCGACTGCGAATCCGATAGTGGTTTATCGGCAAGCGCCGCGGATTTGCAGCGATGCCAGGCTGAACTTTATCGATGTGCCTGATTCGCCGTTCCAGAGCACCGACGAAGCAGTGAATCAAGAGCTCATGATCCAGCAAATTCAAAATAACCTTATGCTCGCTTGTGCGATGGAAGGTCGTTCGCACTTGATACTGGTTATGGTATCAAACCAGATTGAGTATCCATTCGAATACGCAGTGGAAAGTACATCGGGCGGGGTCTTTTCAATTCAGCCCCATCCGGTGATTGATTTGATTGATAAACGCAGCGCTGGTGGCTGGGAGGTTTGCGGTCTGTTTGAAGATGCCTCCATGACCCCAACTATAGTATTCCGACGCTCCTCGGTAATGAGCAGAGCGGCATAATTCAACAAGTTCGCACCGTATCTGGTGCAACTTCAAAGCCAGCTTCAAACTTAGGTTCAACGCTTACTTTTGAGGCTTACTCAGGGATTTGGTTTTTCGCTGGCGCGATCTGCCCTGTGGTCCGCTTCGCGCGTCTGTAAGCTGTGCACCTGAGCGCTTCGGGGCGTTCGGGCTTTGAGCAGTCGTCATCATTGTTGAACTGGCAATCGTCGCAAAGAAATCGACCGGAGCCATGCGAACTGGCTGCAGCATAGATGGAGATCACCGTGGCGATCAGCGCCGCCAAGGCAAGAAGAGCGATCTGTCCGGCAAAAAAGGAATCCAATGTCTCAATCCCATGAAGTAGTCATTGTCAATGAAAAAGCTCGGCTTGTCCACAAACGATGTGAGGCTCAGCGAGAGTGCCGCCCGACACTGGTGTATGATGTAAATTTAAACTTGCTAGTCCGGTCCCTAAAACCCATTCCACGGATAAGCTTACTAGAAGACAGTGTAAGCAGCATGCAATCGATAAAGAAGATGAATAAACCTCGGTTTTTGATACTGCCCTTGATGCTGGGATGTTTCTGTTTGGCAGCCTCAGCAGGACATATTGCTTTCTGCAGCTCAGCTCAAGCTGAAGATCATGTGAAGAAGGTGGCGGCCAAGACGAATCTGAAGCCTGGAGGTGAAAAGCAGGCGGACAAGAGCGGAGGCGGTGCCGAGAAGCATGCCTCAGCTGCCGGTAAGGGTCAAAGCGGCAAGAAAATTGAAGCCTGGGAGATCAAGCAATCCAGCAAAATGGTCGGTCCGATAACTTGCCTGCTTGCCCCGGAAGCTGTGTGGTTGCGGGCAGAGAAGCTAAACATAACATGGATATTCAAGGCTCCGAAATGGGAGGCTTTTCTCTACAACACTGAAACGAAAAACTTCTGCAGCTTGCCATATGAGCAGTGGAAGGACCGCGGATTCTTCATGCCGAGCGGAAAGAGCAACAAAGCGAAGAGCGACCTGCATGAGATGAAAATGAGCAAGAGCGGCAAAACCAAAGAGATTGCCGGCCTGAAAGCGCATGAGATCGTGATTACCAGGCGTGATGGTGTCAAATACGGCGAACTGTGGATCGCATCGAATGTAGTGGCACCAAAACAATTTTCCGAGTTAGTCAGCAGCATGGTAATGCTTCCGATGAAGGCTACCGGAGCTCCTATTGAAGCATCCATCTTCCAATCGAAGGTCAACAAGATTGTGCCGGTCCTCAGTACCGAGAGCGCCAAGAAGTCGAGTGTCGACGCATCGTTGTTCGAACCGCTCAAAGGATACAATCGGGTCAAGGACGAAATGGCTTTGATGTTTGCGGAGAGTCCGGACTCGGGCAGCCCCAGCGGCTTATTCGGCGGACTGGATGGCAAGGACGTCATGGATACGAAGAAACACAAAGGGGCTGGCGGCATGGGCTCTTCCGGTGGTGTTAGAAAGCCGATCGGGCGCTGATGTTTTTGC